>DASTSB010000228.1:0-13699 GCA_035760885.1 Steroidobacteraceae bacterium | reverse complement strand
CAAGTCGCGCCCACGATGTTGCCTTGGGCGCCGAACAATCATTTCGGCGGCGAACTTGCGAACTTCGTCGTGAGCTCACGCGCCTATTCAGCGGACGAGATTCGCAAGGCGCAACAAGCGAAGCCCGATTTCTCTCTGATTCATTTCGCGGACATTTCCGTGGGCTGGCCATGGCAAGTGCGTCAGTGGACCGGGATGCCGTTGCCGCAAGCTCCGTGGACGTTACCTCGCAGCAATGCGCCATTCTCGAAACCTGTCGCCAAGCCCGTGCCGCAGAGTGAGGCACTGCAAGCATCGCGACCGAACGAGTGGATTCTCGCGCAGTGGCGGTTGGCGGAGGCACCGAAGGTCGCGGCAGATCCTGCAACGATATCGCAGCCGGGATTCAATGCTTCTTCGTGGTATGCCGCAACGGTGCCTGGCACCGTGCTCACGACATTGATCGATCGCGGCGTGTATCCCGATCCGGACTACGGCCTCAACAACATGGCCATTCCCGAATCGCTCGCGCGGCAGAGTTACTGGTATCGCACCGAGTTCACTGCACCGTCGAACCTGCAAGGTCAGCGCCTGACGCTCACGTTCAAAGGAATCAACTATGCCGCCGAAGTTTGGCTGAATGCCAAGCGTATCGGCGACGTGAAAGGCGCATTCATCCGCGGCATCTACGACGTTACCAACGCCATCAAGGTCGGCCAGAAGAATGCACTCGCAGTTCACATCCTGCCGCCACCGCATCCGGGTATTCCGCACGAAGAATCGATCAAGGCTGGGCCTGGCGAGAACGGCGGCAATCTCGCACTCGACGGCCCTACGTTTGTTGCGACCGAAGGGTGGGACTGGATTCCGGGCATTCGCGATCGGAACGTCGGTCTGTGGCAAGACGTCGTGTTGTCCGCAAGCGGAGCGGTGCGCATCGAAGATCCGCATGTGATCACGCAACTGCCGCTACCCGCGACCGATCGCGCCAACATCTACATCGACGTACCGCTGCAGAATGCATCGCACGCTGAAGTCCGAGGCACGCTGACCGCATCGTTCGATGACGTAACCGTTCGCAAGGACGTCGCACTTTCGCCGGGGGAGTCGACCGTCAAACTCACGCCCCAGGAATTCAAACAACTCACGGTCGATCATCCGCGTCTGTGGTGGCCGAACGGGTACGGCAAGCAGGAGCTGTACAACCTGCACTTAAGCTTCACGGCCAACAACGCCGCGTCTGACGCGAAGGATGTGCGCTTCGGTATTCGCCACATCACCTATGAACTTTCGCTGTTCGATGACGCGGGCAAGCTACAGCGCGTGGATGTGGATACGACACTCGGCACGCTGCGTGGCGAACGCTTGGTCGATGTGCGGCATGATGCGCTCAAGAAGAGCCCAAAGGGATGGGCCGCTTCATTGATGCCAGGTGCGTTGAAATCCCCAGCAGTGCATGTGCTCGATGACACATCGCTCACCCCGTATCTCGCGATTCGAGTGAACGGCGTGCGCATTGCGGCGCGTGGCGGCAATTGGGGCATGGACGATTCACGCAAGCGTGTCTCGCGCGAGAAGCTGGAGCCCTATTTCGAACTCCACAAGCAAGCGAACCTCAACATTATTCGTAACTGGATGGGTCAAGACACCGAGGACGTCTTCTACGATCTAGCCGACGAGTACGGCTTGCTGATCTTGAATGATTTCTGGGCGTCGACGCAGGACTTCCAAGTTGAGCCGCAAGATCCGCAACTCTTTCTCGCCAATGCGCGCGATGTGATCTCTCGCTATCGCAATCATCCCTCGATCGCATTGTGGTTTGGACGCAATGAAGGCGTACCGCAGCCGATCTTGAACGAGGGGCTCGCGAATCTCGTCGCCGAACTCGACGGCACGCGGTATTTCAACGGCAGTTCGAATCGTGTGAATCTGCAGGGGAGCGGACCCTACAACTATCGCCCGCCCGTGCAGTACTTCACGCAGAACGCAGAAGGATTTTCGGTGGAAGTCGGCACGCCATCGCTCGCGACGTTGGAATCGATTCAAGCATGGATTCCGCCGCAAGATCGCTGGCCGCTCAGCGATACGCTCGCCTATCACGACTGGCACTTTGGCGGTAATGGCGATGTGAAAACGTTCATGGAAACGTTGGATCGTCAGTTCGGTGCGGCGACGAGCCTCGAGGACTTTGAACGCAAGGCGCAGATGATGAACTACGTGACGCATCGCGCGATGTTCGAAGGGTTCCAGGCATTTCTCTGGACCAAGAACAGCGGACGGCTGTTGTGGATGACGCACTCGTCCTGGCCGAGTAATCACTGGCAGATCTACAGCTCCGATTACGACACCCAAGCGTCGTACTACGGTGTGAAGAAGGCGTGCGAACCGATCCATGCACAGATGAACCTGCCGGATCATCAGCTCGCGGTGATTAACACCACGCTCGATGCGAGGCCGGGATTGAAGCTTCGTACGCACGTGTACTCGCTCGACAATCGCCTTGTGCTCGAACGCGAGGACAACGTCGATGCAGCAGCCAATGCGGTGACGAACGCCAGTAAGCTGGATCTCGCGGCGCTAGCAGATGACGTGGTACTCGTGAAATTGGAGTTGGTCGACGGCGCCGGGACATTGCTATCGCGGAACTTCTACTGGGAAGGGAAGGACGAGAGTTCGCTACGCCAGCTGAACGATCTGCCTCAAGGGTCATTGAATGCAACAGCGACTCAAACCGAGCAAGGGGATGACGTGCGCGTGAAAGTCGTGCTTGAAAACACCGGCACGGCTGCTTTGTTGAATACCAAGCTGACGCTGCTGAACGCGAAAGGCGAGCGCATTTTGCCGGCGTACTACGCGGATAACTACATCTCGCTGTTGCCGGGCGAGCGTCGAGAAGTCGCGATTGTGTACCCAGCGAAGAGTGCGACAGGGGAGCCGGCAATTGGTCTGCGCGCTTGGAATTTGACCTCCCGCTCGGTTCAGATCGCCCGCCAATAACAGCCTACCGATTCGGCTCAACACTGGGCCGCCGCAGCAATGCGGCGGCCTTTTTTCGTTTCTGATGGGCCGTGATACCGCTAATTCAGAAACCCAAAATATCTTTCGTCGCTTAATTGTTAATCAAATAGAAGAATTTATTGACAGCCTGCGTGGCGCAGCAGCAAGATTCGCCCGCAACACGCCTTGCGCGTGCGATTCAAGCCACAGAACAACGGATGCGGCGGCGCCGCCATCCGGCGCGCCGGATTCGATAGAGGGGATTTGCATGAAGATGAGAACTCGTAAGTTCGCGCAGGCGTCCGCGCTTGCCGCATCGGCCCTGGCCACGGTGAGTACCTACGCCGCAGCCGGGGCGAGCGATGACGTTGAGGAAATCGTTGTCACCGGTCTGCGCGCTTCGCAGCAGGCGGCGATCGAAACCAAGCGGGATTCGCAACAGATCGTCGACGCCATTTCTGCCGAAGACATCGGCAAGCTGCCCGACGTCACGATCTCCGATTCGCTCCAACGCATTCCCGGCGTGCAAATTCGCCGCGACGCGGGCGAAGGCGCACAAGTCGCGATTCGCGGTTTGCCGCAGGTCACCACGCTGCTCAATGGCGAGCAGTATTTGGGTGCGAATTCGACTACAACTGTTCAGCCGAACTTCGGCGACATTCCTTCCCAGCTTTTCTCGGGTGTGGAAGTCTTCAAGACCGGCAGCGCCGATCTCGTCAACAGCGGTCTCACCGGCACGGTAAATCTCAAGACCCGTCGGCCGTTCGATCTACCGAAGGGGTTCACAGGCTCCGTTGCTGCCGAGACGACTTACGGCAGCGGCGCAGACGATTTCGATCCACAGGCCAACGGCTTGATTGCTTGGAGCAACGACAAGTTCGGCGCACTGTTTTCAGCGGCGTATTCGAATGTAAACCTTGCGAACTACTACAACGGATTGGAAGCGGACCCAGGTTGGACCGGATTGCCGAACGAAGGCTCTGGCTGGGTCGATCCCGATGGCGACGTCAACAACGACGGCGACACTAACGATCGCTTCATTTCGTTCGAAGGTCATACCGCGTACAACCGTTTCACCGAACGCCATCGTTTGGGCCTGAACGCATCCTTCCAAGTCCGTCTCACGGATGCGTTGAACCTGACGGCCGATGCCTTCTACACCGATCAAACGCAGTACGTGCGCACGGCTGGCGTCGTCGGCGAGATCAAATGGCAGAACTGGACCTGGTTCACGCCGCTGCAAAGCCGCGATACCGGTGCAAACGTCGGCGGTGAGATCAACACGACGCAGATCTACGATCTGAACACGCTGCGCTTGAAGTCGTACTCGCAAATGCAGCGCACGGATTCGGATTCGACCAACGTGAATCTGGAACTACGCTTCGACAACGGCGGGCCTTTCACGGGCGGCTTCCGCGCGATCTATGGCAAAGCGAACAACGACAGCGTCAACAGCTATGCCGACATCGACTTGGCGAACGGCGATCAATGGCTCGCACATGTCGGTGCCGATGCTGCGAATGGATACGCGGGCAACTATCCGTACTATCCAGGCGGCTATCAGAATCCCTATCCGAACGGATATGTCGGCAATCAACGCATCATTGCCGATTACAGCGGCAAGCATGTGCGCTTCTCGGACATTCCGGCGATCGTCTCTGATGTAAACGCTTACTCCATCGGTGCACTTTCGTCAGAAAACAATTTCGATCGCGAATCGGACATGGATGTGTTCCGTCTCGACGGCAAGTACGAGTTCAACGACAGCTTTGCTCTCGAAGCGGGCGTGCGGTACGGCGAGCGCTCGGCGAAGCAGCTTGGATACGACTATCTCGCGCCGTTCTACAGCGGCGCTGCAAGCAACGGCTCGGGATGCTTGGTGAAGTGGAAAGCGACCGACGTGCGCTTGGACGGCGGCGGGATCCCCGGTGCGTGCACTGCAGGCGACAATTTAGGTGCGACCCCGAGCGGGGTGGATTACTACACCGCGCTTGGCCGCATGCCGCTCTCATCGTTCGGCAACGACGTGATCCAAATAACGGATTACGGCAACGCTCAAGGACTGCCGCCGATCTACACGCTCGATCCGAAAGCGATGGACAACCCGAAGGCGTTCCACGATTCGCTCTTTCCTGGAAACGTGAAGGTCAGCAATCCGGGTCAGTCATTCAAAGTCGATCTAGATCAAACGACGTTCTTCGTTCAAGCGAACGTCGGCGGCGGCGATCGGCCGTACCACGGCAACGTGGGCTTCCAATACATCAAGACGAACTTGGATGTGACGCAAAACCTCGTCGGTATCCCGCAGCCGTACGGTGCTGCGAATCTCGATGCGGGCGACATCGTCACCAGCCGCGACTTCACGGATTTCCTGCCGCGTGTGAACTTTTCGTTCGATCTGTTGGAGGATCTGAAATTCCGCGTCGCCTACACCAAGACGATGACCCTGCTGGATCTGCAGCAATGGGGCGGCGCGCTCAATCCGTCTTACGCGATCAACAATGCAGCCGGAGGTCGCTTCGATGTGATCGGCGCGAATCAGGATGGCAATCCTGAGTTGGATCCGTGGCGCTCGTCCAACTACGACGCATCCCTCGAGTGGTATCCGACGGATCACACGTTGATGTCGTTCGCGCTGTTCCATATCGACATCAAGAGCTTCATCGCGCGTTCGTCGGTGGACATGGCGTTGCCGGATCAAGACGGCGTGGTTCGGCGCACCGTTCCGGTTGGAATCAACGTGCAGGGCCAAGGTGGTTCGATCGATGGCGCAGAAGTCGGTGTGAAGCACGCGTTTCTCGAATTGCCGGGCTTTTGGTCGCACTTCGGCATCGATGCGAACTACACCTACTCGCCATCGGATTCGGGCAACAAAGATTTGAATGGCGAGACAGTCCCGTTCTTGGATAACTCAAAGGTGCAAGCCAACGTGGCGCTCTGGTACGAAACCGATAAGTTCCAAGCGCGTGTGGCCCTCAATCGCCGCAGCAAGCGTGCCGCAGGATTGAACCAAGTGTGGTCCACGCAGGGTCTCACCCTGTATCAATCGCCGACGGAGTACGTGGATGCGTCCGTGAGCTACGACATCAATCCGATGTTCACGGTGTATCTGCAAGGTCTCAATCTCACTGACGAGTACGAGAACTATTACTTCCAGTGGGAAGATCAGCCTGCGTACCAGCAGCAATACGAGCGCCGCTTCATCTTGGGCGTTCGCGGTCACTTTTAATCCTTCGAAGTAGGGGGATGCGGCGAGATAACGTCCCGCCGCAGGCCGCCGCAGAGAGCACGTTCCCCCGCGCTTCTCTGTGGCGGTTTTTCTTTCGTGAACGACTTCGCATGCGAACGCCTAGACGTGATGAAGTGAAAGCGAGCAGCCGCTCGCGTGAAAGCTGCGCGTAAACGGCGGGGGTACGAGTGCATCCCACGCGCATGCCTCAATTGCTGTTCCTTTGTTTCACCATGCCTGCGAGCCCCCGTTGGCATCAGGGCTTCGTGTGGAAGGGTGCGGTGCAATCGCACTTGACGTAACGCCGTTCACGCGCCGTTCGGCGCATTCACTTCATCACTCCATCACTTACGCGGCTCGCGGGAACCTGGCGGGAACCGGTTCCGTCATCTCTCGTAGGTACGCCAAGAAATGCAACGTGCGTTTGCTTCGCGTACATCGTCAAACCGGAGAATAGCGATGATCCTACGAAGAGCAGCATTGAAATCAGCGGTGGTTTTGGGCGTGTGCATTGCGACATGTGGTAGCGCGTTTGCGGCCGATACACATGCCGCCGCTACGCAAGCGACCGCCGTCTCGTCAAAACTGAGCGCGACACAAGCGGCGCTGCGAGATCTGTGGATCGGTCACATCTTCTGGGTACGCGAAGTCGTGCGGAATCTGGCAGCGAATGACGCCGCCGACGCCAAGCTCGCCGAGCAGCAAGTGGTCGCAAATGCAAAGCAGATTGCGGGCGCCATTGCGCCGTTTTATGGCCAAGCAGCTTCGGATCAACTATTCAAACTGCTCGCCGGCCACTACGGTGCAGTGAAGGCGCACGCGCAAGCCACCATTGCAAAGGATGCGGCGGGCGCTAAGACTGCAGTCGAGCAGTTGACGTCGAATGCGGGAGAAATCGCGGGTTTCCTGAGCGGCGCGAATCCGTATCTGCCGAAGGATACGTTGATGGGCTTGCTCAGCGCACACGGTGCGCATCACGTCCAACAGAACCAGCAGATCGCTGCGAAAGATTGGGCGAGCGAAGCCAAGACTTGGGAAGCGATGAAGAATCACATGTACGTGATCGCAGATGCGTTGGGTGCGGGCATCGCGAAGCAGTTCCCGGACAAGTTCTAGTAGGGAGTCACAGTGCGTACTTGGATGGGCGGCTACACTTATCTTATGAGTCTCGACTCTACCCCAGTCCAGGGCGACGCAGTATCTGCTCCCGGCGTTCGCTCAGCTTCCCAACTGAGCGACGCCGATCTCGCAGCACGTGCCGCCAAGGGTGAACACGCAGCCTTCGATCAGATCATGCGCCGCTACAACCAGCGACTATTTCGGCTGGCGGTCAGCATCATGAAGGACGCTGCCGAGGCGGAGGACGTGCTACAGGAAAGTTACGTTCGCGCGTTCTATCGGCTCTCGAGCATGAGCGGCAGCAACTTGGGTGCATGGCTCGCACGCATCGTTCGCAATGAGGCGATCGATCGGTTGCGAGCACGCGAGAGTCGGCAAACGCACATCGCACTCGAAGCAGATCTTGACTACGACACCGATGACGGGATGACGATGATCGACAACAGCGAAGCGAGCGACTCGCACCGATCCGATCCGCAAGTCACGACGGAGGCTGCGCAGATGCAATCGCTGCTCGAGCAGGCGATCACGCAACTGCCGGACGCGTTCAGAACCGTGTTCGTGCTTCGCGAAGTCGAGGGGATGTCTGTCGAAGAAACGTCGGAGTACTTGGGCATTCCGGCCGCGACTGTGAAGACTCGCGATCATCGAGCTCGCAACTTGCTGCGTACATATATAAGTGAGAGCGTCCGAACCACCTTGCCTGCGACGTTCCCATTCATGGGTGAGCGTTGCGATCGTGTGGTGGCGACGGTGCTGTCGAGACTTCGTCAGGCCCCCTCTCCCTAACCCTCTCCCGCAAGGGGAGAGGGAACGATAGTGGAGCCCCTCTCCCTGAGCCTCTCCTCGTTCCGGCTCAAGGCACACATCGGTCGCAGCAACTCCACTGCTCGCTCATTCCGCCCCACATTGTCGACGTAATACGTGCGGCTATCGCATAAGAACAGTCGGATGCTTCCTTGTCATTTGCGGGCCAAGATTGCTGAGATGAAACTCCAGATGGTCGAGCGGGATTTAGGCAGGAATGGCAAGCAACGATCCCTACACGACGCTCGCCGCCTTGGTTGAAACCTCGAAGCAAATTGCCGCGACGACATCGCGTCTAAAGAAGCAGCAGGCGATTGCAACATTGCTCAAGCAGGTGGGGCTGCAAGAGGTGCAGCTTGCGGTGAGCTATCTCGCAGGTGAACCGCCTCAGGGACGCACCGGAATTAGCTTTGCGATGCTTAAGGCTGCGGGCCAAGAACCTGGCGCGAGTGAATCCTCTCTGACTCTCCTGGACATAGATCGTTCTCTGGATGCGATCGTCGCAATCAAAGGATCGGGTTCGACGGCGAAGCGCGCGAATGCGCTTCGAGATCTATTCGCGCGCGCGACGCAAGAAGAACGCGAGTTCTTGTGGCGCTTGATTACTGGGGAATTGCGTCAAGGTGCCTTAGCCGGAGTCATGCTCGATGCAATCGCGGTCGCGAGCGGCATGGAGGCGAGCGCGATTCGCCGAGCTGCAATGTATGCGCCTTCGCTCGGCGCTGTTGCACAAGCTGCATTCGCGGAAGGAACGGCTGGATTGGATCGATTTCAGCTGCAGCCAATGCACCCGATCGCACCGATGCTGGCTCAAACTGCGGCCGACGTGGGCGAAGCGCTGGAACTATTCGAAGGCGAAGTCGCGTTCGAATGGAAGATGGATGGCGCGCGCATCCAAGTTCATAAAGTCGGCAGCGACGTTCGCATCTACACGCGAAATCTGAATGATGTTTCGCACGCCATTCCCGAGATCGTCGAGCAAGCACGCCATTTCGCGCCGCACACGCTCGTGCTAGACGGCGAAGCGATCGTGTTCAATACCGCAGGCCGACCTGTTGCCTTCCAAACGACGATGCGCCGCTTCGGTCGCAAGCTGGATGTGGACGCGCTTCGGCGTGAATTGCCGATCCGCGCGTTCTATTTCGATTGCTTGAGACTCGATGACCGTACATTAGCGGACAAGCCACTGCGGGAACGTGCCGAGTCGCTGCAAGGGGCGATTCCGGAGGATCTCGTCATGCCACGGCTGGTGAGTGCGGATCGCAATCAAGCACAGACGTTCTATGACGCTGCGCTCGCGGCAGGTCATGAGGGCGTGATGGCAAAGTCCCTCGTCGCCCCGTATGAGGCCGGCAATCGCGGAGCGAGTTGGCTCAAGATCAAACGCGCGCACACGTTGGACTTGGTTGTGCTGGCGGCAGAGTGGGGACATGGTCGCCGCCGCGGTTCGTTATCCAATCTGCACCTCGGCGCATTCGATGCAGACACTGGCGAGTACGTCATGCTCGGTAAGACGTTCAAAGGTCTCACTGATGAGATGCTTCGCTGGCAAACACAAGAATTGTTGGCGCACGAAGTACGTCGCGACGATTGGACTGTGTATGTGCGGCCGGAGTTGGTGGTGGAAGTGGCTTTCAGCGATATCCAAGCGAGCCCGCGCTATCCCGGTGGTTTCGCACTGCGCCTCGCGCGCGTGAAACGCTATCGGCCGGACAAACGTGCAGAGGAGGCGGATTCGCTCGAAGCCGTGAAGCTCATCTTTGCGCGTCAGGGTTGACCAACTCGTCAGGACGCAACACAAAGAGCGCAAGGTCATGCGTGCGAGAAGAGAAGATGATTTAGCCGCAGAGAACGCAAAAAAGAGGTGATAGGTCAAAACGCTTCGGTCGAAGAGGTACCTCGAAGGATGCACCCGGTAAACCCTGTGCATTGGCTTTCACATTGCTGGCACTGAGCTCTCGCTCATTCACCTCATCACCTCATCACGTCCTCTCACTTCCGCCTCCGGAAAATCATGCTGCCGAGCCACCGGTGTAGTGATCGCGGTGAGGGCGCCATCATCTGCGGGAATGCGTTCAGGCGAAAGCCAATACGTCGCGTACCAGCCGTTCGCGTCGCTCACGTCATAGCGCTGACCGACTGCATTGTTCACGCTGCGGGGAGTCACGTGCAGTCCGTGCTGCGAGTGCTCATTCAGAACGTGTTTGAGATGAGTGACAGCCTCCTCGGTCGTGTATTCGTGCTGCACGAGGCACATCGCATTCTCGCGCTCATGCGCGACCACCCACAGGCGCGCGAAATCCCGGGTCTCAGGAAACATATGGTCAGTCGCGGTGGAGTGATAAGGAGTGGTGTGTTCCATATGGACTCCGAGATGACGGTGAGTATTACCTAAGCGCCATCGCATCCCCTCTGGTTCCCTGCGTTGATGAATCCTGACGCCCTCTTCGTGCGTTTAGATTCGCTCGACCGGAGGAACCATGCCTACACGTCGCTTTCGTCCTTCTGAGATTCCCGATCCATGTAGCAGCATGGCTTGGCGCGCCGCCGGTGCACAGTTCTATCCCGGTGGTGCGTACGATGCGATGCAAGAAATCTCACATCGGGGCAGAGGGCCAAAAGGCTATCGGCCGAGCGATGCGCGATTGACGGAGACCATTTGCGAACGGCTCACTGATGATCCGTTCATAGATGCACGCAATATCTCAGTCGACGTCAAGAACGGGGAAGTGACCCTGACCGGTTCGGTCGAGGAGCGTCGCCAAAAATACGCGGCCGAAGACAGGGTCGCGGATGTCTTCGGTGTGACCGAAGTACACAACAATTTGAGCGTGGCGCGGTACGCCGACGAAGACTGATCTAGAACATGCGTCCCGCATTCGAGTGGGCGCGCATTCCCGCGCATCCTCGCAGTGTCAAATCTTGCGGATCGTTGTGTGAGATTCTTTGCGCGTCCGCTTCGTGCAGCACCTAGTCCGATTCTTCTTACACGACGTAGAATCCGGCGCTACCTCCGAGGAGTCACATATGCAGCCGCACACGCTCCGCGCTCTTCCTGCGCTCTGTTTGTTCGCACTATCTGGTCTTGCGAACGCCGAGGGCGAGATGAAGTTTTCGGATATCGAGGGATGGTGGTCTGCCGAGCCGTCGTATGCAGGCGAGACTTCGCGCGTGGTGCTGCACTTCCTGCAAGAAGACGGCAAGCAATCAGTGCGGCTGTCGTTGCTAGGAATCGGGGGCTACGACGTTCCGGTCGGAACGGTGAGTCTCGAGGGCACGACGCTGAAAATGCAGCCCTTTGCGTTTCCGCTGCAGTTCGATTCGACCAAGCAAACTCTAGACGGAGTGCTGCCCGAGGCAGCGGTGCCGGTGTATCGCATTCCCGTCGAGTTTCATCGCATCGAGCCACTCGCCAAGCCTGCGCCGCCGGTGTGGAAAGCACCGCGTCCGATCATAGAGTGGCAGCACGATGTGAATGAATCTGTCTGGGCAGGTCTGGAGTACGACCCGAAATCGAAGCTTTTGTTTGTCGGCACGGAAGGCGGCAAGTTACATGCGCTCAAATCAGACGGAACGAGCGCATGGACGTTCGAGACCGGTGGCGCCATTCGCGCTCGACCGGTCGCGATCGATCGCTTCGTCTATGTCTCATCGGACGCTGGTTACCTATGGGCACTCGACCAGCGCACCGGTAAGCAGCAATGGCGAGCAGATATCGACGCCGGAAGCGTGCCGCGCATTCCGACCACCGGAGAGAAGACGCGCTGGGATCGCTACGGCTCCAGCGTCGTCAGCGATGGCACGCGCTTGTTCATTGCGAGCCGCGACAAGCGCCTGTATGCGATCGATCGCGCAACCGGCAAGGAGCTCTGGCACCTCGAAGTGAACGACATCATGACGGCGACGCCGGTTCTGCATCGTGACTTGGTGATCTTTTCTTCTTACGACGGGGCGATCCGAGCGGCGCGCAAGGACGATGGTACGGATGTGTGGAAGTACGACGCGAAATTGCCTGTTGCTGGCGATCTC
This sequence comes from Steroidobacteraceae bacterium, assembly GCA_035760885.1. Taxonomy (GTDB): domain Bacteria; phylum Pseudomonadota; class Gammaproteobacteria; order Steroidobacterales; family Steroidobacteraceae; genus Steroidobacter. The sequence goes on along the minus strand of DASTSB010000228.1, from coordinate 1,539 downwards.
GCGGTCAGCGATGGGCGCGTGTTTGCGGGCAGCCGAACCTACGAATTGATCGCCCTCAACGCAGACAACGGCCAGGAGCTCTGGAAGCACTACTACTGGCTCTCATGGATCGAATCGCCACCCGTCGTTCGCGACGGCACGGTCTACACAGGTTCGTCCGATGCAACGAAGGTCTACGCGCTCGACACGAACACCGGTCGATCGAAATGGGAAACCCACGTGCCAGGCTGGGCATGGGCGCGAACAGCGGTATCCGACAAGTGGGTGGTCGCGGGAACCGTCGGCAAGGGTCCCTATCCGGGTCCGCGAGCCGGATCGGTGGCCGCATTGGACCGCAATACCGGCGAGTTACGTTGGATGTTGCTGAATCCGCCGAGCAAGGCAGTGCTCGATGCGAAGCAGGAGTGGGGATTCGGCGCGGCTCCGGCGGTGGGCAACAATGTCTTCTATGCAGCCGATCTCACGGGGCGCATCTACGCGATCCGGCTGCCGAGCTGAACGATGGCGGTAGTTAGAATCGAGTTGTACACATCATTGAAGGCGGCATAGTGAATCTTCCTGTCTCTGCGGCGCTCATCATTCTGGTCGCGACCAGCGCAATTAGCCTCATCGGGCTGTTCGGATCTCACAAGCTCATCGAACAAAGTCTGTTTCGGCCGTACTGGTTCTTGCGTCGCAAGCAGTACGACACGGTGATCTCGAGCGGCTTCGTGCATGCCGACTTGATGCACCTCATCTTCAATATGATGACGTTCTACTTTTTCGGCTTCGCGCTCGAGCGCCGTATCGGCACGACGCACTTTGTATTGCTGTATCTAGCGGGACTTTTGATCAGTCATGCCGGCACGTACTACAAACATCGCAATGATCCGGAGTACGCGAGCCTTGGCGCGTCGGGCGCGATCTCGGCGATCCTATTTGCCGCGATTCTCTTCTTCCCACATCAGTCGTTGTACATCATTCCAATTCCGATCCCGATCCCCGCACCTTTGTTCGCCATCGGCTATCTCGCCTACACGTGGTGGGCTTCCAAGCATCCGCATGGACGCATCAACCACGACGCGCACTTGGGGGGCGCGATCACCGGACTTGTATACGTACTGCTGGTCGAGCCGCGGGCGTATGGGAATCTGTTGGGGAGCCTTCTGTGAAGGCAAGTGATGACGTGATGAGGTGATCAAGTGAACGGCGAAGGGAGATCCTGCCGTTAGATCCGATTTCCAGTTCAGCGCATCGTACGGATCGGATCCGTACCGAGACCTGCGAAAGACGTTTGATGGACGCTTTGATGACCCGCGCCGTTCACGCGCTTTGCGCTTTCACCCCATCACCCGATCACTTCTTGGTCCCCATAAAGTGAAGCCCCGTCGAAGAGGGCGGGGCTTCGGCTCGGGTCCATAAGAACAACCTCGTGATGAGGTGGACCGAGCATATGGAAGAGCTAGGTTTTCGTCGCTTGGACAGGGAGTCAAAGGCACTCCGATGTCGAATCACCGATAACTTCGCTTGCTTCCGATCCCGTGACGCACGGGCGTCGCT
>DASTSB010000227.1:0-16832 GCA_035760885.1 Steroidobacteraceae bacterium | reverse complement strand
ATCCCGCATGCCGCGCAATTGGCTCGCATCGGTGCGTTGCATCTCGGTGGCCAAGGCATCGCCGCGAGCACCAAGATTTTTCAACTGCTCCAACGGCGGATTGCGCACTTGTGCGAAGACGTCCTGCAACTCTGCCGTGCGCCGGTCGATCGTCTCGATGGTGTTGGCCTTCGACGAGAGCCGCAACACCGTCGATGCGAGGTCCCAAATTCCGAATCGGCTCAGGGCCAAGGCGTTCGATGAGGTTGCGACAGGAGAGTTTGTGCTCGGCGCTGCGGTTGCCGGCGTCGGCGTTGGCGTGCTCGCAGGAATCGATGCCGCGATCGCATCGATGTGCGCTTTGAGGGCGTTGGCCCCGGATCCCTTGACGTCCGTTTCGCTCGCGAACTGCGCCATGTTCGACAGCAAGTTGCGACGTGCGCTGACGAGATCGAGCTCGCCTTGCAATACCGCGATTCGATCTTGGGCTTGCGCGCGTGCTGAGCTCTTCGCCGCTGGCATGGTGGTTTTGAGCGCTTCGATCTGGGCCTGAATGCCTTTGCGGCGTTCGTCGAGTTGCCGCTGCAGTTTCAGTAATGATTGCAGCGATCCCGGATCCGAATCGGACTGCTTGACCTCCGCCTCGCTGCTTAGCAGCTCGGCATTCGCTCGTGCGATTTCGAATGCCAGTGCGACGACCCTGTCCGCCGTCTGACGATTTGCATAGAGAATGAGAAGGTCGCTCGGCTGAGTTGCAGCTTGTTGCTGCGAGCCTAGCGTTCGATACCAATCCACGGTCGCATCCAAAATATGGATGACCTGTTCGCCTGTCATCACCGCGCGCGCCTCGATCGGCGCGGGTTCGGAAGGTTCTTGCGCGGCCCAAGCGGAGATGACCGTGAGCCCAAAGACACTCAAACACAGCAATGGACGCATGGCAGGGATTCAAGCCGGGAAGGGGGTGCGTATTGTAGTGGAGATTGCGGTCTGAGCATTCCGGCGCATTGACGGAACAATCCAAGATAGTAGACACTGGCTCCACTATGCAGGAACCCGCAGCGCTCGAACACAACATCAATCAGCGCATCGCAAATCGCGTCAAGGCATTGCGCGCGGGCCAAGGCATGACGCTCGATGCGCTTGCGAGTCAGTCGAACGTCAGCCGGTCGATGATTTCCCTGATCGAGCGCGGCGAGAGCAGTCCGACCGCAGTCGTATTGGAAAAAATCGCCACCGGACTCGGCGTGCCGCTGGCGAGTTTGTTCGAAGACGATGACGCTCCAGCTGATCCTGTGTCGCGAGCTGCCAGTCGATCATCGTGGCGCGATCCACAAAGCGGATACCTCCGACGCAATATCTCGCCGCCGAACTATCCATCGCCAATTCAGATCGTCGAAGTCGAGATGCCGGCTGGCGCGAAGGTCGCCTATGAATCCGGTACTCGCGAGCGGGCCGTCCATCAGCAAATTTGGATTCAAGAGGGCTCGCTGGAGATCACGGTGGGCCGAGTCACACATCGGCTCGAAAAGGACGACTGCCTCGCCATGCAGTTGGATGAGCCCACGACATTTCGTAACCGCACGCGTAAGCCGACCCGTTACGTCGTCGTGCTCAGCGGCGAGCGAACTCGATCGGCAAGGAGAGCGTCGTGACAGCTTGGGCGATCCGCCGCGCAGATCCGGCAAGTGATCACGATCTGCGAGCCTTGTGCGATGTCTTGATCGATTGCGTGGAGGGCGGAGCATCGGTGAGTTTCATGTTGCCGATGACTCGCGACAAAGCGGAGCGTTTCTGGCGCGCCGCACTTGAGGGCGCGGCATGCGGCGATCGCATCATTTTGGTCGCTGAAGACGGCGATGGAATTGCGGGCACGGTGACGGTTCTACTCAGTCAACCCGAGAATCAGCCGCATCGCGGGGATATCGCAAAAATGCTCGTGCTCCGACGTGCTCGGCGGCAAGGGCTCGGTGAACGTCTGCTTGCGGCGGCAGAAAAGGTGGCGCACGAAGCAGGTAAGTGCTTGCTCGTGCTCGACACGGTAACCGGAGGTGATGCCGAGCGGCTCTATGCTCGCGCGAATTGGCAACGTTGCGGTGTGATCCCCGGCTATGCGCTTTGGCCCGACGGGCGCCGCTGCGCGACGACGGTCTTCTACAAATTTGTCGATGGCACCGTGCGCGTATGAAGCAGAAGATCGTCGGCTTCCACCAAGACGAAGAGCAAGATTGGGTCGCGCAGCTTGCGTGCGGTCATAACCAACACGTGCGCCATCGACCTCCATGGACATTGCGTCCATGGGTGATTACCGAGGATGGACGACGCGCCATGTTAGGCGTTGAGCTTGAATGCAAGAAGTGCGATGCAGGCGCGCCGCCTGATCGGCGCGCCTAAGAACTGTGCACCCGAAGCGAGACGATTACTTCTGGTAATACCCGAGCGAAGCCAAGAACACATCGACTTTCGCGAGCGCCGCGGCGGCAACGCGAGGATCGGTTTGCGGCGCTTGGTCGTCACGCTTGCCCTTCGGCGTGAACAAGTGGCCCATATACATATATGTGTCCAGCTCGCAGCGATTGCCCGCCTTCTGCATTGCCGTGCAAAACTTCTGCGCACCCGCAATGGGCGCGACTGTGTCCACATCGCCTTGAAGAATAATGGTGGGAGGTAACCCCGCCGTGACATGAGAAGCAGGCGAAATTGCCGCGGCCGTTCCCTTCGTTCCGAGAAGTTGTTGCAACGTTTGATTGTTGTCGAGATCGAGAGTCGGCGAGTACAGCACTAGAGCATTCGGGGCGGGGCTGATGCTGCCGCGTACTTCGAACATCGCAGCAGAGGCTGCCAGGTGGCCCGCAGTACTGCTGCCTTGCACCGCGATTCGATTTGGATCGACGCCGATCGCCGGTGCGTTGGCGCGCACCCAGCGAATGGCATCGCGAGCGTCGGCCATCGAATCCAAGGGAGTGGCTTTGCCTGGAGCAGCCGCTCGATATGAAGCGCACACGCTCACCATTCCTTTCGTCGCAAAATGTTCAGCTTGCGCGACATCGCAATCGGTTTGACCCGTCGTCCAACCGCGGCCCGAGAACAACACGATTGCTGCACGTCGATCGCGCTGCCGCCAGTCTGCGGGACGATAGACCGTCGTCTTCAGTTCGACGGTGTTGCGCCAGGCGAAAACTTGAGTGGCTGGAGGCAGTAAGTCAGCCGCATGAGCGGTGGTGATCGAAAGTCCCGCAACGACGCTCGCGGCGAGGATGCAATGACGTAGAGATGCACCGAAGCGTCGAGTGCGTGTAGATGAGTCAATAGAAATCACGGGCCCGCCCCTGCGAAGCGATCTTGGAGCGGAAGAGTGCTGGAGACCTTAGATTAGAGCTGCGAGCAATTGCTCAATACGACTTTTCTAAATGTGCGGCTCGTCACACCGCTGAGCATTTTCACAGGAAAATCCGCAAACGCCGTTCATTGAGAGGCTGATTCGCGAGCCCACGGTTGTTGTGGTCGGGGGCGCGGAACCAGGCCACGGCGGTGCACGTCCCTCCATGCGTCCAGTCGCGCCGAGTTCGTGTTATGTCGCGAAGCAGGTGAGATTTACGGGACCAGCACCGCGGCTCCGCTGATCTCTCCCGCACGCAAAGTTTCGATCGCCTCATTGGCGTCACGCAATGAGAATTTAGTGATGTGCGTTTGTACGTTCGCTCGAGCTGCAATGCTCAAGAACTCAGTCGCATCTTGTCGCGTGAGATTCGCAACCGAACGCACGACTCGTTCCTCCCACAACAGCGAATACGGAAATGACGGAATGTCGCTCATGTGGATCCCACCGCATACGACAGTGCCCGCTTTGCGAACACTTTGCAGTGCCAGTGGCACCAGTGTGCCGAGCGGCGCGAAGATGATCGCCGCATCGAGTTTCTCTGGCGGGGATTCTTCGCTGCTGCCAGACCAGCGTGCGCCGAGTTCCAGCGCGAATCGTTGTGCCTGTACGTCGCCTGCGCGAGTGAAGGCGTAGATTTCACGACCCTGCCAGCGCGCAACTTGAGCGATGAGGTGTGCCGCCGCGCCGAAGCCGTAAATACCGATGCGATGCGCGTCGCCGCAGAACTTAAGAGATCGATAGCCGATGAGTCCGGCACACAGAAGGGGAGCAGCGTGTGCATCGTCGAACTGTTCCGGGATCGCAAAACAATAGCGCGCATCGGCAATGACGTGCTCCGCGAAGCCGCCGTCCACATTGAAACCGGTGAACTTCGCGTTCGGGCACAAGTTCTCCTGGCCGGCGCGGCAGTATTTGCAGACGCCGCATGTAAAGCCCAGCCATGGAACACCCAATCGCGTGCCGATCGGTACGTCGACATCTGCGCCGCTTCGAATGACTTCGCCGACGATTTCGTGACCAGGAACGATCGGCAATGTCGGATTCGCGAGCTCACCATCGATGACGTGTAGATCGGTTCGGCAAACCGCACACGCGCGAACCCGCAACAACAACTGGCCACGCTGTGGCTCAGGGATCTCGCGGCGTTCCTCTACCAACGACTGATGATGGGCATGCAAACGCATGCAGCACGACTGCGTCATCGCTCGGCTCCCGCAAACAAGGCTATCTCAGTGTAGCCCTCGGATACGCGCCGCTACACTCGGTGCAATCAACGCGACAACCAACACGATCGGCCAGAGATTCCCGCCTTTGAATGTGTACGCCGCGAGTACCTGCGCGAGCGTCTGGTGCTGGATCGCCAAACCCATTGTGAATTCGAAGCTCACGGTGAGCAGCAGCCACAAGATGCCGACGGCCCACAGATTCACGCCCTTGTAATGCAGCATGGGCGTCGCGACGAATGCGACCCCAAGCACGATGACGCTCAGCAAAATACCGCTGCACATCATTCCAGCAACGGGCCCGAAGTATGGGATCAGGAAGCGCTCGCGCACGATGCCGTTGAGAATCGCGAGCAGTAAGATGCCAACCCACCAGAGGAAAATCTTTCCCAATACACCTGGCGTCATGGTCTGGCTCTGAAAGAACGGTCTTCGTCAGTATCGCTCGACCAAACTCCCGAGCGGGCGCGGGGTTCGATTAGGCGACATTTTCGCAAGCCGCCGCGTCGCCAGCCAGTCGGCCCGAAATGCTATAAAGCACGCCCCAAAACACGGGCCCTCACAAATTCACACATATATATGTGTGTGGCCGGAGGAGCGCAGATTCGACGGGAGCCAAGAATGCACGCCGGCATGAGCCTGACGGAGGTCTTCTTGATCGCGATGATCCTAATCTTCGCGGTCCCCTATCTCATTTGGCGACTGTGCAAAACTGACTACTACGCGCCATTGGTGGTCGTACAGATCATTGCCGGCATTCTCCTCGGTCCCGGCATTTTGGGCGCGGCATTTCCCAGCTACTACCAATTCGTGTTCACGCCAGCGGTGGTGCAGTCGCTGAACGGCATCGCGTGGTGGGCGGTGATGATCTTCGTTTGGATCGCGGGTATCGAACTCGACTTGGGCGCCGCGTGGCGACATCGACGCGAAACTGCGATCACGGCCGGGCTCGCTTTGGGAATGCCGCTGGCGCTCGGCTGTATGGCCGCCCTGGTGCTCGTCGATCGGGCAGGCTGGATGGGCGATCAAGCGTTGCAATGGCAATTCGTGCTCGGCGTGGGTATGTCGTGTGCCGTCACTGCGCTGCCGATTCTGATTTTGTTGATGGAGAAACTCGAGATACTCCGGCAGCCCATTGGCCAGCGCATTTTGCGATACGCGAGTATGGACGATGTGGCGATTTGGGGTGTGCTGGCGTTGATCCTCATGGACTGGACTCGTATCGGCCGGCAAGCCGCCTTCCTGTTCATCTTCGCCGCCGCTGCGAATCTGTTCCGCGCGCTGATGGAGCGAATTGCCGAACGCGATCGCTGGTACGCAGGACTGATTTGGCTCGCGATCTGTGGGTTCGGTGCGGATTGGGCTGGCCTGCACTTCATGGTTGGTGCGTTCTTGTCGGGAGCGGTCATGGAAGGCAAGTGGTTTAAGCAGGAGCACATGGATCTGCTGCGCCAGCATGTGCTGCTGATCGTCATGCCCGTGTTCTTCTTGAGCACAGGATTGCGCACGAATTGGAATGTCGGCGGCCAAGCCGTATTCGTCGTCGCGGCACTGTTGCTCTTTGCCTCCGTCGCGGGGAAGCTGTTGGGAACCCACGTGGCCGGCAAAATCCTGAAGTGGGAAAAGGGCGAGGCCTCGCTCATGGGCTGGCTGCTGCAGACGAAGGCGCTGATCATGATCATCTTCTCCAACGTCTTGCTGGACAAACGCATCATCACCAGCGAGACCTTCACCGCATTGCTGCTGATGGCAGTGGCGAGCACGATGCTGACGGTTCCGATCGTCGCGCCCATGCTGAAGAAGATGCAGGCGCTCGTCGGCAGGAACGCTTGAGCATCGGCCGCGGCGTCATTCGATTGCGCTGCCGGCGATGGCTCTGGCGAAGTACACCGGACGCTTCTTGTTCTTGAGGCGATAGAGGTGCGCGCGGCAATTGGCGTCTTCCGTTTTCCGTGGCACTTCTTTCAATAGTCAGAGACTCTTAACGAAGAGGTTGAAAGCGATGTCTGCAACGCTGCTGTTGATCGATCCTCAAAACGATTTCTGCGACATCGATGGCGCGGCACTGCCTGTCACGGGGGCGGATGCGGATATGCGTCGCGTGGCGCAATTCATCGAGCATGCACATAGCCTCGGCCGTGTCGTCGTCACGTTGGATTCGCACCCGACGGTGGCGATTGAGCGCACCACGTTCTGGTCGCAGGGCAACGGCGAACCCGTGGCTCCTTTCACGCAGATCACCGAAGCGGACGTCGCTGCAAAGCGCTTCGTGCCTCGAGACGCCCGCCTGATTCCTGACGTGCTGAACTATCTGCGCGCGTTGGAGCGCTCGAATCGATATCGACTCATGGTTTGGCCTGTACATTGCGTGTTGGGTACGTGGGGACACAACATCCACTCGGCTCTGCAGGCTGCGCTTGCAAAATGGGAAGAGCGTACGCAACGCAACGCACTCAAAATTCTAAAGGGCGCCAACCCCATGACGGAGCAATACAGCGCCGTGCAAGCGGAGGTGCCGGTGCAATCCGATCCACTGACGTTGCGGAATGCTCAACTCATCGAGAGCTGCCGGCCCGGCTCGGGATACTTGGTCGTGGCGGGAGAGGCTGCGAGTCACTGCGTCGCTGCGACGATGGAGCACATCTTTGAGGCCTTCGATGCGAAAGAGCGCAGCCGCACGATTTTGTTGAAAGACTGTATGAGCCCAGTGCGAGGATTCGAGACGCAAGCGACGCAGTTTCTTGAACGTGCACAGAAAGCTGGCGCACGTGTGCTGACCTCGGAACTCGCGCTGCAAGCGATCACGTAAAGGCGTACACCATGTTCAAACCCGTCATTTGCTCGCTGCTCGATACGGACTTGTACAAGTTCACAATGTGGCAGCCGTTCCTGCACTTCTTCCCTGCCAATCATGCGGTGTACGAATTTATCTGTCGCAACGATCCGGAATATCCGTTGGCGGACCTACGCGCGGATCTCGAGGCGCAATTGGAGCATTTGTTCTCCTTGAGCTTTACCGAAGACGAACTTGCCTATTTGTCGACCAAGCGATTCTTGAAATCGGATTTCATCGACTTCTTGCGCATCTTTCGCTTCCAGAAGCGTTACATCGAAGTGACGACCGCAGGCGAGTCGCTCAAGGTGATCGCCGCTGGGCCGCAGATCCACGTGATGGGATTCGAAATTTTCGTTCTCGCGATCGTCAACGAGCTGTACTTCAGACGCTTCGCGAGCGATGCCGTCTTTGAGGAAGGGCGCAGACGTCTTCGCGAGAAGATCCGCACCGTCGGGGAGATCGACAATTCAAAGCATCGCACGCCGTTTCATTTCTTCGATTTCGGCACGCGCCGGCGATTCTCGCGTGCCTGGCATGAAGAGCTTGTGAGCACGTTGAGCAAAGAAGCATCGACTTGCTTTCGCGGCACGTCGAACGTGTATCTCGCGATGAAATTCGGGATTGCAGCGATTGGCACGATGGCACACGAGTATCTGCAAACCTTCCAGGCCGTCGGCGTGCAATTGCGCCAATTCCAAAAAGCGGCGTTGGAGCATTGGGTTCAGGAATACCGCGGCGATCTCGGCGTTGCACTCACGGATGTCGTCGGCATGAACGCCTTCCTGCGCGACTTCGATCTTTACTTCGCCAAGCTCTTCGACGGTTTGCGCCACGATTCCGGCGATCCGATCGAGTGGGGTGAAAAGGCCATCGCTCACTACGAAGCGCTGCGCATTCTGCCGATGACAAAGCGGCTGGTGTTCTCCGACTCCCTGGATCTTCCGAAAGCGCTCCGCATTTGGGAGCACTTTGCCGATCGCGTACCGGTTGGCTTCGGGATCGGCACGAGCCTCACGAACGATCTTGGCGTGCAACCGCTGAACATCGTGATGAAGCTGACTCACTGCAATCGGCAGCCAGTCGCGAAACTCTCCGATTCGCCGGGCAAGGCACTGTCTTCAGACCCGACTTTCATCGCCTACCTGCGACAGGTGTTCAACCAACAGATCTAGCGAGCGCACTGATGACGTTCAAATTCTCCATCGCGCAAATCAACCCGACGATCGGTGATATCGACGGCAACATTGAGCTGATGCGAAGCGCTGCAGCGCGAGCGTTGAACGAAGGTGCGTCGGTCGTCGTGTTCCCGGAGCTATCGCTGACCGGTTACTACCCCGCGGACATGCTGGATGACCCGGCCTTTCAGCAACGGATCGAGTCGGGATTGGAACGAGCCCGCAAGGTATCTACCGAACTGCCCGACGTGTATTGGGTCATGGGCGCGCCGACGCCGCACCATGGCATCGGCAAGCGATTTCACAACAGCTTGCTCGTGCTCAAAGCTGGGGAAATTGCGCTCACGTATCACAAGCAGCTATTGCCTACGTACAACATCTTCGATGAGCGTCGACACTTCGAGCCAGGCCCTGACGTCGCAAAGGTCTTGCGAGTTCACTATCCGGGCGGCGAAGTGCATCTCGGCTTCATGGTTTGCGAAGACGGATGGAATGACGAGTGCCACGACTACGCGATCAATCCCTTCGCGCGCCTCACCGAAGCGTCGCCGGATTTGGTGATTTCGATCAATGCGAGCCCTTCGAATGTTGGCAAGCGCGAGATGCGTCACGACATCTTCCGGCGGGCGAGCAGCAAGTACGGTTTGCCGATCGCGTACGTCAATCAAATCGGCGGCCACGATCAACTCGTTTTCGATGGCGGGTCATTCCTCGTCGAACCGGAAGCGGGCGTGGTTTTCGAGGCGCCACAATTCGAAACGTGTTTGAGAACGATCGGTTTCAACCAAGATCGGCACTTCCTCGATCGTGACGGCCAAGCGCTCCGTGCGATTTTCACGTCTGCGATGAATCGGTCCGAGTTCTACCGCCGTCAAATCGTGCTTGGACTGAAGGACTACGCGCGTCGCTGCGGGTTCAAAACGGCTGTGGTCGGATCTTCAGGGGGCATCGACAGCGCGCTTACCTTGGCGCTTGCAGTGGAGGCGCTGGGCCGCGAGAACATCGCTGCTATGACGATGCCGTCCGAGTACTCGAGCGAAGGCAGCGTGAGCGACTCGCAGCGTTTGTGTGAGAATCTCGGAATCAAGCTGTACACGCATCCGATTCGCGAACTGGTCGATGTTTACCGCAAGGCATTCGCGCAGTCGACCGGAACGGCAATGGAAGGGCTTGCGCTCGAGAATCTTCAGGCACGCATTCGGGGCACGATCCTGATGGAGTTCTCAAACCGGTTTGGTCACTTGCTGCTCACGACCGGCAACAAGAGCGAATTGTCCGTCGGGTATTGCACGCTCTACGGAGATACGAATGGCGGTCTCGGCGTGATCGGCGATCTGTACAAGACTGAAGTGTTCGCGCTGTCGCGCTATATAAATGAAGCCGCCGGAAGAGAGGTCATCCCACCTGGCATCATCGAGAAGCCGCCGTCAGCGGAGTTGGCGCCAGGGCAAAAGGACACCGACAGTTTGCCGCCATACGAGATTCTCGATGAGGTATTGAAGGTGCTCATCGAGGGCAATCGCCTTGAGGCTTCCGAACAGCATATCGCGCAAGCGAAGTTCGATGAATTGCAGCAGACTGAGACCGGGCGCGAACTCATTGCGAAGGTCAAAAGGATGATCGCGCGCAACGAGTACAAGCGTCGCCAGGCACCTCCGATTCTGCGCGTTAGAGCACGCGCCTTCGGCAGCGGGCGGCAAATGCCCATTGCTGCGCACTACGAGTGACTTAGCTGAATCGATCGCTATTGTGATCAGGTGTTGGCAGATTCTGCAGCGCGGACACGAAACACTGAGCAGGGCGCAGTCACTGCGCATCTCAAGCGCGACACGGTTGCGTTCTGCTACCGACCGAGTCTCTGCAATGACGGCTATGTGCTCAGCAGTGACGGAGCGCTGACGAATCACTCGCCCCGTTGCGGCTGCTGAGTGATCCTGCAAGCTTGCGCGAAGCAAAGGATCGCGAACGACAGCTGGCACAAACGAGATCGGTGTGACGAGCTGATTCAGCTATTCACCTCTTCTTTTCGGAGAGGTCGCGAGCGCAACGGCGAGAAAGGGTGCCCGAAAATTGTTGGGTTATTCACCTCTCCCTCTTGGGAGAGGTCGCGAGCGCAGCGGCGGGAGAGGGCATCCAGTGATATCGAGGATGCAATTGGTAACGGGAGCCTTTAATGCAAAAACAGACAATGGTTCAGCGCCTTGAATCCGACGCCGACATTCTCGCGGGGAGTGAGGTGATGCGACAGCTTCGTCCGCACATCAAAGCCGATCAGTATCTTGCCATCGTCCGTCGCATGATGAATTCGGACGGCTACCGACAGGCCGCCGTTCAAGTGGACGGAATGGTACGGGCCGTCGCGGGATATCGATTCATGGAAATGCTCTACTGCGGCAAGATTTTGTACGTCGATGACTTGATCACCGACGAACAAACCCGCTCGCGAGGGCATGGGAAGTTGCTCATCGAGTGGTTAGAAAACGAAGCTCGCACCAATGGCTGCGATGAGCTGCATCTTGATTCCGGCGTGCAGCGTGAGCATGCGCATCGCTTTTATTTCCGCGAAGGCCTCACGATCAATGCGTATCACTTTAGGAAGAAGGTATGAGGTCTGGTTGTGAGTTGTCGGTTTTCGGTTGGCAGACAGAGTGGCGCCTGTTGGTGTGGCGTATAAGGTGTAAAGCGAGAGATGACGTGTCAGGTGTGAGGTGTTAGGTGTCAGGTGTGAGGTGTGAGGTGTCAGGTGTGAGGTGTGAGGTGTTAGGTGTGAGGTGTGAGGTGTGAGGTGTGAAGTGTGGGTTGTGGGTTGTGGGTTGTGGGTTGGGAGTTGGGAGTCGAGCGGCGGAAAGATAGATTTGGAAGCGCGAGTCCGAGATGACGTGTGACGTGTGATGTGTAATGTGTGGGTTGTGAGTTGTGAGTTGTGAGTTGTGAGTAAGCGTGCAGCACCTCGCAGGCAGACGACTGCATGAATGCAGGAGCGCTCGAAACACCGCTTCCTTCGCAATCGAGATCACCGTATCGACGAGGGCCAGCCACCTTCTCGGTTTACGGTGATGACTGCATGATTGGGGAGCGGAGGCCAATTACCTCTCCCCTTGTGGGAGAGGTCGACGCAGTCGGGAGAGGGGGTCGCAGGAACAATTGCCGAGGTCGACGCAGGCGGCAGAGGCGAACGCGTTAGGTTACTAACCGGCAACCTACAATGCTGAGTTTTCCAACAGGTCACCAAATTAACTTCTAATCACAGCCTCAGTTCAGTTTCGAAACCTAGGTAGCCAGCCCACGATCAATATTATTCTCGCGGTGCTCGCAGTGTTCGTCATCCAAACATTCCTCCCCGCATCGATGCGCTATTTGAGTGGCGGTCCTGGAGTGGGGAAGCGGCTATTAATCTCCTTAGGGCCCCGCGATCATCAACCGCCGCAAACGCCAATCGGCCAAAGAGCCCAGCGTGCTTTGGTAAACATGCAAGAAGCGTTGCCCGTCTTTCTTGCGATTGCTCTGGGAATGTGTTTCAAGGCGCCGATAGCGTCACCGCAATTCGAGGTGCATGGATATTCCTGATCGCGAGAATCGTATATGTGCCTGCTTATCTGCTCGGCATCGTTGGTCTGCGTTCAGTTATTTGGGGTATTAGCTGGGCCGGGCTGGTGATGATGATATCGGCGCTGTTCTAATGCTGGCTCGCTGGTTGACGCCAAGCGCGAGCGATCTCTCTCGCCAGTCTTCAGCGCTCTGCGAAAGATCCTTTCAAGGCGCATGGCAAGCTATGAATTGAAGTTTCGAAAATCCGCTGCAAGGCTATGTTCCGTTCGTCCTGAGCTGCGTCGAAGCACATGTTTGTATCAACAATCCCTAGACAAGCTCAGCACTAACGAAGGCGCAATTCGCAAACGCTTGATGCGATTGGTCGATTGATGCGGAGATCGGGGCCGGTGCATGCAATGAATATTCGAGCCGCCTATGCCATCTCGTTCCGACTTTCCGCGGCAATCTTGCGCAACGCCTGCTCGAACGCTTCCACAGGCTGTCCGCCTTGAATTAGGTACTTCGAATTCACGATGACAGAAGGCACTGCGTGAATGCCATTCTGCCGATAGAACTCTTTTCGTTCGCGAACTTCGTCTGCGTACAGATTTGACTTGAGCACCTCGCGAGCACGTGCAGCATCAAGCCCGACTTGCTGTGCTACCTCGATCAACGTTTCGTGATCACTGGGGTCTCGCCCTTCAGTGAAGTACGCCGCGAGTAGTGCTTGCTTCAATTCAAGCTGGCGTCCTTCCAGCTCCGCCCAATGCAGCAGCCGGTGCGCATCGAAGGTGTTGTAGATTTTCGTGCGCTTCTCCATGTTGAACGTGAATCCGAGAGCGGCACCACGCTCGCGAATCGCTTCTTGATTGCGTATCAGCTGATCCGGCGACGAACCGTACTTCTGCTGCAAGTGCTCGATGATGACTTCCCCGCTCTTCCCCATGTCCGGGTTCAATTCGAAGGGCTGGAAGTGGATGTCAGCCTTGACGTCGTCACCAATGCGCTCGAGTGCCTGTTGAAGTGCGGCAAGCCCGATAGCACACCATGGGCATGAGACGTCGGAGACGAAGTCGATTTTGAGTTGGGTGGTCATGCAAGGAAGAGTGTGGCTGCGGCGCCGAATGTTCAAGAGTGAATTCACGACGGGCGGCCGACAACAAGATGGATGATTGGCCGCAGAGAACGCATAAAAGAATAGATGAGGTCGAGCCGAGGACAAGTATCCCTTTGGACGCTCACCGATTCAGCCGAGCAGTTCGGTTGCAGGTTCGCGCCCCCATTGACGTCCAGAAACGCCCTCACGCACAGCAGCGACCGTGTCCACCGACGGCGTCCACAGAATCGCACTGCTTCAAGTGTGGCCTTCGTACCCGTACGCAGTACGACCTGGTACGCGAGGTGGAAGCGCATCATCCCCCGCGCTCAGCGCACATCGCAATACGCATATGCGCCCGTGCTTGGCAGCGCTTGAAGCGTCTCCCCGCACGTGCTGCAGACGTTGCGGAACTCCTGGCTGATTCGTGCATCATTGGCGCAGAGTTGCCAGTACTGTTCGGCGAGGACTCGCGCGCGTCCATAGACGCGAATGGTTTCCGAGGTTGGGTCCGGAGGAGTGAAGGCTCGTTTCACGATCTGAGAATGCTCCGGCGCGAATAACATCGGCAGCATGTCGTAGATCGGCGCGAGCGCGAATCGACCGTCGTAGCGATCGTAGAAGGCGAGATTGCCGAAGTGGCGATCGGTGTTTGCGATTAGCGAACCGAAGGTAGCAGCGAGTCGGGTCGCTTCGAGATCTTCAGTGCTAATTCGATCATCGAGATGCAGGCGCGTGGAGGCGGCAATCCAGTTATCGATCGCGCCGTAGAGTTGAGTGTCGATTGCAAGCAGCGATGTCACCCCAACGCGGCCGTCCACTCCCGCGCGGTCGAATCGATTCACTTCCAGATAGGTCCGTCCTTGGAACTGGTGAATCTGCGAGGTCGCAGCTGCGACGCCCGCGTCAGTCAACACTTGGTGCGCGAGATGCTCGGTGACGAGCAGATCCGACCAACGCTGCCCAATCGGTGTATCGACGATCGGTGAGAACTTCACGATGACGTGGCGAGCGTTGGCGTCGTCTTCAAGGAGTACTGCAAACTTCGGGTGCTCACCGTGTGCAGAGGAGCCGGGTAGACCTCCGGCCATTACTTGATCAGCGAGCTGTGGAAAAAGATCGGCGCGACGATCTGCCGGCACCGGACTGCGGTGGCGAAGTGATGCGAGGTATTCGTCCAGTGCTGCATCGCCGAGAATCAGATCGCCAACAGTGTCCGATCCGCGCTGAGTGAGATAGCGCAGGTAGTGAGTGTCGCTCCAGTCGCTCACTCTCTGCGGCAAGTTGAGTTCTGGATAGCGTTGCGGAACAGCGCGGCCCAGAAAGCCGCCCGGTCGTTGGTCTTGCAGGAAGTAGGGAAGGCCATGCGAAAGACCCGTCCACGCAAATGACTCCTCGCTCGTCTCGAACAGCCACTCGCCGGCGGTCAATGCGCTTAGTTGCCCGAGCTCGTGAATGCGACCGTGTTCATCGATCCGGCGCAGCGGCCATCGCGAACCGATCCCTTCGATTGCATTCAGCAGCGCGTACCGCGCACCCCGTCGCGAGCCGATGCGGACAAGACGCCCCTCCTTTAATAAGAGTCGTAGCTGGCGGTTGACCGCGGACTGCGAAAGGCCGAGACGTTGCTCGAGCTCCGGCGATGAGGCGGTGCCACTTTGTAGGCGCTCGAGGATGTCGTCTCTAACTGCAGCCATGCGGACATCATAGAATGGAAAATAAACTAGTTAAAAGACTAGTTAAAAACTATTGTTTACAACACGCTATGCTTCAATAGTTGTACTAATAGACTAAATACTGATGCTGCCGCGCAGCTCTCGCATAGGTCTCGGATCGTGTCAGATACAGATAGCCGTTGGAGAGACCCGTCGGGGCCAATAGCCCGTTAGCCCGTTGGACACCCAGCAATCCAAGCCACTCTTGGACAGCCAACGATTCAAGACAAGGCTAACGGCGGTTAGCGGTTCGCATCCTATCGATGGATGTCCAAAAAGGATGGCCTCCAAAAAGGATGGCCCCAAAAGGGATGGCCATGTCCAAAAAGGGCGGCCTTTTTGTTGGGTGTCCAGAAAGGATGGCCTTGTTGGGTGTCCAGAAAGGATGGGTGTCCAGAAGATGCTTCTCAAAAAGGGCGGCCTTTTTGTTGGGTGTCCAGAAAGGATGGGTGTCCAGAAAGGTTGGGTGTCCAGAAGATGCTTCTAGAAAGGATGGGTGTCCAGAAAGGTTGGGTGTCCAGAAGATGCTTCTCCAGAAGATGCTTTCAGAAGATGCTTTCAGAAGATGCTTTGACGGTAGAACCGCTGCGCCGGTGACAATCCGGGGCCTCAGCGGCACGCTAGCTGCAATTCGATTTGGGACTCTGCAAGTGGTGCCAACGGCGTCCCCATGACATCACCGGCAAGTCACGGCACCTTGAGATCCGGATAGAGCCTGGCAACGCACGCCGGGCATATGCCGTGAGAGAACTTCACCTCGCTGCGTTCTGAGACGTACTCCTCCAAGGAGTGCCAGTGCCCTTTGTCATCACGTATCGCTTTGCACGACGAGCAGATCGGCAACAAGCCGCGTAGTGTCCGAACTTCGGCCAATGCTTCATCGCGTTCGTGCAGGGCGCGTTCAAGTGCTGCTTCGCGTTCGCGCAAGATGGTGACGTCGGCCACGTGCACCCAAAACCCTAACGTCATACCGTCGACGATGTCCGGGGTGTATGTTGCGATGCTGTCTCTGAATCCACCCTGGGGTAACGGAATACGCCTTTCAAAAACCTGCCGCTCTCCGCGCAGCGCGCCGAGGATATAGGGGTGATTCTTTTGGTAGAGATCGCCGAGGAGTTCCTTCATCGTCATCCCGAGCATCTCTTGTGGCGTTCTGCCGAACCATTCCCGATAGGCATCGTTCGAAAACACGCAGCGTTGATCTTTGTCCCAGTAGGCGACCATGGCGGAGATGTGATTCACGGCCTTGAGCGCGATTTCGCTAGCTCGAGGATGAGGAGAGGATGGAGCTTGGTTGAGCGCAAGCGAATCGCTCGGTTCGTGGTTCGCGTCCGCTTGCTGTGATTCGAATTTCATTGACGCGTCACCCTATCGCCGGGGGCACAACAGCTAACCTCGACAACAGCCGAGCTATAGCTTGCGCCATGTCTTCGGCGCGATTGGGTTTCTCAATCACTTCGCGAACGCCCAGCGCCGCAGCCCTATCCCGAAGATCCCGCGTGACATACCCCGAAATGATGGCAACCGGTAAGTCCGGGCGCAGTCGCATGGCTTCTCGTGCTACGTCGAGGCCGGACGGCCCAAGCATATTCTGATCTGTCACAACCAAATCGAAGGCGGACGGATTTGCCTGCAGCGCAGCCAGCGCCGGGTCCGATTCCATGTACCCGCTGACTTCGTATCCAAGGCGCTCGAGGAACCACGTCGCGAGCATCACCATCGACTCTTCATCGTCGATAAAGAGGATTCGTCGACGATTAAGTTGAGGGACCTTTGCGATCACTAGAACCTGCTCTGACGCGAGAAAACGCTGATCGCGGCCGGCAGCAAAAACATTACTCGCGCCGATCGGACCAGTAATGCGGAGAACACCTTAGGGCCTAAGGGATCTGCGAGGG
>DASTSB010000226.1:0-4216 GCA_035760885.1 Steroidobacteraceae bacterium | reverse complement strand
GAACGACTCTCCAGCAACGAGCGTTCGCGCATGGGTGGCGAACCATGAGACGCATGCAGCGACTGATTCTAATCGTCGCGAGCATCGCCGGCGTGCTGACGATTGCGGGGTTCTTTGTCGACCCGCGCAATTTCTATCGCTCGTATCTGTATGCCTTCATATTCGTCGTCGGCCTATCGCTAGGCGCGCTTGCAAATCTCATGCTGCACGCAGTGACGGGTGGGCAGTGGGGTTTGCCCTTGCGTCGTCCCCTGCTCGCCGCTGCGCGCGTGACGCCGCTCGCATTGGTGCTGTTTGTGCCAATCGTATTCGGCCTCACTGCGTTGGGCATTCAGCCAGCCGACAGCAGTTTCAAGCATTGGTGGTTCCAGCCGGTGTTCTTCTTGATTCGTGCAGCGGTGTACTTCGCGGTCTGGATTGTGCTCGCCTGGCGATGGACACGAATTGCTACTCGTACGAACGAAGTACGTCCCGTTGCTTTACGCCGCTTGAGTGCAGGCGGCTTGATCGCGTATGGCCTGACCGTCTCGCTCGCAGCGATCGATTGGATCATGGCGCTGCTGCCGCAGTGGTACTCGACAGCCTTTGGCTTGCTGATCGGTGTCGCTCAGATGTTGTCGGCAATGGCTCTGGGAGTGTTCGCGTGCGCCTTCATGCAAGATCGATCTGCACGCGATGCCACTCCATTCAATGATCTCGGCAATTTGCTGCTGATGTACCTGATGAGTTGGGCGTACATCGCTTACACACAATTCCTCATCATCTGGGCCGAAGACTTGCCGCATGAAATAGCGTGGTATCTACCGAGAATGCAGAGCAGTTGGCGTTGGCTATCCATCGTGTTGATCCTGGTGCAGTTTGCAATTCCCTTTGCGCTGCTGCTCTCACGCGTCGCGAAACGAACACCTCGATTCATCGGGCCGCTGTCTGCCGCACTCCTCGCCGGCCAGTTGTTGTATTGCTTCTACCTCGTGACGCCCACGTTGCAGCCGCATGGTTTGTATCTCGCATGGAGCGATCCCATTGCCGTGGTTGCTGTCGTGGGGTTGTGGTGTGCGGCCTGGCTGAACGGACTGCAGAAGACCTCCGCGTTGGTGTGGCGAACATGAGCGACACCTTTCGTACCGAACGGCCGGCGCAGGAACGCAAGGACATTCACGTGCTTCCGATCTTGTGGGTGATGGGAGCACTCGTCGTCACGGTGATCGCGGCGGCATGGATCTCCGCATCGTTTCCCACACCGTCCAAGCCGTCCGTTGCAAGAGAGTCAGGCGACATGCGAACCGCCACGCATTACCTCACCTCGAAGCCACAAGCTGACATTGCAACCTATCAGCAAGAGAAACTGCGGCAATTGACCACGTACGGCTGGACGGACGCGACGCATTCATCCGCGCATGTGCCGGTCGAGCGCGCGATGCAGATGCTTGCCAATCAAGCATCGACGCAGGAGCCGCCTCGATGAAGTGGATGGGTACATTGCTGCTCATGGTAATGGCGCTCCAGGCGAACGCCTATATCGACAAATCCAAGGTCGGTTGGGACCAGCATGTCGGCACCCAGTTACCGCTCGATCTCAGTTTCACGAACAGCGAGGGCCAGTCGGTGCCGCTCGGCACGATCTTCAACGACAAACCCGTCGTGCTGGCGTTCGTGTATTTCTCCTGTCCCGAGCTGTGTCCTGAAGTGCTCGCAGGGATTCAGCAGGCCTTGCGCAACGCCGGATTAGTTGTCGGCGAAAACTACGATTTGATCGGCATCAGCATCGACCCGCGCGACACCGCGACGAACGCCGCCACGCGACTAAGACACTTCCCTCCGGAAGTTCGAGCGCATGCGCAACTGCTCACAACCGACGACGACCACGCCGCACGGCTCGCGCGCGCCGCCGGATTTCGCTACGTGTACGACGCGGAGCATCAGCAGTTCGCTCATCCGGCCGGATTCCTGATCGCGACACCGAATGGCAAGATCAGCCGCTACTTCTTTGGAGTGCGCTACGACCCCGCTGCTCTTCGCTCTGCCATCGCAAGTGCTCAGCAAGGCAGCGTTTCGAGTGTTGTGCGTCAGCTGCTGCTCGTCTGCTTTCACTTCGATCCGACTCAAGGACCTTACAGCGCAGCCATTATGGGAGGGTTGCGGATCGTGTCGATTGCACTGCTGGCAGTGGTTGGCCTGTGGGCCGCATTGCGCGCGCATAGTCGTGGACGAGTATGAGCGCCTTCAGTCTATTCGCGCCGCACGCCGTATCGACGCTCGGTCATCGCGTCGATGTGCTGATTCTGATCATGACGATCGTCACCGGTCTCGTTGCAGTCGGGATCGCCGCGTTGCTGCTGATCTTCTCGATACGTTATCGGCGCGAATCGAAAGCGGACCGCCGCAATCCTCCCTCTGGCGTTCGCTGGTTGGAAATCACCTGGATTGCCGTGCCGCTCACGATCTTCCTCGGCTTGTTCGCGTGGTCCAGCGTCGTGTTCTCGCAGTTTTATCGCCCGCCCGCCAATGCCGCACATGTATATGTCGTGGCCAAACAGTGGATGTGGAAGCTCGAGCATCTGAACGGGAAGCGTGAAATCGATCAATTGCACGTGCCCTTAGGCCGACCGGTCGAATTGGTGATGACCTCGCAAGATGTCATTCACAGCTTCTTCCTACCTGATTTTCGAGTGAAGCAGGACGTGCTGCCGGGCCGCTTTACGAGCTTGTGGTTCACGCCGACGCAACTCGGCACGTTCCACTTGTTCTGCGCGGAGTACTGCGGCACCGATCACGCGCGAATGGGAGGCGGGATCGTGGTGATGCCGCCTGACGAATTCGCGAACTGGCTTGCCGAAGGAAACCATGCGCCGGACCTGGCCTCCCGAGGCTTTGCGCTATATCGAGAATTGGGCTGCAGCGGCTGTCACGAGCCGACGAGCACCCTGCATGCGCCGGACCTGCGAGGTCTCTACGGACGCACGGTGCACTTGAGCGACGGCAGTGCTGTGCTAGCAGACGAGAACTACATCCGCGATTCGATTCTCGAGCCCAAGAAGCAAGTAGCCGTCGGATTCGCACCGATCATGCCGTCCTTCCACGATCAAGTGACAGAGGATCAAGTGATTGCATTGATCGCGTTCATCAAGTCGCGGCCATCGAGTTAATCCATGGAATCACGAGTCTTTCATCCGGCCAGCTACTTGCGCGAAGGCTTCACGCTGCGCTCTTGGCTGTTCACGCACGATCACAAGCGGATCGCGCTCTTGTACATGATCTCGATCACGGGATTTTTCTTTCTCGGCGGCGCGGCAGCGACGTTGATTCGCTTGGAATTGATGACCCCGGCTGGCGATCTCGTCGACGCTCACACGTACAACGAACTGTTCACGGTGCACGGCGTCGTGATGGTGTGGTTCTTCTTGATTCCATCGATCCCCGCGACGCTGGGGAATTTCCTGATCCCGCTGATGATCGGCGCGCGCGAAGTTGCGTTTCCAAGATTGAACCTATTGAGCTGGTACATCTACACGCTCGGCGGAGTGTTCGTCATTGCAACGTTGATCGTGGGCGGCGTGGATACAGGCTGGACGTTCTACACGCCGTTTTCGACGCTGTTCTCGAATTCGCACGTCGTGCTCGCGGTCATGGGCGTGTTCGTCGTGGGTTTCTCCTCGATTCTCACGGGGCTCAACTTCATCGTCACCGTGCATCGCCTGCGTGCTCCCGGCATGACGTGGTTCAAACTGCCGCTGTTCGTGTGGGCGAACTATGCGACCAGCGTGATCTTGGTTCTGGCAACGCCTGTGCTTGCAATGACACTCGTGCTGTTAGGGTTCGAGCGCATTACGCACGTCGGCATCTTCGATCCGTCGCTGGGCGGCGATCCACTGCTATTCCAGCATCTGTTCTGGTTCTACTCGCACCCGGCCGTCTACATCATGGTGTTGCCGGCAATGGGCGTCGCAAGCGAAATCATTCCTTGCTTCGCTCGCAAGCACATCTTCGGCTATCGATTCATGGCGTATGCGATCTTGGCTATCGCAGTCATCGGCTTTTTGGTGTGGGGCCATCACATGTTCGTCTCAGGGCAGAGCATGTATGCCAGCGTTGCATTTTCATTGTTGAGTTTCCTGGTGGCGATTCCTTCGGCCATCAAAGTCTTCAATTGGACCGCGACGCTCTACAAAGGCTCGATCACCTTCGACGCACCGATGCTGTATGCGCTGGGATTCGT
>DASTSB010000225.1:0-3344 GCA_035760885.1 Steroidobacteraceae bacterium | reverse complement strand
AATCCCAGCCGCGCCAGTCCAGGCATGGTTTCAGCCTTCACTGTGCGCGGATCGATCTCGATCGAGAACTCGCGCTCTGAGGATTGATCGAGATTGAAGTGGTTATCGAGGTGCTCGAGGACGCCTGAAAGTTCGGCGATGGAGAAGTACGTGGGCGTACCCCCGCCGAAATGCAGTTGCTGTAAGCGGCGACGACGGTCGAAGAGTTGGCCTTGCAGTTCGATTTCGCGCGCCAGGCGAATCAGGTATTCCAGCGCATCGCTCGTACGTCGAGTAATGATCTTGTTACAGCCGCAGTAGAAGCACGGGCTTTGGCAGAACGGGATGTGCACATACGCGGACAGGTTGCGCGATAAGTCAGCGTTGCTGAGTAGCGCCGCACGCCGGTAGTCGCAGTGATCGAATTGAGTCAGGAACTGAGCGGCGGTCGGATAAGAAGTGTAGCGAGGGCCGCGGCGGTCGTATCGGCGAATCAAATCAGGATCGATCGAAATGTTTTGCAGCATCGAGATGGCAGGAGTGTGGGTTGTGATTACCTTCGCATCGATGTGCGCATCGTTGCATCAGACGATGCCTAAGCTCGGCAAGTGGAAGCACTTAAGGGAATAGCGACTTGCGGCGGTACGTATGGCACAGCGGTAAATCCGAAGTGCCGCTTGGCATCGATGCGGTGAGGATCCGTTTGCATGAATTGCAAACGAATCTACGTCCGCGGGCGGACCCGACTTGGCGGCGAAGCGAAAGTTTCGGCATGCTTGGCGAGCCTCGCTTCGGGCTGATTGCGCGGATGCATGCATGCACAGAGTCGTAAGCCTAATCGCCGTGCTGTTGTCGTTGAGCGCGTGTGTGGCGATGAATCCGCCGGAAAGGCGTGTCGAGAATTTTTCCGGGCAGCAGCTCTATGTGCGCCTCTGCTCGAGTTGTCATGGTGCGAACGGCCACGGCGACGGCCCGGTGGCCCCCTACATCAAGACCGGCGTGCCCGACCTCACGCGCATTGCATGGCGCGATGGCGGGGAGTTCCCGGCTGAAGACGTGACGCGAATCATCGATGGTAGGTTGGAGCGGCCCGTGCACGGCACGAGAGACATGCCTGTTTGGGGATGGCAGCTCTACGACATGTCAACGAAGAACCCCGAAGCTGAGCGCGGTCTAGTCGATGACATGATCAAACGGCTGGTCGATTACCTGCGATCCATTCAAACCTCCTGACATTGACCCTCAAGCATTTCGACAAAGCGAGATCACATGCGTCGAGCCATCTGCGTGTTGATAGGTTGCTGGGCATGGCAGGCGCATGCTGCCGACTATGCTTCGCGATCGGGCGAGGAGCTCTACAAACAATTTTGTGCCTCCTGCCACGGCCTCACTGGTCACGGCGACGGTCCGGTAGCGAATTCGCTCAAAGTGGAAGTGCCGGATCTCACCTTGATCGCACGACGTCAGGGCGGCACGTTCTCGCGCGATCGAATCGAGAAGATCATCGATGGCCGCTTCATCGTCGCGGCACACGGTACTCGCACCATGCCGATTTGGGGTGAGCAATTCTCCAGCCTCGAGATCGGCAATCCAGAAGCCGAGCGATTGACTCGCACTTTGACCATCCGGTTGGCGGATTACGTTTGGGCTCTGCAGCGCCCCGACCCGAACGCACCGAAGCCGGAGGATGCGCAGAACGTGGACAGCGCAGCGAAGCCGTCGGGCACCAGAAAATAAGTCGAGTGCGGTTCTAATGAAACGCTTTGGGCAGGGTGAAATAAAACGTGGCGCCTTGCTGGGGCCGTGATTCCGCCCAGATCGTCCCGCCATGCAGAGCAATCACCCGTTGCACGATCGCAAGCCCAATGCCCGTGCCGGGAAACTCGCGCTCAGAATGTAGGCGCTGGAAGGCGCTGAACAACTTACTCGCATAGTTCGGATCGAACCCGGCGCCGTTATCGCGCACGAAGTAGACGGGCGCTTTCCCTTGCGTCAGCGTGCCCACTTCGATCGTGGCTTCCTCGCGCGGCGAGGTGAATTTCCAGGCGTTGTCCAGCAAGTTCGATAGCGCCACGCGCAGCAGGCGTGGATCGCCAAACGCACGCATGTTGGGCGCAATGATCACATCCACTCGCCGCTGCGCATGCGCCGAGCCGATCTCTTGCGCGATGTGGTTGGCCATCTCCGTCAGATCGATCTGGATGGCGCGAATCTCCGTGCGTCCAATCCGCGAGAGCGTCAGCATGGCATCGATAAGTTGGCCCATTCGCGCCGTCGCGCCCTGAATGCGCTGCAGATAATCGATCCCGGTCTCATCCAGCTGCGGGCCGCAGTGATCTTGTAGGAGTTGCGTGAAACCGTCGAGACTGCGCAGCGGTGCGCGCAGATCGTGGGCGACCGAATAGCTGAACGCTTCGAGTTCCCGATTCGCAGCGGCGAGAGCGGCGGTACGCTCATGCACGCGATCCTCTAACTCTTCGTTGAGCTTGCGGATTTCCTCCATCCTGCGACGCTGCTCGCGCGTATCGGACAAGATCAGGACCGATCCGAGTACCCGCCCGAACGAGTCGACGATGGGTGCTGCCGACTCCGACACTGAAATACGAGTTCCATCGCGAGCGACGAGGCTGTAAGCCTGCGTACTGGAAATCGCTTCTTTGCGTTCAAGTGCGCGCCCGATGAGGGAGCTGACTTGCTGCCCGGTCGATTCGTCCACGAATGCGAGCACCGAGTCGATGTCGCGTCCGATCGCATCTTCGCGATCCCAGCCCGTCAAGGCTTCGGCGGCTTGATTGAAGAGTCGGATCGTTCTGTCAGGATCGGTCGCAACCACGGCATCGGCAATCGACTGCAGCGTCGTCGCGAGCCACTGTTCCCGATCGCGCATGCGTGCATCGAGCGCGTGCTTGTACAGGGCAATCTCGATCGCACAACGTAGTTCCGGCGATTTGAAGGGTTTGACCAAATAGCCTGAGGGCGAGCTTTCCGCGGCGCGCCTCAACGTGTCGCCATCCGAGTGTGCTGTGAGATAGATGATCGGTACGTCGCGCTGTTGGCGAATGATTTCGGCGGTCCGAATGCCGTCGAGCGTTCCCGACAGATGTACGTCCATCAAGATGAGGTTCGGATCTGCCTGTCGAGCACGATCGATCGCTTCTTCCCCCTCGGTCGCCACTCCGGCGACCGTGTAGCCGAGTTCGCCGAGCGTGTCTGCAAGATTCAATGCGACGATCCGCTCGTCCTCCACGATGAGGATGCGGGCTTGCTCGTCCTGTGTTTCGCTGGCGATCGCCGACATCGCTGCCTCAACTCACACGTGGCCCAGCGGCCACTTTCGCGGTCGCCCCATCCTCGATCCGGCGCAT
>DASTSB010000224.1:0-8471 GCA_035760885.1 Steroidobacteraceae bacterium | reverse complement strand
TTCGCCATCCGCGTACGTCACCACCAAGCTGCCGCTGATCACATAGCCCCAGTGCGGCGCTTGGCAGCAGTCATCCTGCAATCCTTTGAGAAGGGGCGCGATGTCGGTGCCCGCGCCCAGCGAAAAGTATTCGGCCCCCATCTTGCCCAGCCCGGATGCGTTGCCGAAGCCCACCGCAACGCGCGCGACTGCGCCCGGCACATTGATCTTCGCGGGAATTTGCTCTTTAGAAATGCGCATGTGACTACTCCACTACCACGAGTCGATGAAACCGTAGGACGCCGCGCTGCAACGCCGCCCGATCCTGCGGGTATGATCGCGACGATAAGATCAGAGCGTGGGAACGAGCGTGGGAATCTCGAATAAACCATCCGCAAATCGCAAAGGTCATAGGAGCGAACGCGGATGCTGACCATGCACCTCTTAGGCCGCATGTCTTTATTCGCTTCCGGCGTGCAGGTCGAATTGCCGAAGTCTCGCAAGGTTCGCGCCCTATTGGCTTATCTCGCGATCGCAGGCAAGCCCGTGACTCGCACCCACCTCTGCGAACTGCTTTGGGAAGAGCCGTCCGATCCGAAAGGCGAATTACGCTGGTGCTTGAGCCGAATACGCACAGCGCTCGGCGCCAAACGCGGCAGCTTGATTGCGGATCGAGACGTCGTGCACCTCGATCCACGCTGCTACGAACTCGATGTCGCGAAGCTCACCGATCCCTCAGAACGAGGATGGCAGCAGCTCTCGCCCGATGAACTTAGCAAACTCTCGGCATCGACCTCGGGTGAGTTTCTCGAAGGCCTTGAGATTGCTTCGACCACCTTCAATTCATGGCTCTCGATGCAGCGATGCCGCTACCGCAACGTGCAGCTTTCATTGCTGTCGCATCTAGCCACTATCGGAGATGTCGAAAGTCGCTTGAAGTCACTGGAGCAATGGTTAAGTCTCGAGCCTTTGGATGTACGCGCTCACGAACAACTGGTCCGCACGCTGCTTTCCAACCAGCAGTCCGCAGACGCACAAGCGCACATCGAACGCACCATACGCATCTTCGACGCGGAGCAGCTGGACAGCGCCGCATTGCGTTCGCTGTTACGTGCGCCCACCGCTTCTAGCCTATCGATTACGCGCTCGCCAACGATTGTGGAGCCCGCCTCTCCCGACCCAGCACGCCGAGCTACCGTCGCGGTGCTGCCGTTCCAATGCGCCCAAGGGATCGAGCCGGCTGATGTCCGCCGAATTGCAGACGCATTGGTCCATGACCTCATCACGCGCATCGCGAAATTGCGCAGCATTCACGTCGTTGCACCGGCCTCGATGTTCACGCTGCGCGAACGCGGCATGAGTCCGACGGGCGTCGCCGAAGTACTGGGAGCGGACTACGTATTCAACGGCACGATCCGCAGCGATCGAACGACATGCAGATTCGAAGTTCAACTCGTGCACACCAGCCTGTCGCGTGTGCTGTGGGCAAATTCGTACGATTTCCGGCGGCAGCTCACGTTCGAAGTGCTTGAAGATCTGGGCGACAAGATCGTCGCTTCCGTCGTGAGTCAAATCGAATCTAACGAAACACGGCGAGCCGTATTGCGCTCGCCAGAATCCCTCGACGCGTGGGATTCATATCATCGCGGTCTTTGGCACGCCTACCGATTCAACAAGCTCGACAACAGCCGCGCCCTGCACTTCTTCGAGACGGCCGCGAAGCTCGACCCCACCTTTTCGCGAGCACACGCCGGAATCTCGTTCGCGCATTTTCAAACCGCGATGCAGCGCTGGGATTCTCGCGAGATCGCTATTCAACGTGCGTTGGCCTCAGCAAGCGAAAGTCTGAACGCGGATGACTGCGACCCGGCGGCGCACTGGGCGATGGGCCGTGCACTGTGGCTGCAGGACGAACAGACCAATGCCCTCACCGAACTACGCAAGACGCTCGAACTCAGCCCCAACTTTGCACTGGGTCATTACACGCTCGCGTTCGTGCAGGCACAGTCAGGCGACGCAAAGGAAGCGATCGCAGCCGCAGACCGTTCGCGCCGACTGAGCCCGTTCGATCCACTACTGTTCGGAATGCTCGGCGCACGCTCCATCGCACTACTTCGTCTCGGAGACATCGAGCAAGCTGCCGATTGCGCCAAGCAAGCCGCGCGCAGACCGAACGCGCACGTTCACATCTTTGCGATCGCCGCATGCTGTGCGGCGTTAGCAGGACAACACGACGATGCACGCCGCTATGTGATGCAAATTCGCCGCACACGTCCTCAATATCGCGCAAACGATCTCCTGGAAGCATTTCGATTCGATTCGAACGCACAGTCGACTTTCACGCGCGGAGCAGCAATCGCAGGGCTCACGTAACTGCAAATCTCCCGTCTTTAGGTCGCGCTGCTGAACTCAGCGCGTCTTCTACGATGCTTGATGCCCCAAGCCGCCAACTCAGTTAGCGCCGGCCGTAACGTTCTACCGAACTCAGTCATTCGATAGCTGACGACGTCCTTGGCGTCCACGGCGCGCTCGATGATCCCGTCCCGCTCCAGCGAACGCTGTTGCTGCGCCAAAACTTTATGGGAGACGCCGGGCATCTGCGCCAACAGTGCGTTGAATCGCTGTGGACCTTTCTTTAGCAGAAAGAGCACCATCGGCTTCCACTTGCCGCTGATCATTGTCAGCGTGACATCGATGGGACAGAAGAAGTGACCTGTTGCCATTGGTTACCTAAAGGTGCGTTTACGTGCGCGAGCAGATCGCGCAGCATTCGAAGCGTTACCCACGCTCGACTCTATAGCAAAAAGGAAGAGCTCCCGATGACCCCTGAGATCATTCGCTACAAAGTTCCGTCCTCACAAGCCGACGCATTCATCCAGGCCTATCGCGCCGCAGGCGATGCACTCAAAGCCTCTCCACATTGTCACGGGTTTGAACTGCTGCGCTCTGTGAAGGAGCCAGATCTGTTTCTACTGACGATTCGCTGGGACTCAAGCGAGGGACATCTTCAAGGGTTTCGCGGCTCTCAAGAGTTCAGAACGTTCTTCGGGCACATCAAGCCGTACGTCTCAAACATCCTCGAGATGGAACACTATGCGGCGACAGACGTGAATTGGACGCGATAGATCATCCGACGGCCTGCTTTCCCCGCTCGTAACTCGCGCCGAGGGACGTTGGAACGCGATCGTCACTGGACACCTTTCGCGATCGCACCCCCCTGTCCTTGGCCGAGACAATCTAGCCGCGCGGCGATCATCGGGACCCGCCTCTTCGGTTCATTCGTATTTCCGTGCCGCACATAACTAGGCATGGTCGGGTTCGCGCGCGCAGGCGTGCAAGAACGTGAACGTTTTGCCCATTCGGGCGGTGGGGATGTCATCGAAACACCGAGTTTGAGTATGATTGTTTCGGTGTGAGTTGAGTCCCCGTCGCCACTAACAACAATCGCGCGTACTCGAAGCATGAATTCCCAATCCGCCTCCGCGTCACTGAAAGTCCTAAGCTACGTCGTACTGTTGGCGATGGCCGCCACGGTTGTGTATGCGGCTTACATTGCCTTGACCCATTGGTCTGGCATCGGCGTTTGAGCGAGGGATTGCCATGAACAAACGGCAAACGCGCGCGTTCGCAATCGGCTCGACAGCGATCGCTGCACTGGCGTTCTTAGGCATGACGGTCGATAGCCACCGTCAATTCGGCAAACTTACCAACGCGCAGAACATCACACCCGCAGTCACGCGGGGCCAGGATGTTTGGCACAAGTACGACTGCATCAACTGTCACACGCTGTTCGGCGAGGGCGCGTATTACGCCCCGGACCTCACGAAGATCACTCAGCTGCGCGGCGAGCAATATTTGCGCGCCTACTTGAAGAACCCCGCGAACTTCTACGATGAGCAGAGGCATCGCAGGCTGATGCCGAACGAGAATTTGTCGGATCAGGAGATCGGCGACGTCATCGCGTTCCTCGATTGGGTGAGCAAAGTCGACAATCAGGGCTGGCCGCCGCGACCGATTCTCGTCACCGGCGCATCCATTCCCGGTACGGATTCTTTTGCGGCTGAGCCGAGCAAATCCGCACCGTCTGGGCAAGAGCCCGTGCCGCCGGCCGCGCGCCCCGTCACCACCGCGAACGACCCGATTGCGCTCGGACAAGCCGCGTTTCGCAGCGTCGCGCCTGCCTGCAATGCATGCCACTCCACGGCGCCAGGCGTGAACATGGTCGGCCCATCGCTCGCCGGCGTTGCGGGCCGCGCGGAGAAGCTCATCAACTCGCCCGAGTACACAGGCCACGCGAAGACTGTCGAGGATTACATCCGCGAATCGATCCGCACGCCCAATGCGTACATCGTTCCTGGTGCCATGTACTCCGCGAACGGTCAGTCGTTCATGCCCAACACGTACGAGCACGACTTGAAGCCGGAGCAAATCGATCAACTCGCTGCGTTCCTGGCAACGCTCAAGTGAGCGCAACCTCGGCGAGATGAGTCATAGCGGCCAACCGCGCCGCGAGTTGAATAGGAATTACGCGAAGAGTTCATCATGCAATATCGATCGCAAGCAGTCGCTTACTGGTACTTCGCAGTCGCCATGGTGTTGTTCGGGCTGCAGCTCGTGTTTGGCTTGCTGTCCGCTGCCAAGTATTTGGGGCCCGATCCCCTGCTCTACATTCTGCCTTTCGACGTCACGAAGATGATTCACACGAACTTGCTGATCGTGTGGGTCCTGACAGGGTTCATGGGCGCAACGTATTGGTTGGTCCCCGATGAATCCCGCACTGAATTGCACAGCGTGAAACTCGCTTACATCCAATTGATCCTGTGGGTCATCATGGGCGTGAGCGCGGTCATCGGCTATCTGTTCCGCTATGGAACGGGTAACAAACTCTTGGAACAACCGCTGCCGCACAAGATCGTGATCGTGATCGTCATGCTCATGTTCCTCTACAACGTGGCGATGACGATTCGTAAATCCGGCCGCTTCACCACGACGGAAGGCGTGTTGCTGCTGGGAATTGCGGGAGCCGCGGTTTTGTATCTACCTTCCCTATTCCATTTCAAAAACTACACGGTCTCAATTTTCTATCGCTGGTGGACGATTCATCTGTGGGTGGAAGGCGTTTGGGAAATGATCCAAGGCGGCTTCCTCGCCTATCTCCTGATTCGCCTTTCAGGGGCTGATCGCGAAGTCATGGAGAAATGGTTGTACGTGATCGTAGGCCTCGTGTTCATCGCGGGCATTATCGGAACAGCGCATCACTATTACTGGGTCGGCGTACCGCATTACTGGTTGCCGATCGGCGGATTCTTCAGTGCGTTAGAGCCGCTTGCCTTGATCGGCATGGCCATCTACGCGTACACCGCATTGCGGCGATCGGGTCTTTCGCATCCAAACAATCTCGCACTGCACTGGACGCTCGGCAGCGCGGTGTTCACGTTGTTCGGCGCAGGATTGCTCGGGCTCGCTCACACCTGGCCCAGCGTCAATAAGTGGACCCATGGCACGTTGATCACCGCGATGCATGGTCATGCTGCGTTCTATGGCGCGTACGCGATGATCGTGCTCGCGATGATCTCTTATGCACTGCCGAGCTTCACGCGTCGAGAGAATGGCACCGCGATTGGCTATTGGGCGTTTTGGCTGCAACTCGCCGGCATGTTCGGCATGACGATTTCCTTTGCGACCGCCGGCATTGGGCAGGTCTATCTAGAACGCATTCTTGGGCTCGGTTATCTCGATACCCAACTGAAGATCCAAGTTCATTTCTTGATGCTGATTGCAGCGGCAACGATCTTCATGGCCGGTGCGGGCCTCTACATTTGGAACTTCTTCCGCTACGCGCCTCGATTCGAGATCGCAGAGGCTGGCAGCCCGGCGGTGCGCGGAACGACAGTTGAAATTACGGAAGTCCGGATATCGACGTGAGTGCAGTGCCGTTCAATGCCGAGCGCAATTCAGCCGAGCCCTTCTACGTCGCGAGCGGCGATGAAATTCGCATCTTCGAGGAGTGTCATCGACAACAGCTCGCGGTCCTACTGAAAGGGCCCACCGGCTGTGGCAAGACGCGCTTCGTCGAGCACATGGCGTGGCGACTCAAGCGGCCGCTGATCACGATCTCCGCACACGACGATCTCACGGCAAGCGATCTCGCGGGTCGCTTTTTGCTGCGTCACGACGGCACTTACTGGCAGGACGGACCGCTAACGCGAGCCGTTCGCGAAGGGGCGATCTGTTATCTCGATGAAGTGATCGAAGCGCGTCAGGACACGGTCGTACTACTGCATTCGCTCACCGATCATCGCCGCATGCTTGCGCTCGAAAAGACGGGTGAAACGCTTGCAGCCCCGCCGAGTTTTCAACTAGTGATTTCCTACAATCCTGGGTATCAGCGCATGCTCAAGGATTTGAAGCCGAGCACGCGTCAGCGCTTCGTGGCGCTCGACTTCGGATTCCCGGACGTCGAAGTGGAAACGCGCATCGTTGCCCACGAGAGCGGCCTGGACCGCGCCGCCTCACACGGCATCGTCACGCTTGCCCAACGACTGCGAGGATTGCAGGACCGCGGCCTCGTTGAAGTGCCGAGCACTCGCTTGTTGGTCGCGGCGGCCCGCCTCGCCGCACAAGGAATTCCCATCCGGGATGCTTGTTACTGCGCAATCGTTGCGCCGCTCTCGGATGAACCCGCTCTGCTCGGTGCGATGCGCGATCTGGTAAACGCCAGCTTCGTGTAAGCGCGTCATGGCCGAAGCAGAAGACGTCATTGTCGATGCTGCCCGGCACGTCACGATCCTCGCGCAGAATTATTGGCGTCAGCGTAGGACGATTGAGGCGTTCGATCCTTCGCTTCACCTGCAGCGGCTCGAGTTGTTTATCGCCAGCGTGTTCGGACAGCGCTATTCATTGCGGCGAGCACCCACCCCGCTGCCGATGTCCATTGCGAGGCGAATACTGCATCGGCATGCGAAGCCCTCTCACTCACGACCGATTCCCGCGACCGATGGTGTGTTGATCTGGGTGCCGGTCGATCTTGTCGCATCGGAGCAGGAGTTCGAACGCCTACGGGTCATCGCCCTTGAACAGGCGATGCGCGCCGAACGACACGCACCGCGCCTTGCAAAGAACCTGAAGAGCAGCCTCGAACGGGTTTGTTTCGAAGTGCTCGAAAGCGCAGCCGCAGACGCGAAACTCGCGACACTCCTTCCCGGCATGCGCGAGGCGATCCGCACTCATCGCAATGATGCTTTGAACGAGCGTCCTCCACTCTCTGCTTTCTCCGACGAACGACGCGTTCTGGAAAATTGGGTCCGCGACGTGATGCGCGCGCCGGACGTTGCTCTGAACCCGGACACTGCGATGGAAGAAGCGCGAAAGATCGCGGTGGCGCTTCGACCGAAAATGGGCCGCGACCCAGATCGAGCAGCGCTGCTCTACAGAGATTTGTGGACCGGAGAATTCCATGACGCCGCCACACGAGAGCAAGTCACTGAGCCTGGATCGGAAGACGACCCGACCGATACATCTCCCATTCGATCGGCGCGCTTAAATCGCAGACCTTCGATTCGCGAACCGGATGAGCGAGACGAGAAGCAGCAGCAAGGCGCATGGATGATTCAGACCGCGCAACCGATGGAACACGCTGAAGATCCTTTTGGCATGCAGCGGCCCATGGATCGCGATGAAGAAACGCCCGCAGACGAGTTCGCTGATTCACTCTCTGAGCTCGATCAAGCGCGCCTGATCACAACCTCCTCGCCTGCGAAAGAGGTGTTGCTCAGCGACGACCTGCCTTCGCTATCTCATAGTCAGGTGCAGGCTGAGACCAAACGTGAATCAGTCATCAGCTACCCCGAATGGGATTACCGCCGCGGGGATTACGTCTATCCGGGCGCAACCGTGCACGAACTGTCTTGCGGACGAGGCTCACGCGAGTGGGTTAACGCGACGCTCGTGCAACATCGATCTCTGTCGCATGCAATTCAACGACAGTTCGAATCCATCCGTGCGCAACGCCAACGTCTGCATCGGCAAGCAGAAGGGGATGAAGTGGACCTGGCCGCTGCGATCGACGGCTTCGTTGATCTGCGCGCTGGTACGGGACAAATCGAGCGAGTCTATGAATCCGTGCGCCCGGCGCGTCGTGAAATCTGTGTGCAGATTCTTATCGATGTGAGTGGATCGACCGATGGATGGGTCGCGGAGAATCGTCGCGTGATCGACGTCGCCCGTGAAGCGTTACTGATGGTCTGCATCGCGCTGGACAGTCTTCGTGAGCCGTATTCCGTATTGGCGTTTTCAGGCACCGGACCACAGGCAGTCACGGTTCGAAACGTCAAAGCGTTCGAAGAACACGATCGCGAAGAGATCGCTCTGAGAATCGCAAGCTTAGAACCGGACAAATACACGCGCGCTGGCGCTGCCATCCGTCATGCATCAGCAGCCCTAATGGCTCGCAATGTTCGACATCGCTTATTGCTCATGTTGTCCGACGGCAA
>DASTSB010000223.1:0-2755 GCA_035760885.1 Steroidobacteraceae bacterium | reverse complement strand
GCCGATGCTGAAGGTCGAATCGAAGTGGTTGTAGCCGTCATTCATCCAAGAACGCTGCGACCCACACGAGCGGCGCGTTCCAGTTAATCGCCACTTCGTTGACCGCGAACGCTCGCGTGTCGTCCGCGAAGCAGGTTTGCGGCAAACACTTCCCCTGCATCTCACGTGAAACGGGATCCGCGAGCGCGGTGCTATTCGGACCCCCCGACAATGCGCCCGGCGGCGGCGAGGGATATTTCGGATCCAACTGATTCGACCAGAACCGATGATGCGGGTGCTGTAACGGTCGCGTGCCATATCCCGTGATGTATGACTGATCCAGCGGGTTGCGGCCGAGTAGATAGTCAATTGCATCGACCATTCGATCTTTGTAAATCGCCTTTTGAGTGAAGTCGTACGCAGTCCCGAGCACGAGCGCGTGATTCAGGATGGTCGAATTCGAACCCCACGGATACTTCATGGAGTCGTACGGAATTGCATAGCCCTGCGATTGCGCTTGCTGCGCGTATCGATCTGCCGCCGCAATCAGACTCTCTCGTGCACGAGCCACATCGGTTTGCGGCAGTCGGTTCGGCACCATGGCGAGCGAAATTGTCCCGAGCGATCGCGTCTGACCCCAAGAGATCTCGCCTTCTCCATTTGCGACGGGCCCGAGCAGGAAGTGCGGCGAGGATTTCAATGCTTGCAGATATTGGTCATCGCCGGTCGTGATGAACAGTTCGGCCGCAGCCCAGTAGAACTCATCCGAGGCGTCGCGATCGCCATACCCACCGCCACCGCTGAAGGCGCCGAACGGAAGTAGATTGGGATTGCGCAGCGCTGCCTTGTACGCACGCGTCGCGCTCTCCAAACAGCGCTTCGAGAATGCAGGATCGATCGTCTTCCACACGCGAGCGCACTGTGCTGCATTGGCAGCGAGATTGAGTGTTGCAGTGACAGACGGCGGATACGCATAGCGCGGCTTGTGATCTTCATCCGGCGCACTGGGCATGTTCGTCCACTGCTCCCCATGAAGTTTGTGATGCGCCATACCGGACACATCCACATCGATGAACTCGAGCGTAGAGGACGTCCACGCTTGCCCAGGTCGCGGTAATTTCATGTGCGCACCTTCCGGCGCTTGCATGCCGAGCAGGAAGTTCATTTCCCAGCGCACTTCGTCCAACAAATCGTTCACGCCGTTGCCGCGCTCTGGAATCGACACCCTGCCATCGGCAAACGCGTTCGCCGCAGCATCGTGACGCTGCGAACGTTCGTAGTAGTTAAGAAGAGTCCAAACTGAAATGCCAGCATTGACGACGTACTTGCCGTGATCGCCCGCGTCATACCAACCGCCCGTTGCATCGAGCGTGTAATCGCAACCAGGCCACTGATTCCCGCGCACATCTTTTTGATTGAAGCACGTCACCTTCTCGGGCAAATGGCCCGCAGGCCGTGCCCACTTCGCATCTTTCACGTACTTCGCCTCGATCGGAGTACCGCTGCGGTTGTGATAGAAATACGCGAGCGCGTCGTACTTCAGCTCTGGATACGGATGCTTTGAGATCTCGAATGCGTTGCTCTGCTGTCCCGCAATCGATAACCGAAGATGGCTGCCTTCACGATCGTAAGCACCGAAGTCCATTTGGTGAACGCGTTCGCCTGACTGCGGATTCTCGCCGAATACGACGCTCGTGCCCTGTGCGAGTACCTTCCCGGCCGCATCGAGGAGCTTCCACTCAAGCGGGTTGTCGGCGTTGCTTTTTAGGATCGCACGCTTGGGACCGTCGACCGCAAAGCCGACCTGATTCAATTGGATATCCGGAATGGGTTTTGCTGGTTCAGCATTCGCCACGAAGGCGGCAATGCAAGCGCAAAAAGACAGAACACGTACGGTGCGTGAGTACATAGACAATCCAAACGATCCCCTGGTAGATGCAAAGGCTAACGTCAGACGCTTGAGCGCGTTGCAAAGAATTACGATCTCGAGAACTGCCGATCGCGGCTCAGGGACGCGGCGATCTGCGGTGCTGCCTAAACGTTTCTATCTCTTGTTTCGTTGGAGCAAACAGCCACAGGCTCACGAAGAGCAAGACGGAGCCGAAGATAACGGCGTGCTTGGAAAATCTGCCGAAAATACCGAAGCGTCCCACGTGATTTATGACCGCGACAGCGAACAATGCTAGAGAGATTCCCACGGCAATACGCTTGCGTTTCAGCGAATGAGCTAAGGTCTCGGCCGAATCTCCAGACACGACTGCCCCCGACGCGCACATTAAAAAAATACCCCGCCCACCTTGCGGCGAGCGGGGCACTAGAACATCCCTGAACTTTCGCTTGTTAGAAGTTCACACGAGCAACCAGCGACAGCCGGCGATCGTTGACGAACCAAGAACGCCCTGCCGTCAGAGCGTCGCCGTCCTCATTCACTTCCAGGACCTGCGAGGTCTTCGTGACTTCATTGAGCAAGTTCACGCCCTGCAGGCCGATCTTCACGTTATCCGTCACGTTGTAGAAGAAGGATCCGTCCAACTGTCCCGTGGCTTCGTTGAAGATCGGTGCGTAAGGCACGATCACGTCACGCACGGTCAACAAGAACTTCGAACGCCAGTTGTACGCGAGGCGCGTGCTGATGGGGCCTTTCTCGTAGAAGATCGCGAAGTTCACGTTGTCCTTCGAGAGACCCTGCAGAGGTAGCAGACTCGTGTCGACATTCGCCTGGAGACCTGCACCTACGTCGTTTGTGCCGTTGCTAAGAGTGCTTTGCGGCACGCCC
>DASTSB010000222.1:0-13632 GCA_035760885.1 Steroidobacteraceae bacterium | reverse complement strand
CCGGACAAATTCAAGAAGCCGCCCAACGAGAATGCGTTTTCAGGCGTGTTGAGCGAGTCCAACGTCGTGCCTGCGTTGGTCCAGAAGATCAACGTGTGGCGGTCGAACGAACGTGCGATCAACCAGTTCATTTCGAAGGCGTCGTATTCGCGATCCGCACCCAAGCGAGCACGCTCTCCGTCCCACTCGAGTTCGAATTGCTGCCCGCGTCGCGGGAAGTAGATGCTGTCGAGCTTGTCGTAGGAGAATCGTGCGAAGAGCCCGCCGCGATCGAATTCGGCAGTGGGCAAGTCGGGATCGCCGACCAGCACGCGCGAGCGGTCGCTGCCGCGACGCACGCCCAGGCGCACTTCTCCCCAGTTCGAAAGTTCTCGTCCGACGTCGAGGCCCGCTTGAAGCGTTCGAATCCGATATTCCGCGATGCGTCGGCCGCCCGAGCGCTGGAAGATGCTGCGTTCTTCGAACTCGACTTGCGGCGCAATGAAGTAACGGCTTGCGAGCGACAACGGCTGGTAGAACTCGCTGAAGAAGCGCGGGTTGTCGCCAATCTGTAAATCCGTGAGCCACTCGCCGCCAAGATGATTCAGCTCGGTGACGATAAATCGCGCGGCTGCGTTGTAACGACTGTTGCCTTCGAAGTCGTCTTCCAGATTCAGGCCCACGCGAACGTAGTTCGGCCCCCAGCTCTTACGGCGCAAGGACAGCTCGATCCCACTTTCGCCGTTCTCTTGCACGATCGAGTAATCGATGGATTCGAATCGATCGAGCGCATAGAGCGAAGTGAGGCGTTGGCGCACCAACGCTTTGTCGAACGCCTTGCCGACCAAGTCGCTCATCGTGGCGTCGATGAGATCTTCGTACTGCGCCGATTCCGGCGCTGCACGCACGAACGAAACTTCCGGCAGCTCGCTCGCGCGCGAATGCCGAGTTGCGAGGTAAAGTTGATACTGACTTTCGCTCATCGCGAGCGGCGCTAAGGTCTCCGAGCTCAACCGCGCCGCAGCTTCTCCCGCACGCAACGCTTGCGGCACACGTCCGAAATCGGTCGAGGCGAAGTGGGGCAGTTTCGGATCGATCACGATGTCTTTTGCAGTGAGCAACGCACGCTGCTCTTGAGTGCGGCTGCGAATCAGGATCGCGAACGCTTGGTTCGTCACCTCTAGCGGTGATGTCAGCTCATCGCGGTCATAAAGCGGAAAACTTACGTCCACCACGATCAACACATCGACGCCCATCTGACGTGCGATATCGATCGGCAGGTTATTCACGATGCCGCCATCGATGAGCAAGCGGCCATCGCGCTGTGCAGGCGCGAACACGCCGGGGGCGGACATGCTGGCCCGCATGGCGCTCACGAGATCGCCGGATTTCATCAACACCGCATCGCCGGTTTCCAGATCCGTGGCCACCGCTCGAAACGGCACCGGCAAGCGATCGAAATCTTGAATCTCGCTGACGGACAACGTGGCGTTGCGCAGCACTTGCTCCAGCTTCTGGCCTTGCACTAGCCCTTGCGGCAGCACCACCCCTTTGTCGGTAAGACCGAGCGCGAAACGCACGAGGAAATTACGATCGTCCTGTTTTCTTCGATAGCCGAGTTCCGCTCGGGGCGGGCGATCCTGAAAGGCGTCTTGCCAATTGACCGATCGGAACAGCGATTCGATTTCGGCGGCGCTCATGCCGGATGCGTAGAGTCCGCCGACGACCGCGCCCATGCTGGTGCCGGCGATCGCATCGATGGGAACGTGCATTTCCTCGAGCACTTTGAGCACACCAACGTGTGCGGCTCCGCGGGCACCGCCACCGCTGAGCACCAGGCCAATGCGCGGCCTCGCCTGCTCCTGTGCGCTTGCTCCAAACGCAAGCACCATCGCTGCAACAGCACCCAAGAAGAAGCGAAGTCGTGTCATCTGTGATTGCGGCCCCCGTGCCGAATAGTAGCAGGTGCTTTCAGCTCACTGGATGTTAAGAGCCGCTAACCAGCCGTCTGCTAAAGTGGCCCGAAAAGAGCACGCCTTCTAATGAGAATTCCATTCCTTGCGCGGGTGACGTTCGTATCCATTCTCGGCTGTGGATCGATCGCATGCCCCGCTGCCGGAACGGCTGCGGTCATCGACAGCGACGCGCAAAGCGAACCGCAGTGGCAGGTCTATGGCGGCGACCCAGGCGGTAGCCGTGCCTCTGCACTGGCGCAGATCAATCGCAACAACGTCGGGGAACTCGAAACCGCATGGACCTATCGCACCGGTGAACTCGGAGCAGGGTTCGCACGCGCCGACAAGCTCACGTTCGAGGCGACACCAGTACTACTCGATCGCACCTTATACGTGAGCACCGCCACCAGCATCGTGATCGCACTCGATGCTGTCACCGGCACTCAACGCTGGCGCTACGACCCGCATATCTCCCGCACGACGAGTTACGCCGAAGCGGCCTCTCGCGGTGTTGCACTTTGGGTCGATGCTGCAGCTCCACGGAATAGCATTTGCGCACGGCGCGTTCTGTTAGGCACATTGGATGCGCGACTCATCGCGCTCGATGCCGATACCGGGAAGGCCTGTCCGGGATTCGGTTTGCGAGGCGCAGTGAATCTCACTCACGGAGTGCACCTTACGGAACCAGGTGAATACTTGGTCACCTCGCCGCCCGCTTTATATCGCGACGTGGTGATCGTCGGATCCGCGATCGGCGACAACCGCGCGGTCAATGTCGAAAGCGGCGTCATTCGTGCGTTCGATGCGCGAACCGGCATCGAAAGATGGTCCTGGTATCCGCTCGGAGACGAGCCAACAACAACGCCGCGCATTGGAGGCGCGAATGCATGGTCGATCTTTTCTGTCGATCCCGCGCGTGGACTCGTTTTCATTCCGACAGGGTCGGCCGCACCCGATTATTTCGGGGGCAAACGCCCGGGCAACAACGAGCATGCCAACTCGTTGGTGGCACTCAATGCCGAAACGGGCGAGCTCGTTTGGCATCAGCAACTCATCCATCATGATTTGTGGGACTACGACGTCGCGGCGCAACCGCTGCTGATCGATGTGGAGCGCGAGGGCAAGCTCATTCCGGTGGTGGTCGCGGCGACCAAAACCGGGATGCTGTTCGTCTTTGATCGCGAGACGGGAGCGCCCATCTTCGAAGTGGACGAACGCGCGGTGCCGAGATCGGATGTTCCCGGCGAAGTCGCGTCGGTAACGCAGCCGTTTCCATCGACGCCCTCGCTGGTATCGCAAGCAGCGATCACGCCTGACGATGCGTGGGGATTGACGTTCTACGATCGGGGCAAGTGTCGCGATCGCATCGCGAGCTTACGTTCCGAAGGCATCTTCACCCCGCCGAGTTTGAAGGGCAGCATCGTCTCGCCGAGTTCACTCGGAGGAGTGAATTGGGGCAGCCTCGCGTTCGATAGCGATCGGCAACTCGTGTTCGCCGCGGTGAATCATCTGCCGATGGTCGTCACCTTGATCCCGAGAGATCAGCTGGCCAAGCAACGCACATCGGGCGCCTTCGTCGATGCCGAGTTCGCCGAACAACGCGGCACGCCCTATGCGATGCGGCGCGAATTGCTCGCGTCACCGTGGGGCCTGCCTTGCACGGCACCACCCTGGGGAACACTCGCTGCAATCGATTTGCGGCGGAATACGATCCGTTGGCAAGTCATGCTTGGGTCGACACGCGATTCGGCGCCCTGGTTCGTGCCGTCGCGCACGATCGGCATGCCCAACTTGGGTGGTCCGATCGTGACGGACGGCGACGTGGTCTTCATCGCTGCTGCGGCAGACCAGTACTTGCGAGCTTTCGACATCGAGACCGGCCGCGAACTCTGGAAAGGCAGGCTTCCCGCGGGTGGCCAAGCGACGCCGATGACTTACGCACTCGATGGCCGTCAGTTCGTCGTCATCGCCGCGGGCGGTCACGGAGCGCTACGTACCAAACGCGGCGACTACTTGGTCGCCTTTGCGCTTCCCAAGCAATAATTCCCGCGCACGATAAACATGAGAGAGCAGATCGCCTCGGGAACTATTCCGAGGTTGAGACGATCATGATTGGCTGACCTACTTCGAGAGATCCACTTTGTCCCTCATTTCCTGTTCCAACTCTCTGGCTCGCGGGCTCGCGCGAGTCGCTGCTCTATCGATGCTCGCTCATTCGCATAGCGTCGCTGCCGACTCGCCCGAAGAAGTCATCGTGACGGCACGTCGCGCACCGCAGTCCCTGCAAACATATGCGGGCAGTGCAACGGAGGTGAGCGCAGACGCTATCGATCTACTCGGCGCAACCCATCACAGCGAAGCCATCAATCGAGTGGCCGGCGCGATGATTCAGCGTAACAGCGGTCAAGAAAGCCTCACCGCGATTCGCTCGCCCGTGTTGTCCGGCCCCGGCTCGTGCGGGGAGTTTCTGTTTCTCGAGAACAGCATTCCGATTCGCCCGGTCGGCTTCTGCAACGTCAATGAACTGTTCGAGGTCCAAACCGAGCAAGCACAACGCATCGAAGTGCTACGCGGCCCAACAGGTGTGGTTTACGGATCGGGCGCGATGCATGGAGCAATCAACGTCATTCACACGCCGGAAGATGCACGCTCGTTTCTGGCCGTTGAGAGTGGCGCGGAGGATTACTACCGAGGCAAGTTGTCGGTAGCACGTTCGGATGATCGCGATGCATTTCAAACTGCGATCACAGCAACTCACGACGGAGGATGGCGCGATTCTTCCGGCATCGAGGAGCAAAAACTCAACGTCGAATACGATCGCGATCGACAGTGGGGCGTATCGCTCGCGGCGACCCATCTCGACCAACAAACCGCAGGATTCATCCAGGGCCTGGATGCATACAAGGACGATGAGCTGGCGCAATCCAACCCGAATCCTGAAGCCTATCGGCGCGCCACTGCAGTTCGTCTTACCGGTCATTACCAAAAGGATTTGAATGCGGACGTGCAACTCTCGCTGCGGCCATTCCTGCGCTACTCACGGATGAATTTTCTGCAGCACTTTCTCATCGGCAAGCCCTTGGAAGAGAACGGCCAGCAGTCCGGCGGGCTGCTTAGTTCGTTGGACATCACCCTAGGTGGATCGACGCATCTACTCACGGGCATCGATCTAGAACTCGCAGACGGCTTTCTGCAGGAAACGCAAGCTGGTCCCGCTACCGACGGACCACCCGCAGCGAACGCCGTCCGGCCTGCGGGCAAACATTACGACTACGACGTGAAGAGCCGAGTGATGGCCGGCTATGCGCAGC
Source organism: Steroidobacteraceae bacterium (assembly GCA_035760885.1). Taxonomy (GTDB): domain Bacteria; phylum Pseudomonadota; class Gammaproteobacteria; order Steroidobacterales; family Steroidobacteraceae; genus Steroidobacter. Next base: position 8,387 of record DASTSB010000222.1, on the reverse strand, counting down.
TCGAACAATCGATCGCCTCACAGTGGACGGCGACGCTCGGCGCGCGCTTCGAGTCGGTGCATTACAGCTATGACAATCGCATGCTCGCCGGAAACACGCGCGAAGACGGCACGACATGCGGCGCGAATGGCTGTCTTTACAGTCGCCCCGCCGATCGCGACGACACGTTCAACCATCTGACGGCTCGGGCATCGCTCGCGTATCAGATCAGTCCAGACCACATGACGTATGTTGCCGTCGCTCGTGGGTCGCGCGCGCCAGACACGAACGAGCTCTATCGGCTGCAGCGCCAACAGAGCATCGCGAACTTGGATTCCGAATCGCTCGATAGCATCGAAGTGGGTGCGCGCGGCCACATCGAACGGTTTAACTACTCGCTCGCTGCATTCGCGATGCGCAAAAATCATTTTATCTTCCGCGACAGCAACGGCCTGAACGTCAGCGACGGCAAGACCAAGCATCGCGGGTTCGAATATGAGCTGCAGTACCGGCCCATCGACTCGCTGGGAGTCGCACTCGCCGGCACCATCGCGAAACACACTTATGATTTCGACCGCGTCATCGATGCCGGCGAAACCATCGTCGCCGGACGCGACATCGACACCGCGCCTCGCCACATTAATACCGCCCGAGTTGACTGGCGGGCCTTCGATCGCGTCAACAGCGAACTTGAGTTGGTTTCAGTTGGCCGCTACTTCATCGACGCCTCCAATGCACACACCTACGGCGGCTATCGCTTGCTCAACCTGCGCTTCGCCTGGCAGCTGTCGAATGAATGGAGCTCGACCGTCCGCGTCGACAACCTCACCGATGTTGCGTATGCGGATCGCGCCGACTTTGCATTCGGCAACTATCGTTACTTCCCCGGACGGGGAAGGACGGTGTTTTGGGAGGTGAGGTACGGTTGGTGATCGTGCAGGGACGGACGACTGCGTCGTCAGGTCGGCCTTTGGCAAGAAGGATCCTTCGGATCAGGAAGGCCTATCGGCAAGTCAGACACGGGACCCAGTTTCTGTCCTGACGTAAGTCCTTCTTGACGCGCCAGCGTCCTACCTGACGCAAGTCCTTCCTGATCGCGCAGCGATCCGTCGTCTACTATTGTTCACATCCCGCCAACAAATCCTTGCTCCGATCGTATTCCGACGTCTGCACATCGAAGACGCCGAGCAGCGTGTGGAAGAGATTGTCATGGCTCGTAGGTTGTTTCGCGCGCTCACGCATGCACGCTTCGCTGATGCCGAGTGTCTGAGTGAATTGGGGCGAAAGCCAGAGAACCATCGGTACGTGGATCTGTTCGCGCGGTGCGATCGCGTACGGCATGCCGTGCAGATACAGGCCATGGTCGCCAAGCGATTCGCCGTGATCCGAGACGTACAAAAGTGCGGTGTCGTAGCGATCCGAGAGGCTCTTCAGCAGCTCGATCGTCTGCGCCAACACATAGTCGGTATAGAGGATTGCGTTATCGTACGAGTTGATGATGGCTTCCCGCGAACAACCGCGCAGCTCTGCTGTGTCGCACGTCGGCGTGAATTTCTTGAATTGCGGTGGATAGCGGCTGAAATACGCCGGACCGTGATTGCCTAACTGGTGCATCACCACGAGCGACGGCCCTGTGTTTGCCGCGAGCCGGTCGTTTAGACCGTGGAGCAAGACCTCGTCGTAGCAGCGGCCCTCTTGGCAAAGCTGTGGCACTGATGCACCCAAGAAGGTATCCGAGCGAATGCCATCGCCGACGCAAACGCCTTTGCAACCGGCTTGGTTGTCTCGCCACAAGACGTTCACGCCGAGGCGCGCCAAAACATTCAGCACGCTCTGCTCGGAGCGAATTTTGTTCTCGTTGTAGTGCGCCCTGCCCCATCGCGAAAACATGCACGGCAGCGAGACCTCCGTCGAGGTACCGCACGAGGTCACGTCAGAGAAATTGATCACGTCGAGCTTGGCGAGTTCGGGCGTGGTCTGATGCTCGTAGCCGTTCAAACCGAAGTGATCGGCACGCACGGTCTCACCGACGACGAGGACGAACAGCAACGGGCGTGTCTTACCCGCAGGAAGCATCGTTGCGTCCGTCGCGATCGGCTCCTTCGGCTTTGCGGCTGCCCGCGTATCGGCGGATAACGCTCGAATGGACGAGTACAGGAAATTGCCGGGAACGAGCAGATAGCGCATCTCGTGCTTGTTGCGCATCACCGAGGCGAAATCTTGATAGACGAGTAGCAACGACCCCGCTGCGATAACGATGCTGGCAGCGAATCCCGCAACGCGAACGATCGCGGTTCGCTTCCAGGATTGCGGGCGGATGTTGACCCACCAGACGAACACAATCGGTATGACCGAGTATGCAAACACGACAAAAAAGAGCTTGAAGCCGACAAACTCCTTTGCCTCGCGATAGTCCGTATGGAAGAGATTGCGCAGCATGTCCGGATCGAGCACGACACCAAAGCTCGACATGAAATAGACACAGCCTGCCGCGGTGAAGAAGAGCAGTGTCAGCGCCACTCGTACGTATGGCCGCCAGACGATCAGACTCAGCAACGCGTACGTGAGCGCGACCAGCGCAATCCCCACTGCAGCCACAAAGAACACTGTCGACCCATTGAACGCGCGCCCCGCGAGCAGAGCACTCCAGAAGGGGCCGTTCAGCACCACGATGAAGTACAACGCCGCGACCGCGAGCAGCGCTTCCAGCGAAAGGGACCACCGGCGCGCACGCAGTCGTTTGGGATTCAAAGAGGAAGCAGACAGCTCTGCTTGGGATTCAGTCACTAGATCACCGCGTCAGTGGCGCTCGTATCAGGAGCGCGGAGTTTACCTTTCCCGAACGGGCATTCGAAAAGGTAGGACGCGTGGGCTAAGAAAGATCTACCGACGGGGGATTAAGAAAATGAAAAGGCCCGGCGAAGCCGGGCCTTTTGAACGAACGGACGGGAAATTAGCCGTTGATCGTCCCGTTGCAGATCGGCTGGAGGGCAATCAGGCTGTCCAACGAAGAACCCGTTCCCAGCGCATTGCCGAACAGGCCGTTGAATGAGCCCACTTCATTGTGGAGCGCCATGTAATTCAGCAACACGGTCTGCACGAGCAAGTTGACGCTGTTCGCTGCCGGGCTGCTCGCCGTCTCGACGTCGCCATCCTTTCTGAAATAGCCGATTTGGTTGCTCGTCGGTCGTGTGAGGGCCGGCAGACCCTTCGGGTTGTAAACCAAGAAGAACGCCGACGCGGTCTGCTGGTTGTCGCTGGTCCACACGCCCTTGCCACGGCCGTCTGTCGAGTTGTCCACCATGCCGTTCGAGGACAGCGAACCATCGCTGAAGACGTAGAGCATCAATGGCTTCCCCAAGCGAGCGGCGTACTCCAGACATGCACCCATGCACTGGCCAGCTCGGAAGTCGCGCTGTTCGCCGGTCGAACGATCGCCGGTGTGATAGTCGAATCCACCCATGCTAATCGTCCCTGCGCCTGCAAAGCCCGGGACCACGAGCTTCATGACCGAAGCGGTTTTCTGGAATTCGCCATCGTTCTTCACGTTGGCGCCGAAGGCGGGAATCCCGGCGATGTCCGTGTCCTGCAGCGGGTCCAGTGCGCCCTTCACACTGAACGTATTCACCGTATCCGCAGTCTTCACGTAGCTGCATAGATAGCGTTTGCGCAGGTCGATGTCTTCGGCATTGTCAAGCGCAGTGGTGACGGTACCCGCTTCTAGATCCTGCGCATCGCCGACGGCTAAGCCGACCTTGTGCTTGCTGAGGCGCGCCATGGTTTCGAGGGTGCGGACCGTATCCGGTCCACTCAGAATCGTTGCCACATCTCCGGTGTCGACGAGGCCAACCACATCGCTTGCACGATCGATCTTGGTCGGGCGATTGGCCGGATCCATGAGAGCTGCCGGCGCCATCGAATTACCGCCCGAATCGGAATTCTGCGAACCGATCAACGTCAGTAGCTCACCCTTGGAGCCGTATTTCGCCAACCCGTACATCGGATTGTGAGGGTTGTTACTCGTATCGTTTTCTGAGCGCGCCGGGATGACGGCTCCGTTCACGTTCGCGCGAGTTGCGGCACTGGTCGTGGACAACATGCCGCGTAGGAACGCGCTATCGGAATGGAATGCGAGACCGAACTGCGTATCGACGAATGTGCCTGTGACGCTTGCATTCGGCACCATGTTTCCCGGAATGCCGAGCTTCGAATAGCCCTGCACGCTTAGAAAATCCTGCTGGCCGTTGGCTTGCCCGACCAGCACGTTCGAACCGGAAATATTCGCCCCGCCAGCCAAGTCGAAACAGATGAACGGAATCTTGCCCGCGCCGCCGGTGATGTTACAGACGCCCGCAGACTTCAATCGCTGAATGTCAGCCGCCAGTGTCGTGGCTGGATCGGCGCCGGCAGTCCCGGGCTTCAGCAGTGAAGCTAGCAGACTCGGCACCAGCACAGTCGCTGCGCCCGTGGTGAATCCTTGCGCCAAGAAATCTCGGCGCGTGACGGGCCGCTTGTGCGACTCGTGGCGCAGTGGCTCATTCAAACCCAGGGCCTTGCGTTTGCTGCGCGACTTGATGATGAACGACATACCTTTGCCTCTTATTCAACGATCGAGATTGCACTGCCCAGCACTGCACCGCATGCAGCCGTAGCCACATCGCGCGTGCGTTGGGCATCGCAAGTCTTGGCCGTACACAAATCGGTGATCAGCAAATCCAACGAAGCTTTCACGTTAGCCTGATCAGGTTGTGTCGACACGTTGCCGACGAAGTTCGTGTAGAGCGGGTTGATGATTGCGTTGTGGCTCGAATCACCAGCAGTGGGACTCAAGCTCGACGGCAGCGTGCCGAAGACGCCCCCGCCGTTGTTCACCATCGCCTTGCAGTACGCGAGCGCCAACTGCGCGATCGACGTCTGGTGCGACGACAAGAACGTTTGGATGTCATTCACTGCTGGCAGCGACTGACGAATGCCGTCGTACGTAGTCTTGACCGCGTTCGGACTCACGCCCGTCATCGACGCCATCGTTGCGTTGATCGCATCGAACGTGCGCACGCCGATATCCGACCTCGGTGTGTCATCGACGGTTGGCGTGACGCTCACTCGCGCAAAATCGCTGCACGCATCCTGTTTGCTGCCGAGCTGGTCGAAGCACAGGTAGAACTCATCGTCTGCCGGTCCCTTCTCGAGCGGAATGATCGTGCCGACAGTGGAGATACCTGCACCGCTCGCCGGCGTGTAGTCGCTGTTGGCAATCGTCTTGTCGATCAATCGATAAGCCTGCCCGACTTGCGGCTCGGACGCGTTCAAACCGATGCGCATACCCTTGATACGCAGATCGTTCGGCGTTGCGGCTGGATCCAAACTCACGAATCGTGGGTTGGCGAATAGGTAGCCATGACTGTCGTATTGAGCCGCTTCAAACAGGATGTACGACTTCGGGATCTCGGTGATGTGCTCGACGCCGAACAGGAGGAAGTACTTCTCACCCACGCCAGCTGCGAAGTTCTGCTTGATCTGTTCTTCGGTGAGCGCGCGGTCATGAATTGCGACCAGTCGCACTACACCTGCCCATGGCTTGTCGTTGCTGACTTCGTTACCGAGCACCAGCGCGAAGCTGTTATCCCACTCGGACAACGAACCACCGCTTGAATCCATGACGCCGGTGTCTTCACCGTTCACGTAGATCCGTCGGCCGCGCACCGGATCGAATGTCACAACGACGTGTTGAAGCGCCGCTTGCAGCTTCTTGTCGGCATCCTTGGTCGCAAGCTTCACTTCGCCGTTCGCATCAGTGGTGCTGCTGCGACCGAAGGCTTCGTAGTTGTACATCGTCTGACCGAGCGTGAAGTTGCGTGTGGTCTTGCTGCCCGAGTAGCTCACGATGCGCGAGTCCTCTTGCGTCACATTGCCTGGGATCACCCATGCTTCGATCGAGTACTCGCCCGTCAACGTGATGCGCTGATACAGCTTGCGGCTTGCCGTTGTGGACGCCTGCGCTTTTGCCATCGAGCTCTTGAACTGCACGCCCCAGCCGCCGACCCAGTCGAAGTCATTGCCCTTTGTCCCGGTGAGCGTTAGATCCGCAGCAGGATCGACACCGCTCGTGTCGTACACAGTATTGCCGGTGCCCGTCTTGAACTCGTATAGAGCGATGACGTTGGAATCAAATCGACTGCCGCCGCTTGCGACGGTGCCTTCGTAAAGCGTCGTCGCCTTACTGATGACCGTGTTGGTTACAGGATCCGCCGTGATGCCGGCGGCCATCGCCGCGATCGCGTCTTGGATTTCTTGCGCGTCGACTGCACAGCTATGCGTCGAGTCCACAAAGCAGTTGTGGAACTCATTACGCAGACGAACCACGAAGCGCGATTGCTCGGGATGATCCAGATTCATCTTCGGCTTGGCCGCTGCATACGCTTCCTCGATATCTGCTGAAGCGAAGAACGGGGACTGCGCCGTGGCCGAGGTCGACGTATGGCAACGGTTGCAGCCGTACTCGAGGAGCAAGTCATGCACCGGCTTGAACCCGGCCGACGAATCCGGGAAACGCTTGGTCGTGCCGGGATCGCGCACGTTCTTCGGCGGCACCAGTTCGATCTGCTTGGCAGAGGAGCCACTCGCACCAACCCAATTGGTGATCCACGTGGTCAAGATCGAGGCGCAGGCGCTTGGGTCAGCAAGCCAGCAGTTGTGACCGCCACCAACCTTCACGACGATCGTCGACTGCGACGGATTCTCGCGATTGATGACGCTTTGTGCCTGTTGATATGCCTCGTTCACGTCGTCCGAACGTGCAAAGTTCGGCATCTGGCCGCCCGCTTTGTGGCAGTTGCCGCAGCGGTTCGTGCCGCGAACGTTTTCCCAGAAGTTGACCTTGAACGCTTGCACGTCATCGGACACTGGGGCAGGACCGGTATACGACGGCCCCGCATCCGGGCCGCTCGTGACCGGGTTCTGCTCGGTCTTCGCGCCACCGCTACAACCTGCGAGTGCCAGCACGCCCACGAGGGCGATCGCAGCAAGTCGTGCAACGCCAAGTTTCATTGTGCGTTTCATGCTCACCGTCTCCTATTAATTACCGGCGCAGTACGCGGCGGTTTCGGCGAACACACGCTTCATGTTGCCGTTGCTCGAACCGATGAACTCGTCCGTCATGTCTTTCACGGCAGTTTGATCAGCCGTATTCGGCGAACGGAAACAGACGTTTCGGAACACCTTCTCGACTTGGCACTGTGCGAATGCACGGCTGTGCGCGAGTTCCTGACCCAATGACTTGGCACCGTTACCGCCGCGCACCTGATCGTCTTGGCCTTCCCAGCCCAAAGCCGTGTTCTGTCCCGGCAGCCGCATGCGGTTTTCCCATGCGTCGTCCGGCGTGACGTAGCCGGGTTTGAAGTTGTCGGAGTTGATGAGGTACTTCGGCTGCACTTGGCCGGGCGTGTACACCAGGCGGCCGGCAGTTTCGTCGTAGTTGTAGTAAGCAAATGCTTGCGCCATCGAATCCATGACATCGTGGCAACCGATGCAGTTATTCAAGAACACGCTGCTATCGCCGCCGGGGCTGCGCGAAACGTCCTGCCGAATGCGATCGGGCGGACGAGTCGTGTCGAGGATCTGCTCCATGTCGCGGCACAGGTGATTCAACATCGTGAAGCGGAACATCGCGCGATTGGTGCCGGCGATAAAAAACGCCTGCGCCGCCGCACGTGACGTGATGATTCCCGCAGTCGCGGTAGCTGGAATGCCGGTCACGCTCGATTGCATCGTTTCAGCGAGCACGGACTTCAGCCGCAAATCCGCATTCGTGCTTTCCAAGTCCTCATACATCGCATTGCTGGTGGGCGAATACGAACCGGCGGCGCCGACGTACAAGATGTCGTCCGAGAGCAAGCCGCGAAAATCTTTATCGTCGCGAACCATGCCGATCACGGTCGCGGTGTAGTCGTTCAACGGTGCGAAGACGTTGCGATCGCGATTGGTCCATGGCGTCGCGAAGTTCTTCAGCGTCACGCGATAGAAGTCGCTCGAATGCGCCTGACTCGGATCGACGATGTACATCGCAGTCGCGACGGCACCTTCGTTGGTGAGCTTCGTCGTGAGCGTGTCCAACAACGCCGGCGACGGCGGTGTGCCCGTCAAACGGTCGTACATGCGCTTCGCTTGGCTGCGTGCATCGGCCGACGCAGAGTGTGGCGCCGCCGCCAATGCGAGCGTTGCAAGTGCAGTGAGCGCAGCTTTGGCCGACGCTGAACGCCGTCCGCTTTTGCGCTCGCAATCCTTCGTTCTGTTGATCTTGCTCATGCCAGGACCTGAGTTTTCATTGAGCTGGTACAAATTCGCTGCATTTCAGCCGCTGTGGCTGTGGTCCTAACGACCGCAAAGTCAGCCATCATCCGACATGCGGG
>DASTSB010000221.1:0-10454 GCA_035760885.1 Steroidobacteraceae bacterium | reverse complement strand
GCCCATGACATGGGTGAGATGGGCACGTACTACATCTTCGGTCGCGACGGCAAACAGGAAGGCGGCATCTATGCCCCACAGGGTGGGACGGCGCCGCACTGGCTGGGTTACGTGCGCGTGAAAGACGTCAATCAAATCGTGAAGAAGGTGAAGAGCGCCGGCGGCAAGGTTCTGAACGGACCGATGGAGGTGCCGGGCGGGGATTGGATCGTCCAGTTCGCGGATCCTCAAGGCGGGGCGTTGGCCGCTCACACGCTGGCAGCGGATCTGCAGGGCGCGAAAGAAGCGGCCGCTGCGTCCACGCAATCCGTCGCGACAGCAGAAGTCGAAGAACTCAGCAGCCCGATCGAGCCTGATGCATCGGAATCGGCGCCCAAGAAAAAGGCTCGGCCGGCGCGCAAGGTAGCGAAAAAATCGAGCACGAAGACTAAAGCTGCCAAAGCCAAGAAGAAGAGCAAGGTAGCCAAGAAATCCGCCCAGAAATCGAAGTCTGCAAAGACGGCTCGCAAGTCCGGCGCGAAAAAGCGCGGCGCCAAACGCGCCTCAGCGAAGTCGGCGCGGGGAGCACGCAAATCGGCCAAGCGGGCAGCAACTCGCAAGGCTGCAAAGAAGCCTGCAAAAAAATCGGCTAAGAAGTCGGCTAAGAAGGCAGCAAAGAAGAAGTCACGTTCGCCGCGTAAGGCGAAGTGATAGCAGGCGCGTGGCGATTCGATGAGAATCGCCACGTGCTCAAATACAACGGCAACGCTCGATCCCGAGCCGAGGCCACCGATTCAAGTGATGTGAGTTCAAGATGAAGACCATACGCGGCAAGTCCTTTACCGGTCAGCGAGTCGTGCTCGACGGCAAATGCTTTATCGACTGCTATTTCAAGGACGTGAACTTGGTGCTCGAGGGGAGCGGCGTGTTCGAGATGCAAAACTGCAGAATCGAAGAGGACTGCCGGTTGGCCATCGAGGGGCCGGGCCAGATCCTGCTGCATTCGCTGAAGATGATGCTGTATTCGGGCGGATGGATGGAGCGGGTGGCGGACAACGTCCTGCACGCGGTTAGACAGCCGCCGAAAGCATTGCAGAAGAAGCAGGGCTGAAGCCCGTCCCCCGCGAACCGCGACATTCGAAAAAAAGAAGGCGGCTCGAAAGAGCCGCCTAGCATCGCTCCGGTTTTCCCTACGATCACCCCAAAGCTATGGGGATTCGCGGGTGGTTTCTTATCGTCAACTTTGGTCGCGAGCCCGTGTGTGCTCGACGATCCGCGCAAGGGTGTACAGCATTTCCAGCTTCGGTACGTTCACGGATAGGCGGCGCGCCGAGCGCACCACGTTGCCGAGAATGGCTTCGATTTCAGTAGGCCGTCCGGACTCCACGTCCAATGCCATGCTCGTCTTATATGCAGGCATCGCCCGGGTCGTGCCTATCAGTTGGTCGATGAGGTTTGCCGGCAAGGAATGACCAGCAGATGCCGCGATCCTCAGCACTTCCTGCATCAAGTCGCGCACCAGTTGCTCCCCCGAGGGGTCGCCGAGGAGCGTCGCGGTATCCAAGCCCGTGCCCAAGATCGAAAGCGGGTTGAAAGACGCGTTCCATAGCGCCTTTTGCCAGCGTGCAGTTTGAACGTCCTCAACCAAGCGGCATTTCACGCCGCCTTGGTCGAACAGGGCTGCAAGCTTGCGTGCCGTTTCGCTAATCCCTGAAGGGTAGGTCCCGAGCGCGAGCGAACCTGCAGATTGGTGGTGAATCTCGCCCGGCCCAGTACGCGCCACCGCAATGAATGCGATGCAGCTCAACAGTTCGTTGTGGGGGAACTGCTTGGCGACGTCCGCTTCGATATCGAGACCGTTCTGCAGCAGGACGATGATGGTTTTGGGTCCCACGGCCGGCCGAATCAGCGCCGCTCGGTCGACCTGCGGGAGCACTTTCGTGCTCAGGATTAAGTAATCGGGAGGCGAGGCGTCTACTGCGTCGCGAAAGGTGGCGGCCGGCCGGAAAGTGGTGGATCCCAGGATCGGGCTTTCAATACGGAAGCCGCCGTTGCGGACGCTCTCGTAGTCGGACCTGGCAACGACGGAAACGACCGCCCCCTGGCGCGCGAGCACTGCGCCGAAAAACGCGCCTACGGCGCCTGCGCCGACAATTAAAACCTGGGGGGAGGGAGAAGACGTCATCCGTAACTTAAAAAGTTAGAGCCGATTTCCGTGTACAAACCTGCCGATCCGTCGCCAACCGCATCGAGGCTGTTGGACGGGTCGGGATGCTATCCAACGGGTTTGCGGAAGGCCATTGCAGGAACTACCGAGCGTGCACTGGCGCACATTTTTCCGTGAAGTTGCGGTCTAACGGGCACCCATCTCGGGATACACTTGCGCCCATTCCAATCGCCCCTCGAGGATCTCATGTCAGTGACTGCCACCGCAGCCTCTGCCGCTGCGCCCGCTCGCCCGCTTCCGTCGCTCACTCCCGCCGAACTGCGCGCCTTTCACCAGGACATCAAGAATCGCTACGACGCGTTCGCCAAACGGGGAGTGAAGCTCAATCTCACGCGCGGCAAGCCGGCGAGCGAACAGCTCGATCTGAGTACGGATTTGCTGAGCCTGCCTGGTGCAAATGACTACAAGGCGGGGGCAATCGATTGCCGCAACTACGGCGAACTCGCCGGTTTGCCGGAGCTTCGCGCGCTGCTTGCGCCTGTCTTTGGCGTCACTGCAGATCGTCTGATCATTGGCGATAACGCGAGCCTATCGATCATGCACGACACGGTCGTCTATTCGCTGCTCAAAGGCACGTGCGACAGCGCGCAGCCCTGGAGCCGCGAGTCACGCATCGCATTCCTGTGCCCAGTGCCGGGTTACGACCGCCACTTTTCGATTTGCCAGGAGTTCGGCATCGAGATGATTCCCGTGCCGATGCGCGAGAACGGCCCGGATATGGATGTCGTTGAACGGCTGGTCGCGAGCGATCCCCAGATCAAAGGCATGTGGTGCGTGCCGAAGTACAGCAACCCTTCCGGTGCGGTGTACGACACCGCCACCATCGAGCGCTTAGCGAAGATGCCGACGGCGGCGAAAGACTTCCGCCTGTTCTGGGACAACGCATATACCGTGCATCATCTGACCCCGGAGCGGATCGAAATCGCGAACATCGATGAGCTCTGTGCCAAGCACGGCAACCCGAATCGCGCGTTCATCTTCGGCTCGACCTCGAAGATCACCTTCGCCGGTGCGGGCGTCGCGATCTTCGCCAGCTCCAAAGAGAACGTCGCTTGGTATTTGAAGCGCATGGAGAAGCGCACCATCGGCGGCGACAAAGTGAATCAGCTGCGTCATTTGCGCTTCCTACAAAAAATCGGCGGCATCGATGCGCTGATGGATAAGCACCGCGCCATCATGGAACCGAAGTTTTCGCAGGTGCTGCAGACGTTCGATCAATATCTCGCCGGCACCGGCGTCGCCGAATGGACGCAGCCCAAGGGGGGTTACTTCATTTCGTTGGACGTGCTGCCTGGGTGCGCAGCCAAAGTGGTGCAGTTGGCAAAGGCCGCGGGTGTCGAACTCACGCCTGCAGGCGCTACCCATCCCTACGGGAAAGATCCGGAAGATCGCACGATTCGAATCGCGCCCAGCTTCCCGGATCGCGCCGAAGTGGGTCTTGCCGCCGAAGGTGTGGCGCTCTCGGTGTTGCTGGCCGCCGCTGAAAAGCTGCTCGGGTAATTAGCTACTGCTGCGCGTCCGGCTGAGCTTCCGGACGCGCAGCCGCAAATTCAGGCAGCGCTTCCAAATGCCCACAGATCTGCACCAGCTTTGGATAGGGCGCGAGATCCGTCTGGAAGCGCCGTGCGTTGAACATTTGCGGCACTAGCAATACGTCCGCTAACGAAACGCTGTCTCCAAAGCAGTAACGCCCCTCTGTCGAGTATTTTTGCGCCCATTGTTCGAGCGCGCGGAACCCTTCCGCAATCCAATGGCGATACCAAGCGTTCACGCCCTCATCGTCTTGTTTGAACTCGCGCCGTAAATAATTCAGCACGCGCAAATTGTTGAGCGGATGAATGTCGCACGCGATTGCAAGCGCGATCGCACGCACTTGCGCGCGTCCAATCGGATCGCGAGGCAACAGCGGCGGAGTGGGATATTCCTCATCCAAATATTCGATGATGGCTAGCGACTGCGTCAGTACTGCGTCCTGCACGACCAGTGCGGGTACCAGCCCTTGCGCATTGATTGCCAAGTAGTCGGCTTGGAGCTGTTCGCCCTTCGCCAGTGCTTTGGACATCGAACGGTAATGAAGCCCTTTGATGTTCAGCGCGATGCGCACGCGATACGCAGCCGAACTGCGAAAGAACGTGTAGAGCTGCAGTTCGCCTTCCATTAAATGATCTCCGTACCCAGGATGGTGACCACCGTATCCAAACCCTCGATACCGCTGTCGATGCGATCACCGGGCTTGAGCGGGCCCACCCCTGAAGGCGTGCCGGTGAAAATGAGATCGCCTGCCGCGAGCTCAAAGTAGGTGGACAGCTCGGCGATGATTTCCGGCACGTTCCAGATCAACTCCGATAAATCGCCTTGCTGGCGCGGCTCGCCGTTGACGTTGAGCCAAATTCGTCCGTTTTCGAGCGGGCCGGTCTTCTCGATCGGGTGGATGTTTCCCACGACGGCGGAGCGATCGAAGCCCTTTGCGGTATCCCATGGGCGGCTCTTGTCGCGAGCTTCGGATTGCAAATCGCGACGCGTCAGATCGTTGCCCACCGCATATCCGAACACGTGTCGTTGTGCTTCGTGCGCTTGAATGTTGCGTCCACCACTCTGAAGCGCAGCGACCAGTTCCACTTCGTGATGCAAGTTGGATGTGCGTGAGGGAAATGGAATCGTCGCGCGATTCGGTACCACTGCGTCAGCCGGTTTCATGAAGAAGAATGGCGGTTCGCGTTGATCGTGTCCCATCTCGCGGGCGTGAGCAGCGTAGTTGCGACCGACACAGTAGATCCGATGAACCGCAAATCGCTCCGTGCGTCCCACGATCTCGATGCTCGGAAAGGCGGCTGGTGCGAATAGATATGACATGGACGGCCCACACGTATCACGGAAGCGGGGCCGGCATTCTACTCGTAGCGCCGTGCCGAGGATGCAGCAGAGAGGGTCAAGAACTATAACTATCTCTGAATCCCTTATGGACGCGGCTCACAAGGGATCTTGAGATAGGTTCTAGAACAGATAGAACTGCGAAGCGTCGGCGCCGAGCGGCCAGCGTCCGCCGAGAAACAAGCGGAATTTGGCAGCAAAGAAATGATCTTCGCCTTCGCCGGCAAGCCGCGCCAATCCGTACTGATGCAACGCTTGCGATGCGCATCCCGCGGCTGCTGAAGGGATCGCTGGATCGCTCACCGCCGCTTTGCTACAGGCAATGCTCGCAGGACCGCGAAACAAATCGGCACTGCCTCGCATCAAGTTCGATAGGCGCAACAGCACGGTGTCGGGCGTGAGTTGATGGGATGCGACCTCGAACAGCCGGCGCTCTTCGGCGCGTTCGTATTCCAAGCACGCGGCACACGTTGGACCGCTGACGAGCGCGTGAGCTTGTTCCCAGGTGTGCACCAGAACGACCTCATCGGGCTTGCCGATTTTCAATAGATGATGACGGCACTCTGCGCGCTCGATTTCGGTGAGTTCGCCACCTACGGCGGAGAACCACACGTCCTTCGGAAGTGCGGGAATGATGTGGTCCGCTGGCAGCGTCCCGAAGGGAAGTTCTGATGCCGAGCGCATGGGCCGAGCTCATTGCCGTCAACGAGCGACACCATACGCATTTGAGCTGGCGATCCCAAGTACAAAAAAATAAGTATGCAAGCTGCGCCGCGACGCCGGAATTTCGCGGACGCGATGGAGCGCTACGTGCGCGTACGGTGGCGCATCTGCTGAAGCGCGGTGCAATGGGATGAATACAACGCCCGCAGGAGCAGCGCGTGCGATCTATCCGGCCGCGCAGACCAATTGATCATGCAACCAGCGTTGCATGTAGCTCGCGGCGCGCAGTGGAACCTGATCGACCTCATGCCACTGGCACAGCATCTCGCACGCATCGGCAAACGTACCTTGCCCTCGCATCACATCGAGAGCCGCAGCTTCATCGTCCTCTAGCGACCGATACTGCGTCTTCAAGTCTTGGCGCCAGATGAGCCAGGCGGTGCGCGGCTCGATGCCGGGAGTGGGCGCAGCTTGTTCTTCTGTGAACGCCTTGAACAAAGCGACCGCATTGGAATGCATATCGAGCCGCTGAATCGAAGGATGAAAATCCAGGCGCAATTCCGACCACTGTTCGGGTTGGATGCGCGAGAGTGCCGATGCATCGAGTGGCACCGCATCGGGCGCGTCGAACGCGAAGGCGACGGCCCACTCCCATCGCGCGAGTTCGGCAAGCCATGGTTCATTCACCCGCTCGATTACGAGCAGTTCGGCAAGCCTATGGCCGTACCAGCGAATGGACGGATGTTGGGAGCGATGCGTTTCGATATATCGCAGTGCGAGGGTATCGAACTCTTGCTCCCCAAGCGTCTCTTTGAGTCTGGGGTAGTTGCTGGCGAGTGCCTCGATCAAACGCAATCGATACGCCTCGGCATAGATCGCGAGCCGCGCCGAAGCGCTCAACTCAGACGTGTTGACGATCTGCGATTGCGCGCTGGCGTTACCCGTGAGTACGAGCGCTTGGAACGCGTGCTGCAATTCCGCAAGCGCGCTCATGCAGCTTGTGCCGTGTGGGCTATTTGTCGTGCGCGGTCCAGCTCCGCCAACAAGACGGGCAACTCGGGGATGTTGTCGTCGCGCTCGATCATCGTGGGAACGGGGCCGAATAGCGCAAGCGCATGTGCATAGAGATTCCACACGTCTTCGCATACCGGCTCATCGTGAGTGTCGATCAAGTGGGTGCCGAGATTGCGATGACCTGCGAGGTGAAACTGGCGCACGCGGTGGCGAGGAATAGTGCGCAGGTATTCCAGCGGATCGAACTTGTGATTGATGCCGCTGACGTACACGTTGTTGATGTCCAACAGCAATTCGCAATCAGCGCGCTCGCAAATCTCGCGGATGAATTCCCACTCGGTCATTTCCGATTGGGCGAAGCTTACGTAGCTCGAAACATTTTCGAGCACCAAACGGCGTTGCAGCCGATCTTGCACTTGTTCAACTCGCGCAGCCACATGGCGCACGCATTCTTCGGTGAAAGGCAGCGGCATTAGATCGTGCAGGTTGGTTCCTGCGACGCCGGTCCAACACAAATGATCGGAAACCCAGGCAGCCTGAGTGCGATCGGCAAGCGTTCGTACGCTGTCCAGATAAGCCAGATTCAACGGATCGATGCTACCAATCGAGAGCGATACGCCATGTAGCACGACAGGGTAGTCGGCGCGCAAACGCTCTAGAAAATGCAGCGGTTTGCCGCCAGGAACGAGATAGTTGTCGGTCAGCGCTTCGAGCCATGCAACGCTGCCTCGAAGCTCACCGAGTAGCGCTTCGTAGTGCTGCGGGCGAAGACCTAAGCCGAATCCTTCGATTCGGTTTTGCTGATGGGAGGTCGAGGAGGTCATGAAGCGAGGCGGCGCGCCCTTGAGAGTACGCCGCCCATGAGTTGCAGTTGGTACCGGGCAGTTTAGGACTTCTGCTTGGCTTTCGCAGCGTCGCAGTCGGCCTTGTTGAGTTCGAGGAAGCCTTGGCCCTTGCACGAGTTCTGGCCTTTGCATGCGTGCGAGGCGGTCTTACAGGCGGACGTACCCTTGCACGAATTCACGCCTTCGCATTTCACCTTCGCCTCGTCGGCGCTGGCGGTGCTAATCGTCGCGGTAGCAAATACCAAAGCCGCGGCTGAAGCCAATGCGAATCCAGAGAGTTTCTTCGTTGTCATGTTGAGCTCCAAAAGTTTGAGGGGCAGCGCGGTCTGGGGGGCTCGTGAGAGCCGGCGACCGGGGACGTCGAAGCGAGCCCGCGGGTACCTCGCGGAGCATGTATCGTTCCCGAAGGCATAGACCGGACGATTCACGGTTCTATTGCCAAGGCAACGCGAGATTCCTTCCAAAAAAAAGGCGGACCGACTCGGCCCGCCCTTTGCTTCCGTTGGCAGATGAGGACTAGGTGCTCTTACGAACCTCGAGCGCGTCCTTCACCTGCTTTACGCCATCCACATCTTTTGCCAGCTCAACTGCTCGGGTTCGAGCTTCGTCCGATTCCACGAACCCGCTCAGCTGCACGGTGCCTTTGAAGGTCTCCACGTTGATCTCGTGCGCCTTGGTCACAGGATCCTGGACCAATTTGGCTTTCACCTTCGCGGTGACGACACCGTCATCGATGGCCTGACCGGCGGATTGCTGAGTAGGCGTCGAGGTGCAGCCTGCAAAAGCAGAGCCCAACAGGGCTGCGAGCATCGCTGCCGCAACTTGGTGACGTAACATATTCAGCGCTCCGAGTCCGAACCGGCGACCACCGGGCTAAGGTGCGGCTAGATTAACCCGAACCGTCGCGGCGCGTCTCTGCGTCGCGCTTGGCGCGGTCAAAGTCCGCATCGGCGCGGTCTTTGCAATCTTTCTGTGCGTCGCCCTTCAGCGCTTCGCACTTCTCCATCGCAACCTTGTGATTGGCTTCCGCCTGAGCAACGGCCACCTTGTAGTCGCCCTTGGCCTGCGCCTGATTTACATCCTTCGCGGCGTCCTGCATGTCTTCACGATCGTTGTCCTGAGCAGCTTGAGCTACATCCTGCTGTTGATCTGCGACGTTTTCCTGCGCGTCAGCCCGCGCATCCGCAACATCCTTCTGGCCCTCAGCTTGAGCAGCGGTGACATCGTGCTGCACTTCTGCCGGGGATTCAGCCTTGTTGCAAGCAGCGAGCGCCAAGCCGGCAAGCGCAACCATCCAATATGCATTGGTCTTCATAGCAATCTCCTCATGTTGTTTACCAAAGCGACCTGTCTACCAAAGCACGGGTCTACCAAAGCAACGGGCGCGTCGCCCTTCGGCTGCGCCTACGTGCAACCAAGTGCACGATTGCGGCTCGGAAACGTGTTGCGCTTTTGTAAGGTTCCGGCCCATCGCATTGCGCTGCAAACGTTTGCCGGACAACGGAACCTCGATTTGCGGCGTAGCGTTTACCTGATCCCTCACTGCGCCCCACTTGAATGGACGTACAAAGCGCGCCTGCACCTGAAGCCAGCGATTCCGCGCGTGCCATCGTCGCCGACGCTCGGGTCCCGCTGCACGTCATCGCAGTCATCTTGGTTTCGATTGCACTGTTGATCGCCAATGCGTGCCTGCTCATCGTGAACACGGGTCACACGATGGATACCAACGCGCACTACGCCCGCTCCTATGAGATCAAACGCTCGCTGAGTAGCTTCCAGGCTGTGATCGCGACCGCCGAATCGGGGCAGCGTGGGTATCTGCTTACAGGCCAGACCGACTACCTCCAGCCGTACTACCGCGCGATGCGCAGCTGGCGCGCCGAGATCGATCGGCTGCGCAACCTGACAGCCGACAACCCGCAGCGGCAAAAGGATTTGGTCGAACTCGAACATTGGACGGCGGCTGCGATCAGTCGCCTCGAGCAAACGATTCAACAAACACCCGAGCCGGGCCCGAGCGGCAGTCCTGATGTTGCGGGCACCGATCGGGCGACAGAGACCATGGATCGAGTGCGCGGCATCGTGGAGGGCATGCTTGCCGAAGAAGATGCCCGCATCGACGCACTCGGTCGCGAAGTGCTGCGCGGCATGTGGGTCACGATCGGTGTCGCGCTGCTCACTACGATTGTGACCGTCGCCGTGCTGATCGGGTTGAACAAACTACTGCAGCGCTATGTGTGGGCGCGGGCCAAGGCCGAGCGGGCGCTGGTCGAGGCCAATCAGCATCTCAATCAGCTGGTCGAACAGCGCACGATCGAGCTCACCGAGTTATCGCAACATCTGATTCGCGTGTCGGAAGAAGAGAAGGCGAGCCTCGCGCGCGAACTGCACGACACGCTGGGCAGCAACCTGACGGCGATCAACATGGATCTGAATTGGATCCAGCGCCGCATGCCGGAGCAGGCACGCGATGTGCGCGAGCGAATGCAGCGCGTTCTGCAGCTGCTGGCTGAGACGGTGGAGCTCAAGCATGCCGTCATCGAAGGATTGCGGCCGAGTCACCTCGACAACCTGGGCTTGGCCTTCGCGATGCGCTCGCACTGCCGCGAGTTCACGCGGCGCACCGGATTGCCTTGCGATGTGGATGTCCAAGAAGACTTCGACGACTTGGATCCGGCAACTTCGATCGCGTTCTATCGGATCGCACAGGAAGCGCTCACGAACATCACCAAGCACGCGCAGGCCACGCAAGTTCACATGACGTTGGTGCGTGAGGATCAAGGCGTGCGCTTCCGCATCGTCGATGACGGGCGAGGCATTGCCGAGGGCGCATTGGCCAAACCGAAATCGCACGG
>DASTSB010000220.1:0-12158 GCA_035760885.1 Steroidobacteraceae bacterium | reverse complement strand
CAACTGTGGCTCAAACCAAACAAAGCCGATGTCGATTGCAATTGTGCTGATCAGCCCAATTGCCAGCCATTGCAGCGGACGGAAGTCACGCGCAAACAGCACGGCAATGACCACGAGTCCGGCGAGGTTGAGCAGCAGGTGCTGAACGCTTCCGTGCACCAGATGAGCGGTCAACAAGCGCCAGTACTGCCCCGCAAGCACTGCGTCGCGCTCGTAGCGCAAAGCCGCGGTGAACTTTTCGCCACTTAGCGACAACAGAACCACCAGCGCACAAATGAGTCCAAGCAGCCAGCGCAATCGCTGCCGCTCGGATTTCGCAGAGTCCGGGAGTGGCTCAACCATGTCGTACGTTTTGCTTTGTTATGATCCGCGGCCCGGACGGGATCGGACTGCATGCGAAGTGCGCGGGGTCTTACGCATGGGTCTCAATGGCGTCATTCATTATTAAGACGAAGGATTGATGAACATGTCAGACATTTGCAATACGCGACGCGCTCGCCGATTCGCTCGCGGCTTCACTCTGATCGAGATCATGGTGGTCGTCGTGATCCTCGGCATCTTGGCCGCGATCGTCGTTCCCAACGTCATCGGCCGAATCGACGACGCAAACATCACCAAAGCGAAACAGGACATTCGCAACTATGAAACGGCCCTGAACCTCTACCGGATGGACAACTTCAAGTATCCGACGAGCGAGCAAGGTCTGCAGGCGCTGCAAACGCAGCCGAATGACCCGACGATTCGGAATTGGAAACGTGGTGGTTATACCAAGGTGCGCAAAGACCCCTGGGGCAACGACTATAAGTATGTAAATCCCGGCGCGCACGGCGAGGAATACGACCTCTACACGCTCGGTCGCGATGGTCAGGAAGGCGGCGAAGGTCCGGACGCGGACATCGGCAATTGGAACCTGGATTGATCCAAGCTTCATGCGAGCGTGAGATGCACCCTCCTCGCTCCCTGCACGAGTTGGCTAGACGCCGCGTCTGCGCGCACGCTCGCCAATCATCCGGTTTCACGCTGATCGAGGTGCTGGTGGTTATCGTGATCATCGGCATCTTGGTGTCCGCGGCGACGCTGGCGCTTGGCGTACTCGGACGGGATCGTCAGTCCGAAGATCAAATGCAACGACTATGGGCGGTGTTGGGCCAAGCGCGCGAAGAGGCGGAATTACAGGGAATCGACGTGGGCCTGTTCTTCTGCGCGAGCGGATATGAATTTTTGCGGTTCGATCGCCGGGAACAAAGATGGGTGACGATCACGGACGATCGATTGTTCGCCACGCGCACACTTCCGGAGGGACTGAAACTGCGTGTTTGGATCGACGGCAAGGAAATCGTCTTGAAGCCCGACTTCCCCAATCGCGAGGACGAAGCGGAACAAAAGAAATGGGCCGCTCAAGTGACGGTGTTATCGAGCGGGGAGATCAGTCCGTTCGAAGTGCAAATCGAGCGCGACAACGCCCCAGCATTGTGGCGAGTGGTCGCACAAGCTGACAACGATCTGCGCATCGAACGCCGCGAGGCGGAAAAAGAGTGGGCGCTCGTGGCGCAGACCAATCCGCCGCCGGACGAAGAAGAAGCGAAAGACCGCAAGTCACTGCGCGATCGCGATCGACGCAAGCTATCCGATGCGAGGCTCTGAAATGCACCGCATCCCTCTCTCACGCTCGAGCGCCGGTTTCACACTCATCGAAGTGATGGTTGCGTTGATGGTGGTTGCCCTCGGCATGACAGCAGTCATTCAAGCAGTGGGCGACACCGCCAGCAACAGCGCCTACATGCGTGAGAAAACCATCGCGCATTGGATCGCGATGAACAAGCTCACCGAGGTCCGGTTGCTGCCAACGGCACCCAAGATTGCGAAGACATCCGATGACATCGAAATGGCCGGCCGAGATTGGCGCTGGACGATGGAAGTTCAAGCCACGCCCGTTGAATCCGTCCGACGCATCGATGTGGCGGTACGTCCGAAAGAAGCCGGCGAAAAGACTTCGCTCGCTTCGGTGACCGGGTTCTATGGAACCGCGATTGCACCGCCGGGAGTCGTGCAAGCGGATTGGTCTGGACTTGCGAACGCAGGCGGCGCTCAGGCCGGCGGCGAGAAGGACAACAACGGCGATCAGGGCACCGAGCAACAGCCACCTTCGAACGAGCAGCCCTCAGACTCGAACGAGGACACGCCGGATCCTACTGACGAGATGGTTCCACGCGGCTACTAAATGAGCATCGCGATTCATTCACGCAGGCGGACGAGCCGAGGCTTCACTCTCATCGAAGTCATGGTGGCGGTCGCGATCTTCGTGGTCGTCGGCGCGCTGGCGATGGGCGGTTACAACGAGCTCATCAAACAAGCGGACATCGTCGAGCGCAATGCGAAACGAACCCGCGCCGTGCAGTCAGCGATGCAGCGCCTCACACAGGATTTCTCCGAGCTTGAACCTCGCCCGATTCGTCAGCCACTCGGCAGCACGCTGGATCCCGCACTCCTGGCCGACAGCCGCACGGCAGAACTCGCAGAACTCACGCGCGCGGGCTGGAGCAATCCTGCAGGTGTGCCGCGTTCCACGTTGCAGCGGGTCCGCTATCGACTCGAAGACAACAAACTGCGCCGCGACTATTGGGTGGTCCTCGATCGCACTCTCACAGGCGAACCCGTCACCACCCTGCTGCTCGATCACGTGACGAGCATGAGTCTGCGGTTCATGGACATCAATCATCGCTGGCACGATCAGTGGCCCGCGGCGGGCACCGGTGGCGCAACCGATCCAAGGCAGCGACCGATCGCAGTTGAAATCAATTTGGAATTGGAGGATTGGGGCAAGCTGCAGCGGCTCGTCGAGGTGTCCGGATGAAACCGCTGCGGCCGATGAAGAACAAGCAGAGCGGCATCGCACTGATCACCGCCATTCTCATCGTTGCATTGGCAACGATTCTTGCGACCAACGTCAGCTTCCGCGGCTACCTCGATCAGCGGCGCACATCGACCCAGTTCATCATGGACCAAGGCTACGAAGTCGCGCTGGGCGCAGAAGCGTGGGCGGCGGATACGCTGCAAAAGGATCTCAAAGGCGCCAAGACAGTCGACTTCACGCAGGCTTGGGCGACACCTTTGCCACCGATTCCCATCGAAGGCGGCGATGTAGAGGGCGGCCTCGAGGACATGCAGGGGCGCATCAACCTCAACGATCTGATCGATCCTTCGACCGGCAAGGCCGATCCGAAAAGCGTCGCGCGATTTCAAATGCTGCTTGAACTGCTCGAGATCGAGCCGGCGTGGGCACAAGCGATCGCTGATTGGATCGACGCCGACACCGACCCGGAGATTCCTGACGGCGCAGAAGATACCGTCTACACCTCGTTAACCCCCAGTTATCGCACGGCCAACATGCCGATCACGCGCACCAGCGAGCTGCTCGCGTTGAATGGTTTCGGCATCGATCGTTATCGCAAGCTCGAGCCGTTCATCACCGCCCTGCCCCCTTCCGGCCAGGGTCTAGTCGTCAACGTCTGCACTGCGCCGCCCGAAGTCATCGACGCGATCATCGGCGAGGTCAACTTCTCGCAGTCGAAAGACAACGTCGTGGAGAGCCGCAAGCGTGGGTGCTTTCCAAGCAAGGATGTGGCGACTGGCCCGGTGAACGATCCGCAACGGAAACAAGAAGTGCAACGAATGCTCACGGAAACCAGTAAGTACTTCCGAGCGACGATCTTCGTCACGATTGGCAGCACTCAGTTCACCATGTACAGTTTGTTGTACAGCGCGGGCGGCCCGATGGCCGCTTATCGTCCCATCCTTCGCAGCTTCGGATCAGCCTGATGTCGGAATATCTCGTCGTCCGTCTTCCTGCGCGCGCGTCCATGATGGCCGATGCCGAACAGGAAACCGCAGCCGAGTGGATCATCACCGATGGCACCGGTAGTCCACGTGAGCGCGTGCAACGCGGTCCGCTTCAGTTGGCGTCCACGGCTGCACTCGGCCGACGTGTTCTGGTTCTCGTACCCGGAACCGATGCGTTACTCGCAGAACCGGTTCTGCCGCTCAAGGGCGGAGCGAAACTCGCCCAGGTCGTGCCATTCGCTCTAGAAGAACAACTCGCTAGCGATGTCGAAGATCTTCACTTTGCCGTAGGCAAACGCGAATCGCGGCCGGGCACGCCGGTAACGGTCGTCTCACACGCCCGCATGCAGGCATGGCAAGCGTCGCTTGCGGAGGCAGGAATTCACGCCGATGCGATCTATGCGGAAAGCGCGGCACTGCCTGTCACGCCTAACGGCGTCACGCTGTTGGTCGATCAGGCACGCGTTTACGTTCGTCGCGAGACGACGCCTGGCGCCGTACTCGAAGTCGAACCGCTCATCGAAGCGCTGCAACTGGGGTTGGCGTCGGGGGACGAATCTCGTGAGCACGTCACGATCTACGTTTCCGAAAACGACTATGAGCGCGAGCGCGACCTGCTGGAAGGTCTGCGAGAATTCACGGCGAGTTTGCAGTTGAAATTGATGCCGGAAGGTGCGCTACCGATCATGGCGGCGACGGTCATTCAGTCTTCGGCCGTCAATTTGTTGCAAGGCCGGTATGCCGTTAAGAGGCGCATCAATGTTTCATTTGCACCGTGGCGCTTCGCTGCCGTGCTTGCGGGTGTGTTCTTCGCTGCACACCTCGGACTGAAAGGCTGGCAGTGGTATCACTACAAGCAGATGGAAGCGCGCTTGGACGATCAGATTACCGAAGTGTTTCAGCAAGCGATGCCTGGCGCGCCCGTGCCTGAACCGCTGGAAGCACGCAAACAAGTTGAACTGCGTTTGAATCAACTGCGTGGTACCGCCCCGGTCAGCGGCATGATGACGACGCTCGCACTGCTCAGCGAAGCACTCGCACAGGCTCCGGGAACGAACCTCGAAGCACTTTCCTTTCGCAACAACATCACCGATCTGCGACTGCTCGCGCCTTCCGTCGATGCTTTGGAAAGCATTCGGCAGGTTGCGCTCGAAAAGGGAGTGACGGCGGAGATTCAGTCGGCACGTCCACGAGAATCGAAGTTCGAGGGCTTGCTGCAGCTCAAGGGATCCGGCGCATGAACCTCGCATCGCTTCGGCAGCAACTCAATTCGCTCAAGCCGCGCGAGCGACTGATCATCGTTGCGGGCTCGATTCTGGTATTGGTGGTTGGCATTTACTTTTTTGCGCTGGCGCCGCTCTATCGAGCGGTCAGCGTGCGCGCCGAACATGTTCAGCAAAAGCAAGCCGATTTGGCATGGCTCAAGAACGTTGCCGGTGAAGTCGTGGCGCTGAGTGCGAACCAGTCCGCAGCCCCGGTCGCCAGCAACGAGTCGCTCGTCGTTCTCATTGATCGTACGGCACGCGAATGCGGCTTGAGTTCCTCATTGACCGGACAGACGCCGAACGGCGAAACGGGCATTCGCGTGCGTCTGGAGTCAGCGGAGTTCGACAAATTGATCGTTTGCATCGCCAGCTTGCAGCAGCGGCACGCCGTGAGCATCGAGTCGGCCACCATCGATCGCGCGGGCAAACCCGGCTTGGTGAACGCCAGTTTGGTTTTGAATCGCGCCCGGGGCTGACGGCTCGCTCATCGAGCAACTCCGCCCCGATCGCCCTACGCCGCCCAATACAAAAAGACGATGAAAAAGCTTTGGCCGCTGGTTGTTCTTGGAGTCGTGAGCTATTTGGTGTTTGCGATCTGGACATTGCCCGCGAGTGTTCTGCTGCGATGGCTACCTGCAAACGTCCATGTCGATGGAGTTCACGGCACCGCTTGGCACGGCACCGCGGCCGTGGTGCAAGTCGATTCTGCGATGCTTGGGGAAGCTCGTTGGTCCTTGCATCCGCTCGCGTTGTTTTTGGCGCGACTCAAGGCTGATGTGAATCTGAAGCGCACGGACGGATTCGCGCAGGGACTGATCTCGGCCTCCGCTTCACAAATCAAGATCACCGACGTGGCGGGCTCCCTTCCGCTCGCGGCACTGCCTCAGCAAGTGGCTCCCGGCGGATGGACCGGAACGCTCAATTTGCGACTCAGCAATTTGCAGATCGCACAAGGGTGGCCAACAGCGATCGACGGAACCGTTGAAATCCTGCAACTCACCGGTCCGGCACGCAGCCCCACCAACATCGGCAGTTACAAAGTCACGTTCCCCGCGGCGACCGCATCGAACGATGCATCGACTTTGATCGGTGCGATCACCGACGTGGGCGGGCCCATTCAGATCGCAGGAACACTTCAGCTCAAGTCCGACCATAGCTATGTGATCGATGGCTTGATCGCAGCTCGCCCTGATGCACCGCGAGACGTGCAAAATGCACTGCAATTTCTTGGTGCACCGGACGCGCAAGGCCGCCGACCGTTCTCGCTCTCCGGAACGCTATAAGAACCTAATCACTTTCTCCGCGCGCACGCGCGGCGCTACACTGCATCGGTCTCGCACACCGCCGTGCGAATCGAGTCGATGCACCTTCCGTCTAAAGCAAAGCAATCGGGAGAGTTTGTATGCAGCCGCGCCCTGTCCTCGATTCCCGTGTCCTTCTTCTCGTTTGTATCGCGCTCACCCTCCCCGGATGCGGCAAAAAGCAGGAACCGCCTGCCGCACAATCGGCAAACACATCTGCCGCTGCCAACGCACCGGAAGGTCAGGTCGACATCGTGGCTTGGCCTGGATACATCGAAAACGGCAGCTCCGATCCCAACTACAACTGGGTGACGAAGTTCGAGCAGGACACTGGCTGCAAGGTCAATGTGAAAACGGCTGGTACGTCCGATGAAATGGTGTCGTTGATGACTCAAGGCGGGTACGACCTGGTCACCGCCTCGGGCGATGCATCGCTCAGGTTGATTCGCGGCGGCACGGTTCAGGCTATCGACATTGCCAAGATCCCCTCGTACGACACCATTGACCCGCGCTTGAAAGAAGCGGCGTGGCACTTCGTTGACGGCAAGCATTACGGCGTGCCGTATCAGTGGGGCCCGAATGTGCTGATGTACAACACCAATGTATTCAAGCAGGCGCCCACCTCCTGGAGCGTGCTGTTCCAAGAACAGAAGTTCCCGGACGGAAAGTCCAACAAAGGGCGCATTCAGGCCTATGACGGTCCGATCTACATCGCCGATGCGGCCGTGTATCTGAGCGCCAAGAAGCCGGATCTGGGCATCAAAGATCCTTACGAATTGAATGAGCAGCAATATGCGGCTGCACTCGACTTATTGCGTAAGCAGCATCCGCTAGTGCAACGCTACTGGCACGATGCCAACGTCCAAGTACAGGACTTCACGAACGAAGGTGTCGTTGCATCGAGTTCCTGGCCATTCCAGGTCAACACATTGATCGCGAACAAACAGCCGATTGCCAGCACGTTTCCCGACGAGGGCGCCACCGGATGGGCCGACACGACCATGATGCACGCGCAAGCGAAACACCCGGTGTGTGCGTATCGCTGGATGGAATGGTCGATCTCCCCCAAAGTCCAAGGCGATGTGGCCGCGTGGTTCGGCTCGGTGCCCGTGGTGCCATCGGCCTGCGAGAACAATTCGCTGTTGGGTCCTGAGGGTTGCAAAAGCAACGGCATCGAGAACTTCGAAAAGATTCATTTCTGGCGAACGCCGGAAGCCAAATGCGCCTCGCACGCTGAAGGCTGCGTCCCCTACAGCCGCTGGGCCACGGACTATGTAGCCATTATGGGAGGTCGTTGAGTCAACGGCCGCGGCGTCGACAGGCGCCGCAATCCCAAATGGATGTTGCGATCGAATTTACCGACGTGACTCGCACTTATGGAGAAGTGCGAGCGGTGGATAACGTCAGCTTCTCCGTTCAATCAGGCGAATTCTTCGCGATGCTGGGGCCTTCCGGCTCCGGCAAAACCACGTGCTTGCGCCTGATCGCGGGGTTCGAGCAGCCGGATGCCGGCACGGTTGCATTGCAAGGTCGCGAGGTCACACAAGATCCTCCCTATCTTCGCGACGTCAACACGGTCTTCCAGGACTACGCGCTGTTCCCGCACATGAGTGTTGCGGAAAATGTCGCGTACTCGTTGCGTGTTCGTGGCATCGATAAAGCCGAGCAACTGCGACGCGCAATGGAGGCCCTTGATCTGGTCAAACTCTCCGGCATGAGCGATCGTCGCCCTGCTCAACTCTCCGGCGGGCAGCGACAGCGAGTGGCCCTCGCGCGTGCGCTCGTGAATCAACCTCGCGTACTGCTACTCGACGAACCGCTTGGTGCATTGGATTTAAAGCTCCGCGAAGAAATGCAGATCGAGCTGAAGAATTTGCAGCGGCGGCTCGGCATTACGTTCGTCTTTGTGACGCACGATCAAGGCGAAGCGCTTTCGATGGCGGACCGCATTGCCGTTTTCAACCACGGCAGGATCGAACAACTCGACACACCGCGAGCGCTGTACACACGGCCCAAAACTGAGTTCGTGGCGCGTTTCGTTGGCAGCTCCAACGTTGTGACCGGAACGATCGCCACCGCGTTGGCGCAGTGCAACGCTTTCTCTATTCGTCCTGAGCACATCCGAATCGGTCCTAGTGTCGATGCCACCGACAGCATCGAAGTGAATGGCAAGCTCGAAGATGTGCAATACCACGGTGCGAGTAGCCGCCTGCACGTGCGGCTGAGTGGCGGTCCGTTGCTCGTCGCTGCCGTGCCGGAAAGCGACCAGACGATACAACCGCAGCTTGGCGGTGAAGTGAGCCTGTCTTGGCTCAAGCGCGATATGGTGGTGCTGGCATGAATGCCAGTGCCCCACCATTTTCTTTCGAGACGGCGACGGCGTGGTCGAAGCTGCGGCAGAACACCGCCACATATCTTTATCGAAAGCATGCGCTCTATCTCTGGTTACTGCTTACGCCACCGCTGCTTTGGTTCGGCACGGTGTATCTCGGATCGTTGTTTGCGTTGCTGGCGCAGAGCTTTTTCGCGATTGACGAATTCACCGCGAAGATCATCTACGAACCAACCCTCGCGACCTACGAACAAGTCGTCACGCAGCCAGCGCATCTCGACATCATTCGCCGCACGCTCACGATGGCTGTTGCGGTGACGATTGCGTGCGCTGCAATCGCATTACCAATCGCCAATTACATGGTTCGATATGCGAGCTCACGTGCGAAGGCATTCTTTTACGTCGGCGTCATGCTGCCGATGTGGATGAGCTATCTCGTCAAGGTTTACGCATGGCGGCTCATTCTTGCGAAACAAGGCATTCTGAGTTGGATACTCGATGCACTCGGGCTCGGTCGCGTCCTCGATACGGTGCTTACGTTGCCGGGCGTCGGAGGGCCTTCGCTGTCCTCTTCCTATCTCGGCATGTTCATCGTGTTCGTTTATATGTGGCTGCCGTTCATGATTCTGCCGATTGCAGCGGCGCTGGAACGGGTGCCATCTACTCTGCTGCAGGCATCGGCCGATCTCGGTGCCACACCCAATCAGACATTCAGGAATGTCACGCTGCCGTTGATCGTGCCCGGGTTGGCCGCGGGGTCGGTATTCACGTTTTCGCTCACGCTCGGCGATTACATCATCCCCAGCGTGGTCGGCGCGCCGGGCTATTTCATCGGCATGATGGTCTACCAACAGCAAGGCACCGCGGGAAATATTCCGCTCGCCGCCGCGTTCTCGGTGGTGCCGATCGTCTTGATCATGATCTACCTGACGCTCGCCAAGCGCATAGGTGCATTCGATGCGCTCTAGTGCACGCAACTGGAACCGCCCGTCGCTGTTTACGCGCATCGCAGCGTACGCGGGCCTCGCGTTCATGCATATTCCGGTGCTCGTCATCGTGCTGTATGCATTCACGAGCGAAGATCGCACCTATCAATTTCCGCCGCCGGGTCTGACTCTGCGATGGTTTACGGCAGCCATCGAGCGCAGCGATATCTGGCAATCCATGCGGCTTTCGCTCGAAGTCGCTTCAGTGGCAACGCTGGCTGCAATTGCGCTTGGCACGCTCACGGCTTTGGCGATGGCGCGCAGTCGCTTCCGTGGCAAGGAAGCAATCACTCTGCTGCTTGTGCTGCCGATCGCATTGCCAGGAATCGTGACCGGACTGGCGTTGTTGGCCGCTATCAAAACCGCGCAAATCGAGCCGGGCTTTTGGACCATCGTTGCCGGCCACACCACGTTCTGCGTCGTGATCGTCTACAACAATGTCGTCGCACGCCTGCGGCGCATGCCGACGAACCTGGTGGAAGCATCGATGGATCTCGGCGCGGACGGTTGGCAGACATTCCGCTTCATCTTGCTGCCGCAGGTTGCTACAGCGTTGCTCGCGGGCGGCATGCTTGCGTTCGCACTGTCTTTCGACGAAATCATCGTGACCATTTTTACTGCTGGTCACGACCGCACCTTGCCGATTTGGTTCTTCAACGAATTGTTCCGCCCGCGCGAGCGGCCCATTACAAACGTTGTGGCAGTGATGGTAATGATCGTCACCTTCATCCCCATCCTGCTTGCGTACTACCTGACCAAGCCCGCAGACGAACGCACCTGAGGGCAAGCGAGGCACCATGGATACTCATTTGCTCATCGACGGAAAACTCGTGAACGGTGAAGGCGCAAAGGAAGACGTGCTTGACCCGGCCACGGGCAAATCGATCGTCACCATCAACGAAGCATCCGAGCCGCAAATTACGAATGCAGTCGAGGCTGCGGCCAAGGCGTTCGGCGGCTGGTCGGCGACCGTGCCTAAAGATCGCGCGGCACTGCTGCTCAAGCTCGCCGATCGAATCGAAGCCGATGCCAACGAGTTCGCCCAGCTTGAATCGATCAATTGCGGCAAGCCGCTAAGCGCGGTCGTCAACGATGAGATTCCGGCGATTGCGGATGTCTTCCGTTTTTTCGCTGGCGCCGCTCGTACACAGCACGGCGCGATTGCTGGCGAATACTTGCCAGGATTCACCAGCATGATTCGGCGCGATCCCCTCGGCGTGGTCGCATCGATTGCGCCTTGGAATTATCCGTTGCTGATGGCGGCGTGGAAGTTGGGACCGGCGCTCGCTGCCGGCAATTGCGTCGTACTCAAACCCTCCGAACAAACACCGCTCACAGCATTGAAACTCGCCACTCTGCTCGCCGAAATCTTCCCACCCGGTGTGGTGAATATCGTCTATGGCAAGGGCTCAACCGTCGGCGCCAAACTAATTTCGCAACCGAAAGTGGCGATGATTTCCCTCACTGGCGACGTCGGAACCGGTGAGAAGGTCCTGCAGGCTGCAGCGTCGGGCATCAAACGCACTCATCTTGAACTCGGCGGCAAAGCGCCCGTAGTGGTGTTCGATGATGCGGACCTGGAGGCCGTCGTCAGCGGCGTGCGCACCTTTGGCTTCTACAATGCCGGACAGGACTGCACGGCCGCGTGCCGCATCTACGCGGGATCCAAGATTTACGACAAGCTAGTTGCAGATCTGTCTAGCGCAGCCGCATCCATCAAAGTTGGAACGCAGCGCGAAGAGGGCGTTGAGATGGGACCCCTCATCAGCGCCAAACAACAGTCTCGTGTCGCCGGATTTGTCGAAAGAGCATCGCAACTCAAACACATCAGTGTTGCGACGGGAGGCAAGGTCCGCAGCGGATCGGGATTCTTCTTCGAACCGACAGTGATCGCCGGCGCGCAACAGTCGGATGAAATCGTGCGCCGTGAAGTCTTCGGCCCCGTCGTGTCGATCACCCCCTTCAAAGATCCTGAAGACGCCATCGCTTGGGCGAACGACTCTGACTACGGCCTCGCCTCATCCGTCTGGAGTCGTGACGTGAGCAAAGCGATGAAAGTCGCATCTCGACTTCAATATGGCTGCACCTGGGTGAACACTCACTTCATGCTCGTCAGCGAAATGCCGCACGGTGGACTCAAGCGCTCGGGTTACGGCAAGGATCTATCCGTCTACGCGCTCGAGGATTACACGGTGGTGCGGCATGTGATGGTGAAGCTCTGAACGAAGCCCGTCACGGGTCAAGGGTCACGAGTCAGGAGTCCGAGGCGTGATGGGTGCAGGTGACGAGTGACGAGTGACGAGCAGGATTGAAAACGGAACGAGGCGCAACGCAAGCACGCAAAGCAGTGACCGGGGCAAAAAATGTCCGCTCGATCGCCGTGCTGTTTGTATTTCTTTTGTGGTCTTTGTGTTGCGTCCCGATTTCCTGTCCC
>DASTSB010000219.1:0-6449 GCA_035760885.1 Steroidobacteraceae bacterium | reverse complement strand
CTGCGCCTATGCCGTGATGTCCAACCACTACCATCTTGTTCTGTACGTCGATCGCCAGAAGGCAACAGGCTGGACCGCCGAGGAAGTCATCCATCGATGGAGCCAATTACATCAGCAGCCGCATTTGATTCAGCGTTACCTGTCGCCCGACGTCTCGCCGGCTGAACGTGAGGAAGCCGAGCGGATTATCGCGACCTGGCGCGAGCGTCTGTTCGACATCAGCTGGTTCATGCGCCATCTGAACGAACACCTCGCTCGGCGTGCCAACGCCGAGGACGACTGCACTGGGCGCTTTTGGGAGGGCCGCTTCAAATCCCAGGCACTCCTGGATGAAGCGGGCATCCTAACGGCAATGGCCTATGTGGATCTCAATCCGATCCGTGCCGGCATCGCCAAGACACCCGAAGAGTCTGAATTCACCTCCATCTATCAGCGCATCCGCCAAAGCGCTGCCACACGCTCACCCAAACCAGCCGATGAACGTCGCATACGACTGCGACGATTTGCTGATCAAACCCAGAACCAGAAGACCGGCATTCCCTACACCTCCTTGGACTATCTTCAACTGGTCGACTGGAGTGGCCGCCACATCCGAGAAGGCAAGCGCGGACACATCGATGCAACCCTCCCGCCGATCCTTTCCCGCCTGAGCATCGATCCCGAAGTCTGGCAACTCGCGATGGCTCGCAAGGGCACGATCCTTGGCAGAGCGATGGGCAAGCTCGATGTGATGCGACTGCACGCCGCAACCCTAGGTCAGGCGTGGGTACGTGGCATGAACCAATCACGGCGCATGTACGCGCACTGATTTCTCTCGCCGCGCGTTCCCCAGTCGCGTTCTTGCCATGCGACGTCCGCAGTTCTTCTGTGAACGCGTGTTCCTCCCGAGATAATCCGAATCGTCTTCAGGAATTGCGAGGTACGGATGCTCGGTCACGTTGGCGTTTGGCTCGTGCGAGACCGATAGGTTCTGACTCAACCGATCTGTGGGTGTCCACGAGTGGATCCAGCAGCGTCGTTCGTTGTAATTGGTGGATGTCCAAACAAAGGAGGGGCGAGGACAGAGGGCGCCCCAAAGCATGGGTGTCCATGGATGGCGCAATGGATAGCGCAACGCCACGCATGGAGGAAACGGGCCGAGGATCTTGGGTGTCCAAGGATGAAAGGGGTGCCAATCGATGGCTGTCCAAAGGTGGGGAAGGTGCGATGGAGCGGCATTGTGGTTCAAGCACGATCGGCATGTCGATTTGCATCGCGCTCATTCGTCGTGGCTTTATCGGGGCAGCACGCTTCATTCGGAGAGCAAGTTATGCGGTTCATCATCACGGCGCAGGCGAGCGGAGATAGCAGTCAGGAGGGCCAGCAGCAGTCAGGTTTCGACGTCGAGCTCTTCAAGGCATACATGCGCTTCAACGAGGAGATGCATCAGGCGGGCGTGCTAGTTGCATCCGAGGGCCTCAATCCTGCGGCAAAGGGAGCTCGGATTGCGGTGGCGAATGGCAAGCGTTACGTCGTCGACGGTCCATTTGCCGAATCAAAGGAATTGGTGGGCGGCTTCTATCTGATCGAGGTGAAGTCGCTCGAAGAGGCGATCCAATGGGCGCTTCGCGCGCCCTCCGGTATGGGTTCCGATGACATTCTGGAGATTCGGCAGCTGACGGGTGCGGATGACCTGCCGTCTGACATTCTCCAACTCATCGCCGAAGCGGCCCCGACCTGGAGTGCTTCTGTATGGCAGTCGCGAAGTGCGAAGTAAGGCATGCCTGTCTCCTCGATCATGTACTCGTTCGCGAAGCTTCCGAGCAACCGCTAGCGTTCGGGAGCATCCGAGTACTTCCCGCACCACTGTGCGATCGCATCGCATGCATCGTCATTTACTTCCCCATCCGTGCGGCCGCTGCGTGCGAGAACGTGGAAAGAGTGATCGGCCTCTTTCAACAAATGAAGTGTGGCTACAGCTCCGAGCGACTTCACGATCGGTTGCAGCAGATCGAGATGTGCAAGCTCATCGCGCGTACCTTGCACGAAAAGCATCGGGATTTTCACATCGGACAAGTGTTTCGCTCGGTCGATCGATGGCTTGCCTGCCGGATGCAGCGGAAATCCCAAGAAGATCAGGCCGCGAACGTTCTGTAGCGGCATCGACGCCTGTGCTTGGGACGTCATGCGCCCGCCGAACGATCTTCCACCGGCAAACAACGGAATATGCGGCATGCGTTCTGCGGCGAGATTCACAGCGGCGCGGACAGTGGCATGGCAGAGCGGCGGTGGATCGGTTCGTTTGGACCCGCGTTCCATGTATGGAAATTGATAACGCAGTGTGGCGACGCCGCGCATCGCAAGGCCCTCCGCAATCGTGGACATCGAACGATGCGTCATCCCCGCGCCAGCACCGTGCGCAAATACGAAGCACGCCTTCGCGTTTTCCGGCTGGGTCAACAATCCGGAGACGTCATGATCATCGAAGCGGATACGAACGGATTCGGTGTCCACGTGCTACTTCGAAACCGACACAGCGACGGGATCATTCACGCGCGAAACGAAATCGGCGACATACCGATCCCAGTCCTCCTTGGATTGAAATTGGCCGCTGCGATCCCAGCCTGTTCCCAAGTAGTAGTGGATCGGTTTCGACGCGGGCGCTTTGACGAGTAACAAGTAGTTGCCGAATTCACCTTTCGGTCCGATCGGCTGTTCGGCGAAGCCAGCACTCTCGACATCCGGTGCGATTATGACTGCGATGCCAAGTCCGCCATCCGCGCCGTTCTCCCACACGCTCATGTAGCGGCCCTTCGCATCCTTGTTCAGCACGGTTTGTGTTTTCGGGTGATGGGTGATGCCGATTGCGAGCGTCTGCGGCTCGCCAGTGAAAGCAAGCGTGCTCGTGACCTCATCGAAATTGCGACCCGCATCGACAATGAACCGCTTGTGCTCCGCGACCGAAACGGCACCCGCATGCCACGGCGCGTAATCCAACTCGAACACCGCACGAAGTGGGCCATTCGCGAGCACTCGCCACGCGGAAAAATTATCGGAAGTGCTGAGCGTCTTGCCGTCCCAAATGCCTGTGCCGCCCGCGCCGCGCGAGCCGCCGATGCTGTAGAGATCTAGCCCTTCGCCTTCGCCATCTTTGTGGAATTGATCGTGTCCTTTCAAATACCAACGATCGATCACCGAGTACGTAACCCGCTTGCCCCACACGTCCACACCGCTGGCGCGCAAGCGCTCGCCGACTGCCGCGGCGGCTGGTGAATTGAGCGCAGGTCCGTAAACGCGATGGCCGATCCGATCATTCTCCCAAGCGAAATCGTCGAATCGCTCCGGCACAAAGCGCGCGTACACCTTCGCTGCGATTGGCGGGGTTGTTTCTGAAGTCGTATCGAGCGTAAACGTCGCCTCGCGCTCGTTGAATTTGAAATCGTACTGAAACACCAAGTCATCGTAGTGAGCGCCGTGGTGGTCGTGCTCGTAGTTCGTCACTTGGAGCGGCAATTCATTTCCAGCACTGTCCTTTAGCGTCAGATGAAACATGCGTGCATCCGGCAGCACGTCACTGATTTTCGCAAAGGGAACGACGATGACTTCGGCGGGGCGCTGAGCGTCCAACGTGCGTTGCGCCTTAATGATGGCAGATGCCGCGTGAGCAGAACCGACCGTTAGCAACAACAGCGTTGCGGCCGCTTGGAGGGAACGTCGCATCTGAGGCTCCGGCATGTCGAATGAGACGATGCGGAGAATATGCGATCCGATGCCTCCATGCGATTGACGGCTCGTCGTCCGCGCACCGCAGATTCAGTAGGTGGAAAGCTGCAAAGCTGCAAAGCAGCGATCTCACACGTGACCGTTCTTTCTCATGCGTCGGCGAGAACAAATTCGAACGAACCGCCGTAAGCATACTGAGCGAATTCATCGATCAGTGTGCATAGATCTTCTGGCACTCCGAGTTCTTGCGTCTGCGAAGCGCGTATTGCTTCGATTTGAGCACGAAACTGCGGGCCGGCTCTCGCTACTTGCAGCGCGGTTGCCCAACCAACGGCGTCCTCGTGCTGGACGCGTTTGACGTCAAGGGATGCGCCGGGTTCATAGAACCTATCTCAAAATCCCCTGTGAGCCGCGTTGTCGCTCTGATGGATCGACGAGAAACGATCGTGGCGCAGCTCGAAGCGGGACTTCGGGCAAGACGCGATCGTTTCTAGCCGGCCATCCGAGCGGCAACCCGTGTATGTTCTTGATCATTGAATGGGACGGGACGGCCATATCTGATTTACTTGGGTCCACGACGTTGTTGTGACCGAAGGAAATCCCGTGGGACTCCTCCACTTGAGTACGCAAAGCCAAGTACATCGATGTGTGGCGGTCGTCGCGCCTAGTCCTGAACCCAAGTCAATCAAATATGGGCGTCTCCGTCGCGGCCGCAAGGGGTTCTGAGATAGGTTCTACCTTCAGTTCACTTCCCGGCCTTTGGCGCGACGTTTCAGCTCAGAGCGTAAAGCGCGGCTGATCGTGCATGAATCTTCGCCGTGTCGAACAGCGGGACAGCAGAATCTTGCTGATCGATCAGCATCGCGATCTCCGTGCATCCGAGAACGATCGCCTGAGCTCCGCGTGCAACCAGGTCTGCGATGATCGAGCGATATTCCTCTCGCGAACTCGATTCGATCCTGCCGACACAAAGTTCGTCGTAGATGATCCGATGTACGCGCTCGCGTTGTGCCTCATTCGGAACGAGCGCTTCGATTCCGTGCCGCTGACGCAGCCGATCCTTGTAGAAGTCCTGCTCCATCGTGAAGCGGGTGCCGAGCAAACCAACGTTCGAAAATTGAGCTGCCTTTAACTCTTCGGCAAGGCAGTCGGCGATGTGCAATATCGGCAGAGCGATGGCACCTTCGATCGCGGGTACCACTTTGTGCATCGTGTTGGCGCCGATGACGAGAAAGTCAGCACCGGCTCTCTGCAACGATTGGGCTGCATCTGACAACAAGCGCCCAGCTGTGCTCCAATCGCCCGATCGCTGCAAAGCCTCGATCTCATGAAAGTCGACGCTGTAAAGAACGATCTTGGCGGAGTGCAGTCCGCCTAGACGATCTCTGATCGTCTCGTTGATCTCGCGATAGTAGGGGACGGTCGATTCCCAACTCATTCCGCCGATGAGGCCGATGGTCTTCATGCGTGCTCCGGGTCTATGTACCCATCATCCGGACGCGAAGCGGGCGTCGCAAGTGACAGGTGGTCGTTAAATACGCAGAACAGAGCAAGAATCTATTTGCCGCAGAGAACGCGAAAAAGAAGGTATGGGCGAGAAGTCGAGTCCGGCGCAACTCCTGCGTCCGAGCGTGTTCGAGCTGCGGCGATCAGTACATTGGGCGCGGTTGAATGCCATGTCATCTCGCACCCCGGACGCCGTGTTATCTAGCAGGTCGCAGCCAAACATGTTTATGCAACAGGCAGTTGTGAGTACAACGCGCGACATGTTATCTAGCAGGTCAAGTTTCATCTCGCATTCGCGTGTGTGTGAAAACAAGTAAGGCAATGAGCATGGCAGCTTCTGCGGAGGACACATGTCAAAGACGCCCGCGATTTATAGGAGCACGCATCGCATCAAGTTCTCCGACCTTGACCCCTATAAACACATGCGTACCGCGATGTACTCCGCTTACTACATCGATCATCGGATGAGTGCGCTGCGCGAACAGGCGGGGTGGGACTTAAAGACGCTTGAGCGTTTGCCTTTCATGGCATTCGTAAGGAGGCTGGATATTGAGTTCATACGGCCTGTTGTCGGAGATCAAGAGATATCCATCGCATCGTTCGTTCGTGAGTTTAGTGGTCCCGACGCACATATCGAGTGCAGCATGTCGGACGACAGTGATAGGGTCATGTCTAAGTGCAACATGGTTGTGGCTTATGTCGATAAGAACACAAATAGATCGGCGGACTGGCCCGCCAACGTTATGGATTTATTCTTCGATAAATAGGCGGCTAGATGTGCCGTGTACAACCTTTAGTAAACGCGAGGCGCGGAGATCCGACAAGGCAACGCACATGACCGAGCGCAAGGAGGCGGCGAGTGCTTCGTAACGTGGTCGATAGACCTTTGCGGTCTTGTTCCAAGCGACAGAAAACAGCTAATGCAAGCGTCTTCGACGGTGACTGGATGAATTCCACTAACGAGTTCGCCGAGCAGTACACGAAGAAGGAACGCCTGAGGTTCGTGTTGGTGGGGCTGATCGTCGGCAGCGCATTCATGTTGGGTTGGGAAGCGTGGGTGTTGCCTCGTTGGACGGAGTTTGTTCGAACGTCTCCCTGCCATGAGTTCGCTGGAGTCAGTGGCGTTACGTTGGTGTTCTACTCGCTTTTCGTGGGACTGCCGCTGTCATCAGCGCTACTGGTGGCCGCGGTGACGACACGGCGTGGGCTAAAAATCCTTCGCGATCGGCAGGATCCATACA
>DASTSB010000218.1:0-2495 GCA_035760885.1 Steroidobacteraceae bacterium | reverse complement strand
CGAGGCGGAAAGGCCGAATACGAAGGCATCCGCGACTTCATATTGCACGGCTCCGCATAGGCACTTACCGCGCAGGGTACGTATAGAAGAGGAATCGTTTCCGTTCACTCGCGTTCTCGCCAGGGCCGTTTATTCTTTAGTGATGGCGAAGTCGCGATACACCGTCGCGACGGCAGATGTGACCGTGACTCTCACGAACTGACCAGCCTGCGCTCGCTCTGGGACTCGAAAAGCAAATGGACTGCCTTTCGCGCGAGCGAACTCGGAGTTGCGACCATCGTGCAACGCTGCTGTCCAGGTTAGCGCAGTTCCTTGCGCTGCTGCGGTGTAGCTCGCGCCTGCGTCCAGTGTGGCGTTCCATTCGGGAGCGGTGATGCGCGGAACGCCACGGCTCACGTTCAACGTACCTTTCACGAGATTGAATGAATCGAGTTCGCCGAGACTCGAGAACACGGCCCAGAATGTCGTGCCATCTGCACTGATCCATTTCGCCGGAATATGCAGGCCCAAATACGCGCCGGTTGCACTGATGCCGAAATTACCCCAATCGTCCTGATAGTCGATCGTCGCCCAGGGTCCCCAAGGATTCGGCGCTTCGAAAAATCCCAGCTGACCGGCCGAGAGTGTCGCGTGCTTGCCGCCTGGATTGTGGCCGATGGTGAGAAGAAAGCGTCCGATCGCTGCGTTGTAGGTGACTTGCGGTAGCGAAACATTCGCGGGATCGAAGAACACCGGAGTTGCTGCTTGCTCATGCGAGGACCATCGCACGCGCTTTCCGTTGCGATCTACTGCAGCAAGATATTCGCGCGCTGTGGCTGTATTCGGTGCGGCCGTCAGTTTGCCGGGGCGTACACGTCGCAAGTACACGTGCGAGGCGTCGTTGCGTTTCAGGTAGTACTCGTAAACGTAGCCGTCTCGCGCTTCCCAGTTGTCCTTGCCGAAATTCAAGAAGTAGACGTTTGCGTCGCTCGTCCATGATGCGCGCTGCCAGTTCAAGCCCGAATCCTCCGACCACATCAGAGATCGCGCGTCCTTAGGACCGTCGCCATCGAGCTTGGTGGGGTCGTCGCACTGACAGTTCTCGCGCGTCCAGATTCCGCCGTAGGCGTAGAGGACGCCGTTGACCGAGAACATGCTTTGAATCTTGCCGCCCAACGTAGCTTGTGTGTGCGCGAAGGTCGGTGCCGCGCCCCAAAGATTGTCGCCTTCGAAGGTCGCGCTGTTCCGATCACTGGGGACGCCCAATATTTTTGCGAAACCGATACTCACGCGGCCGTTCGCGTCACTGCCGCCGAAACCGCCACCGTCGCCCCAAGCCGTGTACAGATCGCCGTCCGCTCCCCAAGTCAGGGGCCAAATGTCGCTGCCCTTGGCTCTGCGCTGTGCTTCGGTTTGAGAGAAGTCCCAAGTGACGCCTGTGACGATCGTGCTTTGCGGGTACGGAGCTTGCGCTGCGTGCCCGATGCCAAGCGACATCAGTAGCAAGCAACACGCAGCAGGTGCCGCTGCGTGCAGCTTAATGCTCATGACCATGAGCATCGCCCGGGCGATGCTGCGCGTAATGCGAACGCAATAAGTCGCCGCCGAAGTCGCGTTCGAGATCGCGCCAAACGGTGTGAATGTGATTGGCGTTGTTCTGAGTGTTGTCGTATTCGATCAATACGGTGGGCCCGTGAATTCGATAGTAGTGCGGCTTGCCAGGTTCGGTGCTGCCCGCCCAACCGAAATGCAATTTCTCGAATCCGGCTTGTTCGATGCGTGCGAGTTGATCCTGCGCCGCCGCTTCGGTCATGCGATCTGCATAGACGTGAATCAGTTTGCGAAGCTGTGCTTGTTCCGCTTCGGTCATCGCGGCGGCCGGCAGCCCTTCGATCTCGAGCGAGCGTACTTTCGGATCATTGCGTGTGACGATATCCGCGAATGCGTGGTCACTCAGCATGGCACGATCGCGACGCTCGGTCGGCAGCATGCGAATGAGCGCGCGGCCTAGGTCTTCCTCGACCGCAAGAATGCGTAAGCCAGCATGATCACCCGATGGGACGCGCGCGGGATTGGATCCCATGAATAACGGCGCGACGACTTGTGTGCCATCGACCCACGTTGAGTTCACGGATAGATGATGTCCTTCGAAGCGCCAGGCCCAGGGCGCACGCAGGCTCGGATTGCCAAACACCGCGGTGTAGTAGAGATCGGGATCGCGATACGAGGGCCTGCCTTCGAGCGCGCCCAGAATAGTTTCGTGAGCTTCGATTTTCTTGGCGGTATCGAAGCCGGTCGGGCTCAGCGCAGAGCGAAGCAGTCCGTCGACAGAAGCACGTTGCCCCGCATCCATGGCTTTGAGCGGCAATCCCGCCCGTTGCATCGGCACGTAGTTCCATTCCAACCGTTCTGATGCATCGAACGTGAACTGTGTGCGCTGGCGTGCGTCGTCAGGCAATGCGTCCAAGAGCTTCTGCGCAGATGCAGTCGCTTTCGCCGCGGCGTCATCGTCGATA
>DASTSB010000217.1:0-10103 GCA_035760885.1 Steroidobacteraceae bacterium | reverse complement strand
GCGATCGTCAGATAGGGTTCCGTGATCTTGATCTCCTGGCGATTGAGATCGATCACGCCGCCGACTTCGAATACCACGATGCGCGGGCCTTTAGCTTGCAGCGCTTCGAGCAGCGAACCTGCGCCAGAAGGCGCGAGCGTTGTCACTCGCAATATCTTTCCGCCGCGCCCGCCGGGCGTGGTTGCCGCCCATCCCTGAGCGCCGGGAAATGCGATCGGCTTGTCTGCTGCCAGCGCTGCGATCGCGCCGAAAAGGGCGGTGATGTACACGACTGATTTCACCAGCATGGATGCGTTCTTTTGCACTTCCAATCTCCCGTCGCTCCGACAACTAAAGCATTGATCTTCGAGTAAAAAAGATGGAGGTCGAACGCTGAGTGACGGCGCCGTTCACCTCATCACATCATCACGTCTTCACACGGATTTCATTGTAAATGACACCGGTTTCCTATATACAGCGTTTCGCGTTAAGAATGCGCAAGCGTGAGCGAAATCGATGGGGGACGAATTGAGCGCACAGTGTCCATTGCCCGCGGAATTAAGTCCGCAGGAAGCCAAGATTGTCGAAGCCTTCGTGGCTGCTCGTTGGCATGCGAAGGCCATTCAGGAGTATCCGGGCGAGCTGCCTGCGGATGTCGAATCCGCCTATCGCTGTCAGGAAGCTGCACTACGCCAGTGGCCCGATCGGGTTGCTGGTTGGAAGGTCGCGCGCATCGGCGAAAGTTGGCGCAATCGATATCGCGATGAGCGATTGATCGGTCCGGTTCTGTCGCGCAACGTGAGGCGAGCTGTCATCGGCGGCATCGTGGACTGCCCTGTGTTCGTGGATGGTTTCGCCGCAGTCGAAGCGGAACTCGTCATTCGTCTTAGCGCCAACGCGCCCGCCAATAAATTGGATTGGACCATCGACGAAGCGATCCCGCTCATCGGCGAGCTGTGTATTGGTGTGGAAGTTGCCAGCAGCCCGCTGCCCACTCTGAATGAGCTCGGACCAGGCGCGGT
This sequence comes from Steroidobacteraceae bacterium, assembly GCA_035760885.1. Classification (GTDB taxonomy): domain Bacteria; phylum Pseudomonadota; class Gammaproteobacteria; order Steroidobacterales; family Steroidobacteraceae; genus Steroidobacter. The sequence goes on along the minus strand of DASTSB010000217.1, from coordinate 9,102 downwards.
GATCAGCGACTTCGGCAACAACTGGGGTGTGGTCGTCGGACCACCTGTCGACAATTGGCGCGCGATCAAACAAATCAGCGTGACGACCGAAATCGATGGCGTGGAGGTCGGGCGCGCGAATGTCGATATTCGACGCGGTGCACTCGGTGCCCTGGCCTTCGCTTTGGAACGAGCCGCACTGCGTGGCCGCCCTTTGCAGCGAGGCGCGCTGATCTCCACGGGAATGATCACCGGCGTGCATGACATTCTGCCGGGCCAACGTTCGCGTCACGTGTTCGAGGGATTCGGGGAAGTGGCTTGCCGAGCGGTTCCAACATTGCCGTTTCCGCAAACATCGTTGCGCGAGTTCTAGATGATTACCCGGCGCGAGTTCATCGCCGGTGCCAGTGCACTGGTCGGAAGTGCTGCCGCGATTGCGCGCGACACTCGGACGTTCACCGCCGCAGATGTGCATGTCGAAGGCTATCCGACGGTGGTCGCGGTTCGCGGCATGGGTGAACGCATCGCAGAACAGACGAATGGTCGGCTGCAGATGAAGGTGTATCACTCCGGACAACTGGGTCGCGAATCCGATACGGTTGATCTCGCGCGCTTCGGCGGCCTGGACATTACGCGCGTCAATTTCGCTGCGTTGAACAATCCGTTTCCGCTGACCGGTGTGTTCTGTTGGCCGTACCTGTTCGATTCCGTTGAGCACATGCGTCGCTGTGTGGATTCGCAAATCGGTGCGGCGGTGCTCAAGGGTTTCGAAACTCGCGGCCTGATCGGGCTTGCGATCTACGATGCCGGTGCGCGCTCCTTCTACAACGTGCGCCGTCCCATTCATGAGCCGCGCGATTTGCATGGACTGAAGATTCGAGTGCCGCCGTCCGACATCTTCATCGATCTCGTGCGTGCGCTCGGCGCGAATCCCACACCGCTCTCCTACGGTGAAGTGTATTCGGCATTGCAGACGCATCTGATCGAAGGCGCAGAAAATAATTGGCGCACCTTCGATACCAGCCGGCAATTCGAGGTCGCGCGATATTGGTCGGATACGGCGCACTCCTATTCACCCGAGGCGCTGCTCATGTCGGCGCGAACCTTCAATGCGCTGTCGGATGACGACAAAGAGATCGTCCTCTCCGCGGCTCGCGACTCGGTGAACTCAATGCGCGTGCTTTGGGATCGTCTCGAAATCGAATCGCGCGATCGCGTACTCGCAGCGGGCGTGAAGCGTAACGACGTCGATATGGACGCGTTCCGCCGCCACGGCGAAGCGGTGGTCGCGCGCTACCTTCACGATGCGCAGCTTGCATCGCTCTACGAACGTATTCGTGCTGCCGCTTAGGTGCTCGCATGTCGCAACCTGAACTTCATGTGGGCGAGATCGCGGTGTCTCAACCCAAGAGCGTGCTCGAGCGCGTCGCGGCGGGGTCCGTTGCACTGGCAGGCGCATCTCTAGTTGCAATCGTGGTCGTTGAAGCTTGGCAGGTCGTTGCTCGTTACATCTTCAATGACTCACCTAGCTGGACCGAACCGGTCGCCCTGTTACTCATGAGCACCGCCTTGATGCTCGGCGCTGCGGCAGGCGTGCGGGCACAAAAGCATTTTGGCTTCATGCTGCTCGTCGAACACGTTCCGCTCAACGTGGGGCGAGTGCTGTACGCCATTCAAAAGATCATCGCCGCCGCCGTCGGCCTGATGCTCACTTGGTGGGGCGCCAAGATGGTGGGCGATTCCTGGGACTACGCAATGCCCGGTGCGCCGCTGCCGCAAGGCGCAGCGTACTTGCCGGTGTGCATTGGCGGTGCACTGATTCTGGTCTTTTCACTCGAACACCTTTTTGCGCCGCGGCGCCCGAGTTGAACCTATGGCGATTGGGATTCTGTTCGGCGTCATGATTGCGCTGTTGTTGCTAGGTGTGCCGGTCGCATTCGCGCTGATCGCGGCGTCGCTGGCGACAGTGCTGTACTTGGATCTGCCTTCGATCATCGTCGTCCAACAAACTGTCGCGGGTGCGAATACCGCATCGCTCGTTGCGATTCCACTGTTCATCTTTGCAGGCGAGCTGATGATGCGCGGCGGGATATCGGAGCGCCTGATCGCATTTGCGGCGTCGCTCGTCGGTCACATGCGTGGCGGTCTAGGCCAAGTGAACGTGTTGGCGTCGTTGCTGTTCGGCGGTGTGTCGGGTTCGGCAATTGCAGACGTGTCAGCGATCGGCGGCACGATGATTCCGCAGATGGTGAAACGCGGCTTCGATCGCGACTTCGCCGTGAACGTGTCTATGACCGCGGCCATCGTCGCGCTGCTCGTTCCGCCATCGCATAATTTGATTCTTTATTCGGCAGCGGCTGGAGGATCGATTCCGATCGCCGACTTGTTTGCTGCGGGGATCGTGCCTGCGTTATTGCTAACGGCCGTGCTGCTCGTCGTGGCCTGGGTCGTCGCGCGTCGGCGCGGATATGGGGTCGATCCGTTTCCGGGCTGGACGATCGTCATGCGCAGAATGGTCGCGGCGATGCCGGGATTGTTACTCGTCGCACTCATCTTCATCGGCATTCGCGCGGGTGTGTTTACCGCAGTCGAAAGCGCATCGATCGCTGTCGTGTACGCGCTCTTGATTACGATCCTCGTCTATCGACGCATGAATTGGGCCGCGTTCCTCGAGACGTGCAGCGGCGCAGTGCGAACCATGGGGCTGATTCTGTTCGTCATCGGCTCGGCTGCGTGCTTCGGTTGGCTCCTGGCGTACTTGCAAGTTCCGACCGCCGCCGTTCACATGATGACGGAGCTCACGACGAACAAATATTTGATGCTCCTGATGCTCGTGGTGGTGCTGCTGATGATCGGCACGTTCATGGACCTGGCTCCGCTCATCATCATTTGCACGCCGATCTTCTTGCCGGTGGCGAAAGCGATCGGTGTGGATCCGATTCACTTTGGTGTGATCCTGATTTTGAAAGGTGGCATCGGCCTGATCACCCCGCCGGTGGGCTCAGTGCTGTTCGTTGGTACTGCGATCGGCAAGATCAGCGTGACCGATGCGCTGAAAACGATTTGGCCGTTCTATCTCGCTGCACTTGCAGTGTTGCTGATCGTTGTGTTCGTGCCGCAGTTGTCGCTGTGGCTGCCGGCGTTGATGAGGAGTTAAGAGAAGACTATTTGCCGCAGAGAACGCAAAAAAGAAGGTCAATTTGAAATAGTTTTGCTCGCGTATAGGTGCTCTCGTTGGTAGTTCACCCAAGCAACTCAATTGCAGAGACAAGATCTGCATCTCGAACCGGTCGACCTCTTTTTTGCGTTCTCTGCGGCTAAATCTCCTTTAGTGATCGCCTGACATCTCACGCCGTTGTATCCTGCAAATCGGTCGCCAAACTCGAAGCGGCCATCTAATCGGGGTTCATCGATGGCGAAGAAAGTCGCCAAAAAAAGCACTCGCCGCACGCCCACGCCGCCCACCGCGGCTGACTTTGCTCCTCAACTTGGGAAGGAAAAGCACACGATCAACGACATCGCGCGGCTCGCGAATGTCTCCAAGAAAACCGTCTCGCGAGTCATCAACGAGTCGCCATACGTTCACGAAGAAACGCGCAAGCGCGTCAACGAGATCATCAAGAAGGTCGGGTTCCGTCCCGATCCTCAAGCGCGTGGACTGGCGTTCCGTCGCTCGTACCTGATGGGATTGATCTATGACAACCCGAACGCGCCGTACATCATCAACATCCAAGAAGGCGCCTTGGCGGCATTGCGACGGCAAGGCTACGAACTGGTCGTGCATCCCTGCGATCGCAACAGTCCAGAGTTCTTGACTGACATCCGCGAATTGATCGGCCGCCAAAAATTGGACGGCGTCATTCTGGTGCCGCCGATCTCGGAGAATCCCGCGCTCGCGACGATGCTGAAGGAGATCAAATGCCCTTACGTGCGCGTGCTCTCCGCAGCATTGGATTCGCCTGACAACGTGGTGGTCTCGATGGACCGCCAGTCCGCTGCGGAAGTCGCAGAGCACCTCGCCAAATTGGGTCACACACGAATCGGCATGATCATGGGTCCGCCAGCATGGCGTTCTGCCATGGAGCGTCTTGAAGGTTTCACGAATGCCCTTGCCGATCGAGGTTTGACGCTGTCGCCGGACTATCTTGCTGAAGGCGCTTACACGTTCGAGTCGGGCGCGGCTTGTGCCGAATTGTTGCTCTCGTTGAATCCGCGACCGACCGCGATCTTTGCCGGTAACGACGAGACCGCTGCCGGCGTTTATCGAACTGCGTATTTGCGCGGGCTCAAGATCCCGGACGATCTCACCGTCATCGGATTTGACGATAGCCCCCTCGCATCCCGCTTATGTCCGTCGCTGACCACCATGCGCCAGCCGATTCGGGACATGGGCCGGATCGCCGCCGAGAAACTCATCGCCAAGGCTTCACGAAGCGAAGGCCCATCGGTCGCCGCTTCCACGGTCTTCCCGCATCTCGTCGTGCGCGAGTCGTCAGGGAGGCCGAAGCAATAGGGATCCGATGGGGTGATGAGGTGATGGAGTGAAGGTGTGGCGCAAGCCGAATTCCACGTTGCCCTACAACCTTTCACCTCATCACTCCATTACTCCATCACTTTCTTCCTCCCCCTTGGCTCCGTCTCTGACACCGGTTACCATGGCCGCCATTGCAGAGGTCAAGGCGAGATGGCGGTGTTCAAAAAGGTCTACCACGCGACGCACCCGGACATGATGGCCGGGGCGAGTAACGAGCAGCTTCGGCAGCGCTATCTGATCGAAGGGCTGTTCGATCCTGATTCCGTCACGCTGAACTACGCGCACTACGAGCGCTTTGTGATCGGCGGCGCGATGCCGACTTCAAAGCCGCTGGTACTGCCGGCGCAGACCGAACCGCAGTCCGCAGCGGGCCAGCCTTTCCTGCAGCGTCGAGAACTCGGCATCGTGAACGTGGGCGCCGGCAAGGGCCGCGTCACGGTCGATGGTAAGGCGGTGGAGTTGGTGCCCAAAGACGGGCTCTACGTGCCGATGGGCAGCACGGACGTGCGCTTCGAATCGGTTGATAGTGCAACACCCGCGAAGTTTTATCTTGCCTCGACGCCCGCGCATGCGCGCTTCGAACTCGTCCACATCTCCATCGACAAAGCGGTGCCGCTGCAGCGTGGCGCACTGGAAACCTCGAACGAACGCACGATTTATCAATACATCGTGCCCGCCACCTGCAAATCGGCGCAGTTGCTGTTGGGCCTGACGATTCTCAAGCCGGGCAGCGTGTGGAACACGATGCCGCCGCATCTGCACGATCGGCGCTCCGAGGTTTATTTCTATTTCGACTTGGATGCCGATCAGCGTGTCATGCACTTCATGGGCGAGCCGCAGGAAATGCGCAGTCTCGTAATGCGAAACGATGAGGCCGTGATGTCGCCGCCGTGGTCGATTCACATGGGCGCAGGGACACGCAACTACAGCTTTATCTGGGCGATGGGCGGTGAAAATCTCGATTACACCGACATGAACGTGCTCGACATCTGCCAGCTCCAATAAGCGCGATGCAAGCCACGCAACTGTTTTCGCTGCAGAACAAAGTAGCGCTGGTGACCGGCGCCAACACCGGATTAGGCCAGGCAATAGCGATCGCGCTCGCCAGCGCCGGTGCGGATATCGCCGGTGTCGCGCGCTCGGACATTCGCGAGACACGAGAACAAGTCATGGCCGCAGGTCGCCGCTTTCATGCGATCGAAGCGGATCTCGCGGTGAGCAGCGGGGCGAAACGCGTCGTGGACGAAACGGTGCGCGTTCTCGGACGCATCGACGTGTTGGTGAACAATGCAGGCGTGATCCGCCGCAACGACGCACTCAGCTTCACCGAAGAAGAGTGGGACTCTGCGTTGGATGTGAACCTCAAGACGCCGTTCTTTCTCGCTCAAGCGGCCGCCAAAGCGATGATCGATGCGGGGCGCGGCGGCAAGATCATCAACATCGTCTCGATGCTGTCATTTCAAGGCGGCATTCGCACGGCCTCGTACACCGCAAGTAAAAGCGGCTTGGCGGGCATCACGCGACTGCTCGCGAACGAGTGGGCCGCGAGCGGGATCAATGTGAACGCCATCGCGCCGGGCTATTTCGAAACCAACAACACGCAAGCGCTGCGGGCGGACGAGTCTCGCAATCGAGACATTCTTGGCCGCATTCCTGCGGCTCGCTGGGGCAAGCCGTCCGATCTTGCGGGGGCGGCGATCTTTCTCGCGTCGGCCGCATCCGACTATGTGCACGGCTCCATCCTTCCCGTCGACGGTGGTTGGCTGGCGCGTTGATTTGCTGACCGGCAGTTCCTCGAACGCTGCTACGACTTCTCCCTAATCCCGCAATCGCGGGCGCCGCAACACATTTTTTCTCGCGGGTGTTGCGGCAAGCTTGCCTCGCGCGTATGCGCAGCCAAGCTTTATGTCATTCATCCATTCTCGCAACTAACGCGCATGTACGCCGAAGGGCAGTCCTCTGTACCGTGCGTCTCGTACGAGGCGTACGACTCGTTACCGATCGCCGTGTGCGTGGTCGCGAGTGGTGACGCATTGGGGACCATTCGTTACTGCAACGCCGCGTTCGCTCATCTGACCGGCTGCAGTCCTGAAGATCTCGACCGCAAGACGCTGTTCTCGCTGCATGACCCCAGCGGTGACGGGTCAGTCCTCCAGCAACTTCGCACCTCGCTACATCAGGGCAAACCGTTCACGACCGATTGGGGCATTCGCTGCTCGGACGAATCGGAGCGATCGGTGCGAATCTCATTCGGCCCACGCGCCAAAAAATCCGCGGACGTGGTCGTCACACTGCAGGAGATCAGCGAGCACAAACGCATGCGTGAGTCGCTTCGCGCCAGCGAAGCGCGGCTGGAAATCGCTACCGAAGCGTCGGGCCTTGCGATGTGGGACTGGAACGTCGTACGCGATGAGGTTTACTACAACGATCATTGGCGCAGCACGCTCGGCATTCATCCCGAGCGCCTGCTCGCACACACCGAACTGGCAGACCGCCTGGCATTGCCGGCGGATCAGCCAAAAATTCTGGAACACTTCGAACAGCACTATCGAGGTCACGTTTCGGCATTCCGTGCCGAGTATCCGCTTAGCGTGGGCGATGCGGAGCAACGCTGGGTCAGCGCATACGCACGAGTGGTGCGCAGAGACGCGGCCGGCGCGCCCTTGAGAATGATCGGCGTGGTGCGTGACATTTCCGAGCAGATGGCGACTGCGCACGATGCAGCGAGCGTCGAGCAGCGCTGGGCACGCGCGGTTCATGGCACTTCCGATGGTCTATACGACTGGAATCTGCTGACGGGGCATGTTTGGTACGCGGCTCGTTTTAGAGACATCGTCGGTTACGCGGAACAAGATTTCCCGGATACGTTTCAAGCGTTTCAAAACGTGTTGCACGCGCAGGATCGCGCCACGGTCATGGCGAAGATTCGAGCGCATCTGGAGCACCAAGAACGGTTGGATGTGCGTTGCCGAGTGATGTCGCGGGGTGGCGAGATCTTGTGGTGTCGCTTGCGCGGTCATGCAGAGCGCGATGCAGCCGGCCGGCCGTTGCGCATTGCTGGTGCATTGAGCGACATCAGTGCTCAAGTCGAAGCGGAGGAAGCGCTGCGACACAGTCAGGCCTTCTACGGCACCATCCTGGATTCGCTGCCGCTATTTATCGCTTACGCAGACCGCGATCGTCGCTTGGTCTATGCGAATCGTCCGTTCCAAGAATTCTTTAACGTGCCGCTCGCGAGCAGTCGCGGCCGAGTGGTCAATGACGTGATCGGCGATCGACGCTACGGCGCGATCGGACCCTACGTCGAGCGTGCGCTGAGCGGCAGTGCAATCGAAGGTCAGGGGCGCTTCCGGGACGCACAGGGGCGCGTCCTCGATCTTGACGCGGCATTCCTGCCCCATCGCGATGAAAGCGGCGAAGTGCAGGGCTGCATTGTCGCGGCACGCGACATGACGGAAAAGCGGCAACTGGAAGCCGAGCTGCGGCAGAGTCAAAAAATGGAAGCGATCGGACGACTCACCGGCGGCATCGCTCACGACTTCAACAATCTATTGTCCGTCATCGTCGGCAACATGCAGTTGTTGATGCGATCGCTGCAACAGAGTCCGCGCCTGCTGCGTCAAAGCGAGACGGCATTGAGTGCGGCGCTGCGCGGCGCCGATCTCACGCGCCGCCTGCTGGCATTCGCGCGTCAGCAAGTGCTCGAGCCGAGGACACTCGATTTGAACGCGCTCATCGGCGGCATGTATGAGCTGCTGCGGCGTACGTTGACCGGCGATATCGACATTCGTCAGCAGCTCGATCCCGATGTCTGGCCGACCAAAGCGGATCCGGGACAGCTCGAGAACGCAGTGTTGAATTTGGTGATCAATGCCCGAGATGCGATGCCCAACGGCGGCACCATCACGCTCGCCACTCGCAACGTGTGCGTGACGGCCGATCGCACACCGCGCGAAGACGGCTTGGCCAACGGCGAGTACTCCGTGCTTGAAGTGACTGACACCGGATCCGGCATGACGGCGCAGACATTGAAGCGCGTCTTCGAACCGTTCTTCACCACGAAAGACGTCGGCAAGGGCAGCGGTTTGGGACTGTCGATGGTGTATGGGTTTGTGAAGCAATCCGGCGGACACATTCACATCACGAGCGCGCCCAACCAAGGCACGAGCGTGCATCTGTACTTCCCGAGGACGCATGCACGCAGCGAAGCGCTGCCGATTGCATCTCATGCGGATCCTGAATTGCCGCGCGGCGAAGAAACTGTGTTGGTGGTGGAAGACAACGCTGAAGTTCGCGCCACCACGGTCGACATCCTGACGAGTTTGGGATATCGCGTGCTACAGGCGTGTAACGGGCATCAAGCCTTGGAACGCTTCATGGAGTACCCGGAAATCGCATTGGTTTTTTCCGATGTGATGCTGCCGGGCGGACTGTTGGGCACGCAGCTTGTGCAAAAGCTCTCGGAGCGGCGACCTGGGTTGAAAATCCTGATGACATCGGGATTTAGCGAGAGCGGAATTATGGACCGTCAGTTGCTCGACGGACGGATTGAACTGTTACAGAAGCCTTATCGGCTCGAGGACTTGGCA
>DASTSB010000216.1:0-4802 GCA_035760885.1 Steroidobacteraceae bacterium | reverse complement strand
TCTCACGAAGGCAGGCGAGCTGAACATGACCTTGAAGGTCGAACGCGGCCGCGGCTATCGCCCAGCAGTGCAGCGTGCGACGTTCGAAGAGAGCAGCGGTCCAATCGGACGCTTACAGCTCGATGCGTCGTTCAGCCCCATCCGACGCGTGACGTACACGGTCGAGAGCGCTCGCGTTGAGCAGCGTACGAACCTCGACAAGTTGATTCTCGATATCGAGACCAACGGCACGATTGACGCGGAAGAGGCAATCCGTCGCGCCGGAGCGATCCTGAAGGATCAGCTTTCTGTGTTCGTCGATCTGCAAGGTCAGGATGAAGGTGCGTCGAAGGCAGCCGAACAGCAGTTCGATCCGATTCTGTTGCGTCCGGTTGATGAACTCGAGCTTACGGTTCGCAGCGCGAACTGCCTGAAGGCCGAGAACATTCATTACATCGGTGATCTCGTTCAGCGCACTGAGGTCGAGCTACTTCGCACGCCGAACCTCGGCAAGAAGTCGCTCACCGAGATCAAGGAAGTGCTCGAGAGCCATGGTCTGTCGCTCGGCATGCGTCTGGATAACTGGCCGCCGGTCAGCCTCAAACGCGATGACGATCGGGATTTGATTTAAAGAAGCGGTTAGCGGTTAGAGCTTCGAACGCAGACGTTCGCCTAATCACTATTCACTACGTCACTAGTCACTGAAAAAAAATGCGTCACCAACTCTCTGGCCGGCAACTGAGCCGCAATGCTCCGCATCGCGCTGCGATGCTCCGAAACATGGCCGCCTCGCTGCTCCGTCACGAGACCATTCGCACGACGGTGCCGAAGGCGAAAGAGCTGCGTCGCGTTGTCGAACCGCTCATCACGTTGGGCAAAGATGACAGCGATGCAAATCGTCGCCGTGCGTTCTCGCAGCTGCGCGATGCAGAAGTTGTCGTGAAGCTGTTCGAGGACCTCGGGCCTCGCTTCAAGGCGCGTCCAGGCGGCTATACGCGCATCCTGCGCATGGACGTTCGTCCTGGCGATTCGGCCCCCATGGCACTGATGCAGTTGGTTGATCGTCCGGGTGCCGAAGCTGGCGCTGCTGCGACGGAAGAAGCTGCTGAGAGCGCGCCAAAGAAGAAAGCCGCGACCAAGAAGTCCTCGCCGAAAAAGAAGACTGTAAAGAGCGCCGAGGAGAAGGCTGCGAAGAAGGCGAAGGCTGAGACGAAGGCCGCCGCTAAGAAGGAAAAGGCGGAAACGAAGGCGGCGAAGAAAACCGCCGCGCCGAAGAAGAAAGCTGCAGCGAAGAAAAAGTCAGCAAAGTGAGTAAAAAAGAAACCGGGCGAAAGCCCGGTTTCTTTTTTGTGATGCAGTGATGAGGTGAGAGCGCTGCGCGCGTGAACATCGCCGCTCACCAGACGCGAATATCCGACTGCCGTTCATCTCGCATCAGTGCTCCACAATCGTCCCACCGGAGGACCCTCACGCGTGGCATAGACGAACTAGTTCGCGAATCAAATCGCCCAGCGAAACTGGAGGCGCGAATTCAATGGCGAGTTTCACTCCTCACGCGCGGAGCGCTCTTACTTCATCACCTCATCACTGCGGATTCGCCGCACTCGGATCCTCAAGTCCCTTCGTGTAGTACACCTTGCCCTGTGGATCGACCAAAATCGCATCCACATCAGGTAAGCGGTTATAGATCTCAATGGCCTTTTCGGGGCCGAGAACGAATGCTGTTTTCGATAGGCCGTCTGTCCTTGTCGCGACGGGTGCTATGACGGTAGCGCTGCGGACTTTGCTCGCGGAATGGCCCGTGTGCGGATCGATGATGTGGTGGTAGCGCACGCCATTCTCTTCGAAGTAGCGCTCGTAATCGCCTGACGTCGAAATGGCCGTATCGACGAGCGGGATGCGCATGATGACCTGGTCTTTGTGGTCCGGGTGCTGAATCGCGACGATCCAGGGTTTGCCGAAGCGATCGCCGATGATGCGACTGTCGCCTCCTGCCGTGACCAATGCCCGGTCGAATCCGCGTCCCTGTAGCAGGGCGATGCCGCGATCCACTGCATGCCCTTTGCCGATCCCACCTAGATCGATTCGCACGCCGGGCTTCGCGAACCGAACAGTGCTGTTACCTGGATCGAGGATGACATGCCGGTAGTTGATGCCGGGCAGTGCTGCAGCAATTTGAGCGTCGGTCGGATGGATGTGCTTATGAAAGTCGTAGAGATAACCAACGCTCGCATACGTGATGTCGAATGCACCGTCGGTGATCTTGGAGTATTCGAGCGACGTTTGAAGTAACTGAAATAGCTCAGGGCTAACTTTGACCGGCTCGTTGGCCGCACGCGCGTTGACCTGCGAAAGCTCGCTCGTCGACTTGTACGTGCTCATGTCCTCATCGACTCTGTGCATCTCGTCGATCACCGCGTCGATCGCAGCATTTCCTTTCGCCGGATCGTCGCTCCAGAGTTCGACCACGATTCGAGTCCCCATGATCCCGTCTTCGATTCGCTTGATCCATTCGGCGTGAGCGCAAACCGGAAGGGCAGCCACGAGAAGTAGTGCGGTGTGCACGAGGCGCTTGGGTTTCATGGGGTGATGGTAGGCCTGATCAAGTCAAAGAAGAAGATTGCCTGCCTTTGGAAACGCACCTCAGGGAAATCCACACCCTGGGCTCTATTGAGAATGCATCGATCTAGTGCGCTGTCGGACGTTTTTCACCGGGCCGTCAGTGTGTTCTTCAGTCAGTGAGGGGCAACCGGTATCCTTGGCGCTCGCGGTCAACGGCGGAGCGTGCCTTGTCATCAGTTCAGCAGTTCGATGTGCTGGTCATCGGTACCGGCCCGGCAGGTGAAGGCGCGGCGATGACGGCGGCTAAGAGTCATCACAGCGTGGCGGTTGTCGAGCGTTACTTCGAAGTGGGCGGAGGCTGCACCCACTGGGGCACGATTCCCAGCAAGGCGCTGCGACATGCGGTGAAAATTCTGCATGACCTGCGTCGCAATCCGCTGCTTCGCGAATTCCGAGCAGCTTCGCAACTGACGTACCCGCAAATGCTGGCGTCTGCCACGAAGGTCGTCGAATCGCAGGTCGCAAGTCGCCGCCGATTCTACGAACGCAATCGCGTGCCGATTTTCGGGGGCGAAGCGCGCTTCATCGATGCGAATACGGTTGAAGTTCAGCCCAGCGTCGGCAAGGCGTTTCGGTTATCCGGCAAAAAGATCGTCATTGCCGCAGGCTCGCACCCGTACCATCCTCCCGAGGTGGATTTCACTCATCCGCGTGTCTGCGATAGCGACACGATCCTGCGCTATCCAGAACATCCTTTCGCAGTGACGATCTACGGCGCCGGAGTCATCGGATGCGAGTACGCGTCGATCTTCATTAATCTCGGCGCCAAGGTCACGCTCGTCAACACGCAGGACCGACTGCTCTCGTTCTTGGATGACGAGATTGCCGAGGCGCTCTCATACCACTTGCGCGAACAGGGCTGTGTGATTCGACACAACGAGCAGTTCAAGGCGCTCGAAGCTCGCGAGCGCGATGTCGTGCTGCACTTAGAGTCCGGTCGCAAAATCAAATCCGATTTGTTGCTGTGGGCGAATGGCCGTACAGGCAACTCCGCGCAATTGAAGTTGGAGAATGTGGGACTCACGAGTAATTCTCGCGGCCAAATCGCTGTTGATCATCACTATCAGACTGCAGTACCGGGCATCTACGCCGTTGGCGACATTGCCGGCCCACCGGCCCTGGCAAGCGCTGCGTATGTGCAAGGTTCCCACGCAGTGCAGCACATGTTCGACCCCACGATCGAACCGCACCGACTGGATATGATCCCGAGTGGTATCTACACCATCCCGGAGATTTCCTCGATCGGCCGCACCGAACGTCAGTTGCAGGAAGCCAAAGTGCCGTACGAAGTCGGTCACTGTGCATTCAAGAATCTCGCACGCGCGCAAATGACGGACGAGCGCGTCGGCATGCTGAAAATCATTTTTCACGCGGAAACGATGGCTGTGCTGGGCGTGCACTGTTTTGGCGACGGGGCATCCGAAATCGTGCACATCGGCCAAACGGTCATGGCCAGCGCAGACATCAACGACATCCGCTTTTTCACACGAACGACATTCAACTACCCGACCATGGCCGAGGCCTACCGCGTTGCGGCGTACAACGGAATCAACAGGCTGACCTAAAAAGGCTGTAGGCTGTAGGCTGTAGGTAAGAACAAGAACACGGTGTGCGGATAGATGCATCCATTCTCTTCCGACCTACAGCCTGAAAACCTAAAGCCTACAGCCTGATCGGAGGTCCCATGGGCATGCTCAAAGAGTTTCGCGAGTTCGCAGTCAAAGGCAATGTTGTCGATATGGCGGTCGGTATCATCATCGGCGCCGCATTCGGCAAGATCGTTAGTTCATTGGTGAGCGATGTGGTGACTCCACCATTGGGCTATCTGATCGGTGGCGTCGACTTTACCAAGCTTGCTATCACGCTGCCGGCGATGACGGGTCACGAACCAGTCACAATAAGGTATGGCGTGTTTCTACAAGCGACCTTCGACTTCATCATCGTCGCCTTTGCCATCTTCATGATCGTGAAGCTGATCAATCGCCTGCGCCGCAAGGAAGAAGCGAAACAAGAAGCCGCGCCGGCTGCTCCGCCACGTCAGGAAGTGCTGCTGGAGGAGATTAGGGATTTGTTGAAGAGCAGAGCCCCGTGATGAGGTGATGTGGTGATGGAGTGAAACGTGGAGCGATCAGTCTTCGGTGCGCTACTTGCCACCGATCAGTCGAGATAGCCTGCGTACGCTTCAGCCGGAACTGAACTGC
>DASTSB010000215.1:0-3164 GCA_035760885.1 Steroidobacteraceae bacterium | reverse complement strand
GTTTAGGATCTTGATGTCGTGTTCGGTCGCGCGTGCCATAGCAATTCCTCCAGTCGATGGGTTCGCGTCCTTAACGCCTGGGTGGCGCAATTGTTCGTCCTCACCGGCTGCAATCCGGCGTTCGCCGGTGACTGCTGGCCGGAAGCAGGCGTTCCGCCGTATGGTGCAAATCAGAGACTTAAGGTGGAACTTCGATGAGTAGGCGGCAAACGCGCGAGGGGCACTCGCATTTCGTGCTCGGCATCATTCTTCTGTGCTTCGGTGGCGTGCTGCTGGCGCTGAACTTGGGCCTCGATGTGCCGTGGCACCTGTGGAAATACTTTCCTGTACCGATGATTGCGTTCGGGTTGTGGGGAATCCTCAGCCCCGGTCGCGATTTGGATCGAATCGGCGGACTTTGGCTGCTCACGAACGGTGTGTATTGCTTGATCGGGATGTTTCAACTCTTCGGTCTGGGATGGGGTACGGCCTGGCCGATCTACATCATCACGCTTGGGATCACAGTGCTTGCAAGACAGGACGGCCGGCTCGTCTGCCGCAAGCTCGACCGCAAGGAGCAGGACGAGGAGCTTCAGCATGCGGGTCGACCAGGTGATCGATGAGCGACGAACGACCTAACTCGGCGGCATCTTCACCGCGTTTGATTATTGGCCTGATCATCATCGCGATCGGCGCTTCGATGCTGGCCGACAATCTGGGCTGGTTCAGTGCCCGTTTCGTGCTGCGATCATTATGGCCGCTCGCCTTGGTCGCAATCGGCGTTGCGATGGTGCGAGAGTCGACGGCGCGCAATCGCCCGTGGGGTTGGGTCTTCATTGTCGTCGGTGCATGGAATTTGCTCGACAACTTCGGATGGCTGCACATCAGCGTGTGGCACGTGTTGTTCCCTGCGATCTTGCTCTTCGTCGGCGGTACATTGGTTTGGCGGGCGCGGCATGCTGAATTGAAATCGACCGATCCGATTCCTGCGGGTGAGGAGCACGCGGAATATGCGCGCACCGTCGCATTCATGTCGTTCTCGGATATCCGTCCGGTGTCGCGTCCGTTTCGCGGCGCGGATTTGAGCGCGATCATGGGTGGCGTCCGTCTCGATCTGCGGGATGCACGCAT
The DNA here is from genome assembly GCA_035760885.1 of Steroidobacteraceae bacterium. Taxonomy (GTDB): domain Bacteria; phylum Pseudomonadota; class Gammaproteobacteria; order Steroidobacterales; family Steroidobacteraceae; genus Steroidobacter. Next base: position 2,054 of record DASTSB010000215.1, on the reverse strand, counting down.
GGAAGGAGACGTGGCGACACTCGATTTGTTTGCGTTCTGGGGTGGAATCGAAATCCTGCTGCCGCCGGATTGGACGGTGAGCAGCCGGGTGACGACGTTCATCGGCGGATTCTTCGATAGTCGGCGGCCGACGAGCGTGGTGCCGACCAAGACGCTGATCGTGCGCGGCACGAACATCATGAGCGGCATCGAAGTAAAGAATTAGGTTCGCGCATGCACCCGCTGCTCATACGACGTAGCCGCATTCTTCTATATCTCGCGGTCTGGATCGTTTTCGGCCTGCTGATCACGGTCGTGCTCGTGTACGGCGGCCGCGCGCCCACGCGTTGGTCGATCGAATTCGCCGTGCCGCTGGCCGTGCTCCTCGGCCTGCAGTCGCTTTCATTTTGGTATCTCGTCCAATCGCTGCCGCCGGATACGACATCGGTCATTCGTTTGAGCATCATTTGGTTATTGGCTGGCGTGATCTCGTTAGCGGCGTGGCTCGCTGCCAGCTACGGATGGGCGATGTGGCTGTTGCCCCCAGGCGAGAGTTATCCCGAATCGGCGTGGGGTATCGTTCCCTTGCTCGCATTTGCCGGCGCGATCGGCATTTCACTTGCGGTACTGGGGCACTACTTGGGCGGCGCGTTTCAGCGTTCGCGCATTGCGGAGAAGCGTGCGCTCGAACTGCAAGTACTGGCGCAAGAGGCCGAGCTCAAATCACTGCGAGCACAACTTGATCCGCATTTCTTGTTCAACAGCCTCAACTCAGTGGCGGCGCTGATCGGACTCGATGCGGCGAAAGCACGCGAGATGTGTTTCTTGATGGCGCAGTTCTTTCGCAAGAGCTTGACGCTAGCTCGCGAGAAATCGATTCCGTTGAGCGAGGAGGTCTCGCTCGTGCAGACGTTCTTGGCGATCGAACGCGTGCGCTTCGGCGAACGCTTGCGAGCGACATTCGAAATCGCGGACGACGTTCGCGACGTGCAAGTGCCGCCGCTCGTGCTCCAACCGCTCATCGAAAATGCAGTGCATCACGGCGTCGCGCACTTGTTGGAGGGCGGCGAGATTTGCGTGCAGGCGCGCAAGCGCGACACTTTTCTGGAATTGGTGGTCGGCAATCCTTGCGATCCGGATCGTCCTCCTTCGCGCGGTACAGGTGTGGGACTGAGCAATGTACGATCGCGCGTCGAAACATTGTGCGGCCATCGCGCCAGTGTCGATGTCGATGCGCGCGATGAATTCTTCCAGGTTTCGATTTTGCTCCCGGCCGTCGGTACAGGAGGCTAGTTGTGCGTGTGTTGATCGTCGATGACGAAACGCTGGCTCGATCGATATTGAGCGAACATCTGAACAAGGTGCCGGACATCGAGATCATCGGTCAGGCAGCAAATGGGTTCGAGGCGGTCAAACTCGCCGAAGAACTCGCGCCCGACTTGATGTTTCTTGATATCCAGATGCCGAAGCTTTCCGGATTCGAAGTGCTGGAACTGCTGGGCGAGCGTGCGCCGGTCGTGATCTTCACCACCGCTCACGATGAGTTCGCGCTGCGGGCGTTCGAAGTGCATGCCGTCGACTATTTGCTCAAGCCCGTCGAACCGCCGCGATTGGCGGCTGCCGTCGAGCGCGCCGCCGAACGATTGCGTGCACGCGTGCCGCCGCCTTCTGCACAACAGCTCGCAGCCGCTGCGCGTCCGCCAGGACGATCGCTCGAACGCGTTCTGATTCGTCACGAAGGGCGCGTGCACGTGTTGCCCCTCGAGCGGATCGATTTCGTCGAAGCGCAAGATGATTACTTGTCGTTCTCGGTGGGCGGCAAGCGCTTGCGCAAACAGCAAACGATGAGCGACCTGGAATCGCAGTTGGATGCGACGCGCTTCGTACGCATTCACCGCTCCTTCATTCTGAATGTCGAACGATTGGCGCGTATCGATCTGTATGGCAAGGACAGTTGGCTTGCAATTTTGTCCGATGGCACCAAGTTGCCGATGTCCAGAACGGGACATGCGAAGTTGAAAGAACTGATTGGCTAGTGGATGAGAGGTGCGGCTATGAACGAGCAAGACCCCAAG
>DASTSB010000214.1:0-6412 GCA_035760885.1 Steroidobacteraceae bacterium | reverse complement strand
CGAAGCCGCGATTCTCTTGCAAAGCAGCGCGTATCGTCGCAGCGGACTCGTCGACTCGCAGGACATTTGGCGCACGATCTACAAGCTTGCGCGCGACTATCGCGTTCCCGTCCGTCGCATGGACTACGAGTTGGATTTGGGGCTGACCAAGCCATTGAAGACGAACTCACGCGCGGGCGTTACCTTCTTGGAAGAGACCATGCAGCGGCTGGATGCCGACATCAAGCAATCCGTGGCGAGAGCGAACGCCTGGGCAGATGGCGATGTGAACGAGCTGCGAAGCTTGGCAGAAGCGGATGCTTCATATGCCTCACTGCTCGCACGCAGTTGGCCCTATCTAAGCAAAGCGCAGAGCGATCAGGCAGCGCAACAAGCAGAAAATCGACTCGTGAGCGAACTCGACCGCGCACTGCGCCGCAATCGAACTACATTCGCCGGGTTACCGATCTATCTGCTGTTCAAACAGGATGGACCGCTCGCAGCCATGCGTTCGCTCGGCTGCGCAGTTGAAGAGCCGCAGTAGCGCAGGGCCGAAACACCACGCGCATGCGTTCGGCATCGCACTGAGCTGGCACTCTCCACGGTTGCGGCAGCGCAGAGTCGCGCCAATACTTTCGGCATGAACACCAATAACCGATCGTCTCCGGCCCTTGCTCTGCTTCGCACCGCGCTCTTGTTGATCCTGCTGCTTGCACTCGGCTGGTATTTCTTTCCCGGTACTTTCTCGCGCATCGGTCGAGCCGACGCGGCGCCCAGGCCCGTCACAGCGCGCGGCGATCTCGATCCTGAAGAGAAGATCAACATCGATATTTTCGAGACGTGGAAAGCGTCCGTCGTCTACATCTCCACGCGTGAGCGCGTTGTCGATTTTTGGACCCGCAATGTGACCAGCGTGCCCCGAGGCACCGGATCGGGTTTCATTTGGGACGATCAAGGTCACGTTGTCACGAACTACCACGTCATCGCGGGTGCAGCGGAAGCGAACGTTCGGCTCGCCGATGGACGCGACTACGATGCAACTTTGGTCGGCGTGAGCGAAGCGCACGATATCGCGGTGTTACGAATTCAGGTCCCAGCGAACACACCCAAGCCCATCGCGATCGGCACCAGTCACGACCTGCGAGTGGGACAGAAGGTATATGCGATCGGCAATCCGTTTGGATTGGACTGGAGTTTGACGACCGGCATCGTCTCCGCACTCGACCGCTCGCTCACGGGCGAAGACGGCGCAGTCATTCAGCATCTCATTCAAACCGACGCAGCGATCAACCCCGGCAACTCGGGTGGTCCGCTGCTCGACAGCGCAGGTCGGCTGATTGGAATGAACACGGCAATCTACAGTCCGTCAGGCGCGAGTGCAGGCATCGGCTTCGCGGTGCCCATCGATACGGTCAATCGCGTCGTGCCAATTCTAATTTCGAGCGGCCACTACGCGCCCCCAAGCCTCGGCATCGAAACCGATGAAGTCTTGAGCCGCGCGATCGCTCAGCAATTGGGCGTGACGGGTGCTGCGGTCTTACGTGTGCCTGCTGGCAATGCAGCGGCACGCGCCGGTCTGCGAGGAATTCGCATTGGTCCACAGAACACGGTGATTCCGGGCGATGTCATCGTCGCGGTCAATGGCAAGAAAGTCGAAAGCGCTGCGGCCCTGACCGCCATGCTCGATGACTACGCCGCAGGCCAATCCGTGAAGCTCACCGTCTGGCGCGACGGCAATCAAGTGGAACTCAGTGCGACGCTGCAGGCCGGGGATGATCGGTAGGGGGTAAGGCAAAGAAGCAAGCGCTATCGCGCAGGCGAGCCTAACGGCAAGGAAGCCATAGGCAGGCAAGCCGCCGAAGACGGCGGCAGGCCAAACAAATCGGTCGCAATCGTTTATGGCCATTAGCTCCGGCGCGAACGCCTGATGAGCGATTGTGGTTTGCGGTTGAGCGTTGACAATTGGCAGCAAGAGATCGGTGAGGCTAACCGCACGCGCCTACACACCACGCGGCACTCCACACAACTTCTTTTTTGCGTTCTCTGCGGCCAACTCTTCTTTCTTAATTTCCGCCCCGATTAGTTCTTCTCTTTGCGTTCTTTGTGTTGCGTCCGACCGTCTGCTCTTCATCTTCCCGCAAAGAAAATCCCATAGATCACCAGCGCCGTCAGGCCCCACTTCGACACTTGATACGCCACTTCGCTGCGCTTGCGGATTGCCTTTCCCAACACGCGAATTTGATACACGTACTGGAACGCCTTGTTGAGGACACCGACTTTCTCGCCAGGCAGATTCTGCGTGGCCGCGGCTTTCGCGAAAGGCTTGCCGAGATAGCGATTGATTGCGCGAGCAATCGGATTGGAGAGCGGTCGCTCGATATCGCAGAACAGGATTAGCCGCTGCACATCCGTGTTGTTCTGAGCGTAATGAATGTACGTTTCGTCGAACATCACCGCTTCGCCGTCCTTCCAGTAATAAGTCTCCCCATCGACGACGATGCAGCAGTCTTCCGAATTTGGGGTTTGCAAACCGAGGTGGTAACGCAGCGAGCCGCCAAACGGATCGCGGTGTTTCGGCAGACGCGAGCCTGGGGGCAGCAACGCAAACATCGCGGCATTCACGCTCGGCATACGCGCCAACAACTCGCTTGTCCGCGGACACAGCGACCGACCCGACGGCAAGAATTCGCCATACCACTTCAGGTAAAAGCGCTTCCATCCCTTCTTGAAGAATGAATTGAAACCCAGGTCGTTGTAGCTGGCCGCGGCACGAATGTAGCCCTCATCGAACAGCTTCACTGCCTCGTCGCGAATCGTCTCCCAGTTGGCTTGCAGCGGCGCCAATTCGGGAAACTGGCGCACGTCGACATAGGGCGTCGCTTTGACCTTCGAAAACATGTACATCACCACGTTGTACGGCGCCATCACGGTGGAATGGTCGGTGATTTGGCGTACGACGGAGTGGCGGACACGACCGCGCAAATGGACGTAGGTCGCTGCGGCAATGAACGCCAACAGGATCAAATAACGAACGGACAGCACTTGCGTAATCATGAGAGTTGCAATCGAGTCTGGCAGCAGCGCGGATCAGAGTCCGGTAGATCGCGATCATCGAAGCGTCAGCAAGAATTCGGGCCGACGTGCGCTGTGCATTCCATGAAGTGCGCCGAAGCGCTGAGCATCACAAACTTCCCTGCCTGCGCGGCGCGTAAGGATACGCGATCATTCATCCGAACTCATCTGCAGTTTACGTGCGTCGCGCAGATTGCTCGGCTCAAATTACTCGGTCGTGAGCGCTCCGGCGTGCTGCCGCGCAATAGACTTGCCCGCTAGTCCACACGCAGATGAACGCGAGGCCCTCGAGTGCGGCGCACCCACATCAGAATCATCAGCAGCGCCAATCCCACCCCTTCGAACGCACCGCCGCCATGCTCATGAGATGTCACCGAACCGCCGCCGCCGACCACAGGCGGGCTGATCTTGCGATCTTGGTTCTGATCCTCCAGCGGCAGTTGGGCAAGATCCATACGCTCGCTGCCTGCCGAAGCCACGAGTAAATCCGTAGAGGCGTCATACAGATCGATTTGCACGTCATAGTAGGCAGTCGGATACCCGCTGACCCACTCTGCCGTGAATGCGTAGACATCGTTCTGGCCCGAGACGTCGACGGGGAAATCGTCCGATACGTGTTCCTGAATCCATTCTCCGCCTTGTGGACGGATCCATACACGCGCGTACAAATAGCCAGCCTGCAAATCGGCATCGGGATCGAACGCAATTTCGAATTTGGAGTAGTAGCCGTCGCGATCGTCGTCCGCGAGAAGCGTTGCTTGTACGTCGCCGATCGAAAATCCGCCCTCTTCGATCGGTACGTCCAACCCCGCCTCTTCGAGCGGCAACAATCCCAGTTCGCCCGCGTCGGTGTAATCGATGGTCGCGACCACTCCGTCGTAGCCGGATTCATACAGGTCGATCAATACATCGTACTCGCTCGTCGCAAAACCGTCGTCGAGTGAAGTGCGCACAAAGAAATCGTCATCGTTGGATTCGCCGTTGATCCAGAAATCGTCCGTTACGTGATACAGGACCCAGTCGCTCTCTCCGACGCGGCGCAGATACAGCTTCGCGTACACGAGCGTGTCGCCCAGCACTGTGTCGGCGTCGAAACGAATTGTGAACTCGCTGTGATAACCATCTCCATCGCGATCGGCGCGCAGCGCACTGTGAGCATCGTAGAAATAGAAGTAGGACGCCTTCTGCGATTTCTTGAGGGACGTCGGCCGAGTTTGTTTCTGGGCGGCAGCCGCAGGCTTACTCTGCAATCGGGAGCCACTCGAGGCGAATTCGATCTTTCCCTGCGAACTCGAGCGGCCTTCGTACCTGGACACTCTTTCCGGATTCGGAGCGGCGACAATCAGATCGCGAACGCGACCTTCATTCGATGCTGCGTGCGTGACGCTGGACACCGCTGCCATCGCGACGAAGCCTGCCATCCAATTCTTCACGTTTTACTCCAGCGCCTGCGTTGAGTGCATTGAAGCGCTCAAGCGATTAATCATTCCTGAATGTGGAGCATCCCGAATGTGGCGTGGCTCGAGGTTGCGCAATCAACCTCAAAGTAAACGCCGCCTGAATGCGGCAGTCGATTGAGACACCTCCGCTCGCAATACCGGCGCTGCTATGATCGCATCCGTACGAGAACACGCGAAGGCAGCGCCTTCACCGATCCACCTGGGGGACTTGAGTGATCGCAGCGGACATCAATGATTTTCGCGAATTGGCGCGTCGGCGGCTGCCGCACTTCTTATTCGAATACATCGACGGCGGCTCGTTCAGCCAAAGCACGCTGAAGCACAACGTCGATGACTTTCAGACGATCCGCTTGCGCCAGCGCGTGATGAAGGATGTCTCGAAGGTGGATCTATCCACCACCTTCTTCGGTCAGTCCGTCTCGATGCCCGTAGTTCTCGCGCCGATCGGTATCGCCGGCATGTATGCGCGCAGAGGTGAAGTTCAAGCGGCGCGTGCGGCAGAGGCTGCCGGTGTGCCGTTCACGCTCTCGACGATGTCGTGTTGTCCACTCGACGAAGTGCATCGAGCGGTCAAAGAACCCATCTGGCTGCAGCTCTACATGATCAAAGATCGCAGCTTCATGCACGACTTGCTCGGCAAGGCAAAGGCACTCGGAATCAAGACGCTGGTGCTCACCGTGGACTTGCAAGTTCACAGCGCCCGCCATCGCGAAGTGCGATCCGGCATGTCGGGTCCACAAACGTTACGAGTGAAGGCTAAGCGCATGTTCGAAGTGTTGCGTCACCCAGCTTGGGCTTGGGACGTGGGCATCAATGGCCGGCCGCACGTACTCGGCAACATCGCAAGCGTGTTGAAAGACGGCGTTTCGATGCCGCAGTTCATCGCGTGGATCGGCAGCAACTTCGATCCGTCGATCACATGGAAGGACATCAACTGGGTTCGCGAGCGCTGGCCGGGCACACTCGTCGTCAAAGGGATATTGGATGCGGACGATGCACGCGAAGCCGTTGCGGCAGGCGTGCAAGGAATCGTGGTCTCGAACCATGGCGGCCGTCAGTTGGACGGCGCGAATTCCTCCATTCGTGCCTTGCCGGAAATTGTCGATGCCGTCGCTGGACGCGCCACCGTGCTGTTGGACAGCGGAGTTCGCTCCGGTCTCGATGCGGTACGTGCGATGGCCCTAGGGGCCGATGGTGTGATGATCGGCCGTGCTTGGGCCTATGCACTCGCTGCTGCGGGCGGACCGGGAGTATCGCGTGCACTGCAAATCATCCGTCATGAAATGCAGGTTGCGATGGCGCTGACGGGGCAGACGGATGTGAAGCGGCTGGATCGTGGGATGTTGTTGGATAACCGGTGATGAAGTGATGAGGTGAACGGCGTAGCGGCGTGCGCAATTCGAATTCGATGGATCGGTGCGCGCGATCCGTAAGTCGCACGCCACTTCACCATTGCATCAATTCACATCGCCTCGGGCTCAACATCCATCAGGAGCTGCTTTCACTTACATTGAGGAGTCGCTCACCCGTACCGTGTATGCCAAGACGGTTCTTTCGCCCGGCTTGAGACGCAAGCGCCACAGCAAGTCGCCATTTTTCAGGGTGTGACGCTTCGATTCGCGGATGACTTGCAGATCTTCGACCAACCGCTGGCGATATTCGATGGCGACCGGCACCGGTTTATCGTTGGCGAAGCGGACTTCCAACTGCGCTTCCACTTGATCCGAATCTTCGTCCGGTCTTTCGATCGTCCGCTCAGCGACTAAGCGCGGCTCGATCCAGATATCCATCGCCTGGCCGACCTCGACATCCAAGGGCAGACCGACCGGCGTATCTTTCACCGTATCTTCACCGGCCAGCACTTTTCCGAACGAGGATGATCCACTCTCGTACACCGACAT
>DASTSB010000213.1:0-12765 GCA_035760885.1 Steroidobacteraceae bacterium | reverse complement strand
TGCGCTGGAAGCGGCTCCGGATCAGTTGGATGAAGCGTGGCGTGCGGATTGGAGCGTCGCAACGGATGCACTGCAATCAGCAACGAATCTATTCGTGGTGGGTCGCGGATTCGGGCTTGGCATCGCACAGGAAGCGGCACTTAAGTTGAAGGAAACCTGCGGACTGCATGCGGAGGCGTTCAGCGCTGCAGAAGTGCAGCACGGCCCCATGGCATTGGTGCGCGATGGGTTTCCGATTCTCGCGTTCTCGCAGAATGACGACACGCGCAACAGCATCGAGTCGATCGCAAGCCAATTCGCTGGACGCGGCGCACGCGTGTTGCTGGCCGGGGGAATTGCAGCAGGCACGATCAAACTCCCCGTGATTGCGGCGCACCCCGTCATCGAGCCGATACTCATGATCCTAAGTTTTTATCGAATGGCGGAATCGCTGGCGCGCGCACGCGGATTCGATCCCGATGTGCCGCCGCATTTGCGCAAAGTGACTGAGACACTCTAATGCGCAGTGCTCTAATCAACGGCCGCGCGCTCCTACCCCGCGGCTTCGACGACAACGCGACGGTGCTGCTCGAAGGCGAGCGGATACTCGACGTGGTATCGAAGAAGACGCTCTCCTCTGACTATGCAATCCATGACCTGCAAGGTTCGCTGCTACTGCCCGGCTTCATTGACGTGCAAGTCAACGGCGGCGGCGGCGTGCTCTTCAATGACAGTCCGAGTGCCGAGAACATTCGCATCATCGGTGAAGCGCATCGACGCTTCGGCACCACGGGATTTTTGCCGACGTTGATCAGCGATGACTTGCACGTCGTCGAGACCGCGATCGGCGCGGCTCGAAACGCAATCGAGAAGCGTATTCCCGGCGTGCTCGGCATCCATATCGAAGGCCCGTTTCTGAATGCGGACCGCAAAGGCGTTCACGATGTATCGAAGCTGCGTGAACTCGATGCATCGGCACTCAAACTGTTGACGTCACTGGGAAGTGGCACGACGCTCATCACGCTCGCGCCGGAGATGACGACCCCCGATCTCATCCGCCAACTCGCCAATCAAGGCATGATCGTCTCCGCTGGCCACACCGATGCGGCGTACGTAGAAATCAAGGAGGCGCTGGCAAACGGACTGCGTGGATTCACTCACCTATTCAATGCGATGTCGCAACTCACCGGTCGCGAACCCGGCGTCGTGGGCGCGGCATTGGACAGCCAAGACAGTTGGGCCGGCATCATCCTCGACGGACTACATGTCGACCCTGTCGTATTGCGCATCGCGATGCGAAGCAAGCCGCGCAATCGATTCATCTTAGTGACAGATGCAATGCCGAGCGTCGGCATCGATGGAGACGAGTTCATGCTGCAAGGCCGGCGCATCGTCGTGCGCGACGGCAAATGCCTCGATGAGAGCGGAACGCTGGCCGGCTCGCAATTGAACATGGCAGAAGCGGTTCGCAATGCGACGACCCTGGTCGGCATCGAATTGCACGAGGCCGTGCTTATGGCGAGCCAATATCCGGCCGAGTTCCTGCGCCTCGACCATGAACTCGGAAAAATTCTACCGGGCTATCGCGCGAGCCTGGTTCAATGCGATGAGACCTTGAACGTGACCTCCACATGGATCGATGGCCACCGTGTGGGCGCGAATCCGCACATCTAGTTCACGCTTCGGCGCAGTTTGACTTGCGCAGGTTTTTGGCCTGCGGACGCCTTCGCTGGCAATCCTTGATCTCATCACCTTTTTGTAAGTGATTGAATTTTCGATGACCGATACCCCTTGATGCGAGCCGAGCGGCATTCGCTGTAGCGCTCTTCTTATATGGCACTTAGCATTCACGCCCCCGGCTTCCCGCATCTGATTCTCTGGAGGGTCCATGGCTGAGTTGCGAAACAACGCTGCTGATCCCGCCCGTCTACAACAGATCATCGAAACCCTTGCACACGAAAACGACGCGCCTGTCGATCACGTGCGCCGTTTGTTCGAAAGCGAACACGCCCACCTCTGCGCAGAAGCACGCATCAAGACTTACGTCTCCGTGATCGCGACCCGCCTCGTTCGCGCCACGCTCATCGCGGAAAAGAGCAACAAGCCGAGCTGAGCACGTGTCTTTTCGGGACGGCTCTTAGTTACTGGGTTCGCGGCCGGCGCGCCGTTCCGTCCGACTTCCGCACCCGCTCACCCTTCTTCACGCGCCGCTTCAGTTGCGCACACCAAACGTTCGGTCTTTCCTTCAGCAAAGTCACTGCTGATCCGAACGCCTTAGACTGCAACTTGGCGCGACGCCGATCGATAAATGCTTTCAACGCGTCTTCTGATTCTTTGTCGAGTAATTTGCGCGAGCCGAAGATCGATGAGCGCAAAACAGCAAGGTCGTGGTCGTCGCCCAAATAGTCAGAGAGTCGATGCACCCCGTCCGCGTATTGATGCATCTCCTTAGACGACGGCGGTGCGAGCAACTGCACTTGATGCCACAGGTACTTCGTTCGCTTCCGCCATTCGTGCATGCATTCGGTGGAACGATGCTTCCTGGCGGTGCGGTGCGATGCGCTTTGCGAACGCGCGAGTATGAGTGCCGTACCGAATCGAATACCACTGACGGCTTGGTCGCGCGAAGCCGCCACTTGGACGTTTGTGCTTTGGCTGCTCTCAGTTGGTTTCGCAAGGTGTCCACTCGTTTCGCGGTCAATCGGCGTTCCGCTCGGCCTCGCTGCTGTGCGAGAAACCGCTCAGCCCTGCTGATATCGACATGGCGGCCGGGCTCGCCGAATCTCCGCAGGAGCTTGTGCAAAGAGAGCCTGAGCACTTCGGCGTCTCGCACGTTCGAAAAAGGCTGCGCGGAATCACGCAAGAGTGCGTTCATGGGTCGGTACTGCCTCGCTGCCAAGGCCGGCCGCATCAGACGTAGTGTCGCTCTCGCCTGTTTGAGTGCTTTGCGGGCGTCGTGGACGTGTGTGGGGCTTCTATGCTTGGCGAGTTGGTCCACCGCTGCCTGCACTTGGTAGGCCAAGATGGCTCGGCATTGCTCCAGCAGGGGTACCTCGCTGCCGGCATCGATGTGTTCACTCATGGTGCGCGTGGGGAATCAGCTAAGCCGTTCGACCTCAATCCAGGATATGCGAGATGCGTTGCAGCGATGAGCGCCGTTCTCGGACGGGCGCTTACAATCTCGGTAACTGCCGACCCATCGCTCGCCAAGCTGTTGTGGCGCACCGCACGCAAACCAGGTACAAATCACGCCGGTTTGTCACACATTGTTTCGCGCATGGCCAAGAGAAAAACGAGCAACCCTCACCACGAGCGCGCCATGGGCGTACTCAAGCAGTTCCGCATCATTTACGGCTCCGTCCGTCAGCATTTCTTGCAGATCGAGCGGATTTGCGGCGTTTCCGGTTCGCAATTATGGATCCTTCAGGAAGCGCAAAAGACCCCGGGAGTCGGCGTTTCGGAGGTTGCGATTCGCTTATCGATTCATCAATCGACGTGCAGTCAATTGGTGGACAAGCTGGTCAAGCGCCGCATGATCAAGAAGACGCCTTCCAAGGAGGATCAACGGCGGGTAGGACTTCACGTGACCAAAGCGGGAGAAAAAGCCATCGCCTGCGCGCCGGGGCCGGCCCAGGGCTTGCTTCCCGACGCGCTTGGGTCGCTGTCGCCAAAAGAACTCAGCGCGCTTTCGAAGAACTTGTCGCATCTGATCGGCGTGATGAACATCGAGGACGCCGAAGCGGTGGCCAAACCGTTGTCGGAGATGTAGCTCGGCCCAAGACGCAGGGCGGACCTGCTTAAGCAGGTCCGCCCCGTCTCTGCACTTCGTCGGGTTGTCAGTTGTGAGTTGTGGGTTGTGTTAGGGGTTGTCGGTTGTGAGTTGCGAGTTGTGGGTTCAAGCCCAACCCTTGACTCTCAACTCTCAACCCTCAACCCTCAACTCTCAACTCTCAACTCTCAACTCTCAACTCTCAACTCGATCAGTCCTCATCCCTGGCTCTGACCGCAGCTGATTCGCATCGAGTTGATCTGCTGCCCTTGGCCCAGCGAATCCTCGACGTTGCCGACGCGCTTGCCGGACTCCACAGTGGCCGCACGGTTCTTGAAACCCGCTCCGCTGTAGAGCGTGAGCTTGGCCTGCGGACCCGCCTCGATGCTGCTGACCTTCTGACCCCAGTCGATACCGAAGGGCCCAGTCATGTTCATCATGTCCACTGGACCGACGAGCGTGAGGGTGTCGCCCTTCATCTGGTTCTGGCCATACAGCCGTGCCCAGCAGCCATCCGACTGTGAACTCGACTGCGCTTGCATCTGCACAGGTACAAGCAACATCACCACAGGAGCCGAACCGCCCGAACCGTTCTGAGTGCCGGATGCCGCCGCCACCCGATTCGATGATGAATTCGAATTCGAATTGGAATTCGATCTCGAGTTCGCGTTGCGATTCGAGTTCGACGAATTCCCGTTCGCGTCGCTCATACTCGAGTCAGATTGCGACCCACGGTTCGAAGATGCATTCGTTTGCCCGTAGTTCGTTGCCGTCGATGCGTTGGTTCCGTTGTATTCGCTCTCGCGATTGGCGCGATTCTTGGACTCAGAGTCGGCGTTGTAGTTCGACCCTCTCGAGGACTGATCGAACTGCGTGCTCGCGTTCGAGTTGCCCGAATAGCCGCTACTGCTGTCGGACATCTGCGTATCGCGCGCGCTGTTTTCTCGTCCCGGCGTCGCACTCGTCGTCTGCGCCGTTCCAACCGTTTGCTGATTCGCACCCGGCGCGCCGTAGTTATCCTGCACCTGTTCCTGAGCGGATGCGCCAGTCGCCAGCGCCGCAACAATCGCTGCGGTGATTAAGGGTGAACGTTTCATACGACCTCCTGCTTCAACTACCTAAAGATTCGCGGCCTCGTCGGTCCGCCCTTAGGTGACGCATCAGCTCATGAGTCGTTCCGAGGTGAGTTCATTTGTAAAGAACCGATTTCAGAGATGATCCGAAACGGACGAAACACTGACGAGTCATAGGTCATAGGTCACAGATCACGGGTCACGAGTCACAGGTCACGAGTCACGAGTCACAGGTCACGAGTCACGAGTCGCAGGTCACGAGTCACGGGTCACGAGTCACGGGCCAGCCTGGACGGCGCCGATGATCCTCACACACACGCATCGGAATTATTTCGATCCTCCGTGAGCTCCGTGTCCTCCGTGTGAAATTCCGTTGTCTTCTCGTGCCCGCCGACATGTCACTCACTGGACACCTGCGAATCATGATTCCCTAGCACACCGCGCACGTAGATGCGGTCGGTCGCCACCATCACGCAAGCAATCAGCGGCGCCGCGAACGTGACTCCAACGACACCCGCCAAGATCCCCATGATGAGTTGAGCAACGATCGTGAGTGCCGGCGGCAGATAGACCGTTTTGCGATCGATGATCGGATCAAGCAAGTAGTTCTCTACGATTTGCACGCCGACGAACAGCGCGACGACATAGAGCGCAAGCTGAGTGTCTTGGCTCGCTGCCATCGCCATTGCCGGCAGGGCGGAGACGACCGGACCGATGTTGGGAATGAAAGAGAGCAAACCGGCGAACACGCCGAGCACGAACGCCAGTGGCACACCCAACAGGTACAGGCCTACACCTGTCGCAACCCCGACAAAGGCCATCGAAATGAGTCTGCCCAGCAGCCACCACCAAAGTGTGTCTTCCAAGGCCGCGAGTACGGACTGTGTCTGTTCGTGCAGTCGTTGCGGAAACAAGAGCACGAGCCCGCGTTGATAAACGTTAGGCGTTGCCGCGATCGCGATCGTCAAATAGATCGTGACGAACGTGCTCACAAACGCGCCGCCCATGCTCGCCAATACACCCGTCACGCGGGCTACCGCGCCGCCTGCGTTCGACATCATGTCGCCGGGCGGCGGTAACCGCTTCGCGATCCATTGGCCCCAATCGCTGTCGGAGGCGCGCGTCCACACTTTCTGGATCGCGCGCGGCAATTGATCGGAAAGCTGCGATGCCTGGTCGGAGATCTGCTCGCCTCGAAACCAGAACGCCGCAAACAGGATCAGCGCCGTCCCGGCGATGACAACGAAGACGCTCACACCGCGCGGCAGGTGCGTAAGGTCGTGGAGATAGCCCGCCAAACGATTGAAGAACACAGCGAACAGAATGCCGCCGAACAACAGCAAGAACACGTGGCGCGCCAACACGAGCAGAGCAATCGCGAGAAACCATGCGACGAGCATCCCGACAATCCGGCCCGGGCGAGTCGTTGAATCGTTCATTTAGATTGGCTCTGTGACTTGATCACGGTGATTTTCCCGCTTGGCTCCAGCGTGAGCAGTGCCGTGCCGCTGACGTGGCCCACTCCGGACTGCCGAATCGATTCGTTCAAGTCCGCATCGCTCACCGAGTGGCGGTGTAGCCGCTGGAAGTGCAGCTGCCCGTCTCAGGCGAAGATCAAGATCGCTCGCGCGCATTCCTGCCAAAGATTCACGTGCTGGGTGTGCCCAAACAGCCAATTCCAGGTGTCCATTGCAGCGCTCCTGTCGTTCACCGATGGAGCAATGCTTGTTTGGCGGACGCTAGTTCCACCCAAAGACGACTACGCTCCCACTCTTTGGTGCAGTTGTGTCTGGATTCGGCTGCAGAGCTGAAGCGCTCTCGCGCGGTCCGGTATCGGGCCGGGACTTGCCTCCAGCGATTCGTGCACCAGTCTAAGTTGCTCGTTCACGGCATGCAGGCGATCGGACGATCGCGTGGCGAGTGCAATGAGTTCGAGAGCTCGCAACACAGACGCGAGAACCCTGGGTTGCGCGCTGCCGCTGCGGCGAATTTCGGTGAAGCCATCGGAGAGGAATTCATCGAATGTCCTCTGGGGTTGAATGAGACACAGGCGCTCGCCAATGTATCGATGCGAATGTTCGAAGCGCTTTGCCACCAGATGCACGAAGATTGCAGACAAGTATTCGATACAAGTGATGGCGGTGGTCGGATCATTGATGCCGGGAGACAGAGCCTTGTTGGCAATGTCCACCATCTGCCGGATGCCGAATCCAACATCCTGGTAGACGGTGCGATAGCTATCGATGACGAAGCGACTGCGTAGCTCACTGATGAGCTTCTCATCGGGTGGCTCGGCAGCGAGGACCTGCAACATCGGACCCCCTGCCACCGTGAAATCGCCGGCGCCGTAATTGAGCCGTACGACGCAATGTGCATCGTGCGCCAGAGCACAGAGAGACTCGAATTCAACGTGCTGGATATAACCCGTCGACCACGATTCCACCGGCCACCACCGCATTCCACCTTGGTCCAGCGCAGAGATCAAACGCACGGATGCAATCGCGTTGTCCTCGTTCGCATCGTCCGGATACTGCCGATCGATGGCGGCAACCGTCTCGGCCGCGATATTCGCAACGATGCTGCCTACCTCGAGCGTGCTCGCGATGTGATGGATGAAGTACACCAGTAGCGCCACCGCGATCACTGCGAATATGAGAGCCCCCAGCACTGCAAGAGCTGGGAGGAATGTTTGCCCCTCCTCCGTGCGAATGGTCCGCAGGACCACGAGACAATAGATGAACACCCCGACGAGCGCACCGAGCGTGACCTGGCTCAAACGGTCCCGCATGAAATTGCGAAGGACTCGCGGTGTGTACTGAGAGGATGCCTGTGCGACCGCAACGACCAGAACGGAGAACGTCACGCCCGCAACAGTGATGATCGCGCCAGCAATCGTCGAGAGCATCTTGCTCGAGCTTTCGGGCGTAGCACCGAACACCCGCGGATATTGCGCAAGCACACTCGAGTCCACGTGAGTGGAGGCATCGACCAGGAGTATGGCGACAGCGACGGCGCCAAACACGATGACGCCCGGTACAAACCAAAGGCTGCCGGTGAGCCTTTGCCAAACATTGAACAGCCGCTCAACTACCAAGAACCGGCGCGCCTTCATGGGATCTCGCATCAGAGCAGATTACTCACATGAGCAATGCTCGACGGCTCGCAAGGGGTTCCGACTGAAGGCAGTCCATCCATCTCGCACTGTGCTTGCCGGAGGATGTGGCACGCTCAGATCATCGAGTCGTCACTCACTCGCAATAGAAACGCCTCTTCAGCTCCTCGACCCGCGCCATCTCTATTTTGCCCGCACGCTGAAGCGCTCGACTCATGTAAAACATGGACATTGCAGGCTATTGCGGTAAACCGGCTTAATTTGGGGAACCGATTGCCGTGCCAGGATTTCTGCATACGAGCGTATGAGCCACACAGCAAAGGTGACGTATGACAGCCAAAGCAACGATCGATCACGACACTATCCGCCAATGGGTGGAATCGCACGGCGGCTGCCCATCGCATGTTAAGAAGACCGGCGATCAGAAGGATCCCGGCATTCTGCGCATCGATTTCCCAGGCTTTTCTGGACAGCAGTCGCTCGAATCGATTTCTTGGGACGAATGGTTCGACGCGTTCGACCGCAATGAGCTGGCATTTCTCTACCAAGACGAAAATCGATTCAACAAGTTGGTCAGTCGGGATTCGGTAAAGGATCAGCTCGACAGTTAGCGCCTGCGACGAGTGCGCTGCGAAAGCCGGCGCACTTGTCACCACACAACAACGTTCTTTCTCCGCCGCGGTTTTTTACTGACTGCTCGCGCTGGCCCGCATGCGATCCAATCGGCGCATGATCGGCGTCGCCGTCATTCCGTGCAGCACAATGGACGTGACGACCACGAAAGCGACCAAGCTGGCGATCCTGCCCGCTTCGGGTAAATCTTCGTGACCCAATGCATACACAATGTAGTAGAGCGTGCCGATACCGCGGATGCCGAAGAATGCGGTGGCGGCACGAGAGACGGCCGGATGCGGCGAGCCCAAGAGGGCAAGCCATCCGAACAGCGGACGCAGGACCAGCAACAGCGACAGCCCGATGAGTGCGTCGGTCACGCTCAGATGTTTCAGACCCGTCATGGCCAGTGCTCCGCCGAACATGACCAGCAGCAGCATGGCGAGCAATCGTTCCATCTGCGAGGAGAAATCCCACAGAGTGCGGTGGAATGCAGCGCTGGGGCAGGAAGCGCGCAACGTCAGTGCTGTAATGAAAACGCACACGAAACCATATGCCTCGACAAGTTCGCTGATGGCGAACGCGATGAAGGTGATTCCAATCGCCAGCAACCCTTCGGCTTGTTCCGATGGAGCCCGATCGGACATTCGCGAAATCAACGCACCGAAGAGACGTCCGAGAGCGATTCCTATCGCTGCAGAGAGCAGCAGCCTCCAAACGAAATGATCGGCAACCCAACCGATTCCGATGTACTCGCCGTTGGCCATTGCAATCGCCAGCGCCACGAATGGAAATGCGAGCCCATCGTTGAGCCCTGCCTCCGAAGTGAGTCCGAAGCGGACCTCGCCTTCCTCGCCCTGTCCGGGCGGCCCGACCTCAACGGCTCCGGCAAGCACGGGATCGGTCGGCGCGAGCGCGGCCCCGATCAACAGTGCCGCGGGCCAAGAGAAGTGCCCAACGTAGTGCGCCAGGAGCGTCAACCCGCCGATACACGCTGGCATAGCGAGGCCGAGCAGGCGCCACGTGGTCTGCCAGCGACGCCAACCGAAGGGGCGATCGATTTTGAGCCCGGCGCCCATCAGCGCGATGAGTACGACGGTCTCCGCGATCAACTCCGTCGTGCGTTGATCGGCCGTAGCTTGCCAGTCTCCCGGTAGCAGCCCGAGTTTGAAGATCGCGAATCCCAAACCCACGCAGATGATGGGCAGCGAAAGCGGCAAGCGTTTCAACACCAACGGCAGCCAGATGATGAGCAGAATCAGCGCGCCGATGCTCAAGAAAGCCGTGTCTTGCAAGTTCCACATGGGCACACCGCGTTCGATCGTCCTTTCACATGCGCCAGTGGTGCTTCCGGTTCCGTGATCGTCCAGTTCGATGGTCATCGGGTCTATGGCACCCTGTATTGCGCCCGTTTTGAGTGTGTCGGTTGGGTCGAAGTCCGAGACAATCGCCTTGCCCACACCGTTCACGCGCATCGCGCTTTCACTTCATCACCTCATGCCTGGGCGCAACGACACCCTCCACGTGTGCAGCAGCTAAAGCCGACGGATGTACGTCGCACAAGCGTTGACTAATGCGCGTCGATTTCGCACCGTAGCGCCCGACCGAATTGCACTGCAGAGGATGACGAATGTTCGATGTCGATTGGACTCGGTGGGCGCTGCTCAAGAACAACTCCTGGCTCGACTGCTTCATCGCGGCGAGTGTCGCGGTGGGCGCGCTGGTCCTGCTGTTTATCCTGCGATATTGGGTGCGCAAGTATTACGAGCGAATGCTCAAGACACCGGAAACGGAAGTCTTGGAAATCCCCATGGGGGTCTTGAGCCGCACCACCGCACTTTTCTTCTTGGCTCTTGCGGTCTATGCCGGCATTCAATCGCTCACCATCGGGCCGCGAACCGAGCGCATCGCCAATTCCGCCATCACCATCGCACTGTTTTGGCAGGCGGGCGTGTGGATGATGGCCGCCACGCAGGCGTGGCTCGAGCGCAAGCGCCGCGCGAGCATGGCCACGAATCGAGCAGCCGTCGGCTCCCTCGGCATCATTGGGTTCATCGCCAACATTGTGATTTGGGCAATGGTCGGGCTGCTCACGCTCGACAATCTCGGCGTCGATATCACCGCACTGGTTGCAGGCCTAGGCATTGGCGGCATCGCGATCGCGCTAGCCGTGCAAAACGTGTTGGGCGATCTGCTCGCATCGCTGTCGATCACGTTGGACCGACCATTCGTCGTCGGCGACTTCTTGGCCGTCGGCGATTTCCTGGGCAGCGTCGAATACATCGGCATCAAGAGCACTCGATTGCGCAGCTTGAGCGGCGAACAAATCATCATCTCGAACAGCGACCTGCTGAGCAGCCGCGTGCGCAATTACGGTCGCATGAACGAGCGTCGCGTCGTATTCGCGACGAGCGTTACCTATGAGACCCCGATCGAGAAGGTGGAAAAGATCCCCGCGCTCATACGCCAAATTGTCGAGTCGCAATCGGACACGCGCTTCGACCGCTCGCATTTCGCGAAGCATGGCTCAGATTCGTTGGACTTCGAAACCGTGTACTACGTGCTCTCCGCCGACTACAACAGGTACATGGACATTCAACAGGCGATCAACGTGCGCCTCCACCGCGAATTTGCACAGATGGGAGTCGAGTTTGCATATCCGACTCAGCGCCTGCTGGTGTCATCGGTAGGCGGCAGCAGTGAGGTCCAACCGGTGGCATCGTCCTAACGCTGTGCACCACCTGCAATGCGACCTCGCTCGATGATCGGGGTCGTATGCCTGAGCGCTGCGATGAATCGCTCGACCCAGCGATGGATGTCGCTTTGCGCGAGCGTCGTGAGTAGTGCGGCGTGGCGTTCGCGACGCTCAACGAGCGGCATCGTGAGTGCCGTCTGAATTGCATGTCCCACTGCGCGGGTATCGTAGGGATTGACGATCAGCGCAGCGCTCAACTCGCGCGCCGCGCCAGCGAAGGTCGATAGCACCAGCACGCCCGGATCTTCCGGATCTTGTGCCGCCAGAAACTCCTTCGCGACGAGATTCATCCCATCGCGCAACGGCGTCACGAGTCCGACGTTCGACACGCGCAGCAATCCCATCAGCACTTCACGCGGGTAGTTGCGATTGACGTAACGAATCGGCGTCCAGTCCGTATCGGCAAATTTTCCGTTGGTGCGCCCGGCGGCTTGCTCCAATGCTCGGCGAATCTCGACGTACGACTGCACGTCCTTGCGCGAAAGCGGTGCGATCTGCAAATAGGTGATGCGTCCGCGATTTTCAGGAAACGCAGCAAGGAATTGCTCGTAAGCCGCGAACCGCTCGACCAGGCCCTTGCTGTAATCCAACCGGTCCGCCCCGATCATGAGCTTGCGACCGAGCAGACTGTCCGTGAGGCGCCGGACGACATCGTTCTGCGCGGCTTGTATGGCTTCTTCTTGAATTGCTGCAACGTCGACGCCGATCGGGAAGACGTCCGCTGTGAGCCTGCGACCGCCCACGTTCAATTGCTTCGGCGCGACGATGCAATCCGAGCCGAAGATGCGCTCGGATGCGCCCATGAAGGATTCGAGATCGGGCTCGCTTTGAAACCCGACTACGTCGTAGCTCGCCAAGTCCTTGACCAACTCGGCGTACGTCGGCAACACACGCAACACTTCGATGTGCGGAAACGGAATGTGCAGGAAGAACCCGATCGGGCAGCGAACGCCGAGTTCGCGCAAACGGCACGCAAGCGGGATGAGGTGATAGTCGTGCACCCAAATGACATCGTCGTCTTTGAGCAGCGGCGCCAACTGACTAGCGAATCTGCGATTCACTTCTTGATAGGCGTCGTGCTCGTCGCCTTTGAAGCGAAACTTGCTCGGCATGTAGTGAAACAATGGCCACAGCGCATCGTTTGAGTAGCCGTTGTAGTAGCGATGAAACTGCTCGCGACGCAAATCGAAGGTTGCGTAGGTCACGCCCTCTCGGATTTGAATCTCGACCGGTCCGGGCTCGCCATCGGTGAGTTCCCCTCCCCAACCGAACCAAACCCCGCCCGTATGCTTCAAGGCACCCAAGACGCCAACCGCAAGACCACCGGGAACATCGGTCTTTTGCGGAAGCGCGACCCGATTGGAAACGCAGATCAGACGCGCGGACATGTGCCACTCCGTGCTGCCAGTCGGACAGCGTTTCCGTTCGATGTTCTCTGTTTCACTTTTCGTCCTCCTCTCGCTCG
>DASTSB010000212.1:0-8596 GCA_035760885.1 Steroidobacteraceae bacterium | reverse complement strand
AGCAGCTTGCGGATTCAAATAGCGAATGACGCGCGACTTGTCGACCGCGTAAACACCTTCGACGATGCCGCCGAGAACGGCTTGTGCTTCTGCCTCTCGCTTGCGCAGCGTGTTGGTGAGATCGACCAAGTTGTTGCGCATGTCTTCCATGGTGCGCGCCAAGCGTCCCACTTCACGCGTGCCGCCGACGGGAATCGACGTTGAGAAATCGCCGTGACCAAGTCTTTCCGCAGCAGCCGTCAGCTCAGTCACTGGGCCCGTAACTTGCCGCCCAAGTACCACACCCGCGAGAACGGCGAGCGCCGCCAAGATGATCGCAGTGATCAACAAACGCTTCACGAGACTGCCCACACTCGCATCGATTTCCGCGGACGGCAGCCGTGCTTCCAGCAGCACGATGGCCTCTCCGGTCGTGGAGAACACCGGAAAGCTGGCTGCGTACAGATCGGGATTATCGATGCGCATCACCGCGGAGCGCCCATCCGAGAGGCCCGCCGAATGCAAGCGGGTGAAAGCGTCGGTCTCGTGATTTTCGACGAAGGTGCGGTAATTGATCAGGCGAATCGGCAATGCAACGTGCTCCGCCAGCACCTGCTCAACGCGCTCATCGAGCAGACGCACGACGAGCAATCGCCGCGGCGGTGTGCCCGGAACGCGTGTCGATGCACCCAAGATCGCGTAGCGAGATCCCGTGGGGGTGGCCAAAAAGCGCTCGCCCTGCTCGGACTCTGCCGTGGCGATTTCATTCCAGGGCAATTGCACACCAGCCTGCGCGATCACCTCGCCGTCTTGCATCAGCGCACACGCTGCAATCGTTTCGCTATTGCATGAGCGACGCAGATAAGGACCGACTGTCGCTGGATTGCCTTGCGCCAACAATCTCTGGAATGTCGTGCGATCCGCCACGGTTCGCGCCTGCGTCAGCGCGTCTTCCCCAAAGCGTCGCAAGTCCTCGCGCGCTGTGGCGCCCGCCAATTGCACCCGCGCTTTGCCCTGCTGATCCGCCAACTCTCGGAGCGATCCGATCGCGGACACGGAAATGCCACCGACCACCAAGATCACGATCGCGACATTGATGATCGCAACCCACACGCCCAGGCTCGCGCGCGACGTGTCGAGCTGCAGGCGATCAATGAATTGTTGGATGCGATCGATCATTGCTGGTGTGAATAGCGGTTAGCGGTTAGCGGTTAGCGGTTAGCGGTTAGCGGTTAGCGGTTAGCAGGAGTTGTATCCTGCCTATGCCTCGAGCCTACCGTTTCTCACCGCATCTATGTCCTCTCTCGCTAGTCACTAACCGCTAACCGCTAACCGCTATCGCTTCCTATACCCCGTCCGCCACTCCACCAACGTCTTGATAATCAGTGTCACCACGGCGAGCATGGTGAGCATGGAGGCCACGGCGAAGGCGCCGACGTAATTGTATTCCTCGTAGAGGATCTGAATGTGCAGCGGCATGGTGTTGGTGAACCCGCGCACGTGGCCGGAAACCACTGAGACGGCGCCGAATTCGCCCATAGCGCGGGCGTTGCACAGAATCACACCATACAGCAGGCCCCAGCGGATCTTCGGCAAGGTGACGTGGAAGAACGTCATCAACCCGCCGGCGCCGAGGGTAATCGCTGCTTCTTCTTCGTCGTTGCCCTGCTGCTGCATGAGCGGAATCAGTTCGCGCGCGACGTAGGGGAAGGTTACGAACATGGTCGCGAGCACGATGCCAGGCACGGCAAAGATGATGCTGATGTCGTGATCTTGCAGCCACAGGCCGAACCAGCCCTGCATGCCGAACAAGAGCACATAGACGAGGCCCGAGATCACCGGCGAGACCGCCATCGGCAAGTCGATCAACGTGAGCAAGATGCTCTTGCCCTTGAACTCGAACTTGGCGATCGCCCACGCCGCGCAAATACCGAAGATCGTATTCATCGGTACGACGATGGCAGCGACCGTCAGCGTCAGGCGAATGGCCGCCAAGGTGTCCGCGTCTTTGAAGCTGCTGAAATACAGCTTGGCGCCCTTTTCCAGCGCCGAAGCAAACACGGTAGCCAACGGCGCGAACAACAACGCCGCAAGAAACAACAATGACGTGCCGATGAAGAAGCCCTTGATCAGCCCGCTAACAAGCGTGTCGCGACCTGGTCGGCTCGCGATTTCTGCCAGCAATTCTTTGGAGGGTCCTCCAGCCATCAGCGTCCCGCGGCGACGACTCGCCGGCGCCCCCATGCCTGCAACAAGTTGATGGACAGCAACATGACGAAGGAGATCATCAACATGCTGAAGCCGAGTGCCGCCGCAGCAGCGTATTTGAATTCTTCAAGCTTCATCACGATCAGCAACGGCGTGATCTCCGTCTTCATCGGCAGATTGCCCGATATGAAAATGACCGAGCCGTACTCGCCGACACCGCGCGCGAACGCCATCGTGAAGCCGGTCAATAGCGCGGGCATCACGGTCGGAAAAATGATGCGACGAAAAATGTAGAAACGTCCCGCGCCCAGCGTCTCCGCGGCATCTTCCAAATCTCGTTGCACTTCCAGCAGTGCTGGTTGAATCGACCGCACGACGAACGGTAAGCCGATCAACGTGAGCGCAACGACGACGCCGACCCACGTGTACGCGACTTTGATGCCTAAGAACGCGAGCGGCTTGCCGATCCAACCGTTCTGCGCAAATACGGCCGTGAGTGCGATACCGGACACAGCCGTCGGCAACGCGAATGGCATATCGATCAGCGCATCGATGAGCTTGCGGCCCGGAAACTCGTAGCGCACGAGTGTCCACGCGATCACGAAACCGAAAACGCTGTTGATGGTCGCAGCGAGCAGCGAAGCGCCGAAGCTCAGACGATACGACGCGAGCGCGCGGCGATCGAACAGCACTGCAACGAATTCGCTCCAGCCCATCGTCGCGGTTTTCATGACCAACGCCGTGAGCGGAACCAACACGATTGCGCTGAGGAAGAACGTGGAGAAGCCGAGCGTCAGCCCGAATCCCGGCAATATCGAAGGTTGGCGGAACGAGCTCATGGTTCGCGCGTCCCGGAGATCTGATCGAAGATGCCGTGATCGCCGAAGTGCTGTTCTTGCACGCGATCCCACCCGCCGAACGCTTCTGCGATCGTGAACAGAGTCAGCGGCTGGAAGCGATCACCCGCTTCTGCCAACGCGGCAGGATCGCGCGGACGGAAATAGTGCTTCGCCGCGATGCGTTGGCCTTCTGGCGTATAGAGGAATTGCAGATAGGCTTCCGCAACTTGGCGCGTGCCGCGGCGATCCACGACGGTATCGACCACCGCGACGGGAGGCTCGGCAAGGATGCTCACGCTCGGCACGACGAGTTCGAGGCGATCAGGCCCGAGCTCGCGAATGGCGAGCAGCGCTTCGTTTTCCCACGTCACCAACACATCGCCGATCTCGCGTTGCACGAAGGTGTTGGTCGCACCGCGAGCACCGCCGTCCAGCACCGGAACGTTGTGATAGAGGGCCGTGACAAATTTCTTGGCGGCTTCTTGCGCCGCCGCAACTTGTTCAGCGCTTTCGGGATCATCGAGTTTTGAAAAGTCACCGCCAAGTTCGCGATGCAGTGCATAGCCCCATGCGGCGAGATAGTTCCACCGCGCACCGCCCGAAGTGCGGGGATTCGGCGTGACGACTGCAATGCCGGGCTTGATCAAGTCCGGCCAGTCGCGAATGTGCTTTGGATTGCCTTTGCGCACCAAGAACACGATCGTCGACGTGTAGGGTGCACTGTTGTCCGGAAAGCGCGTTTGCCAATTCGTTCCCAGTCGCTTGCCTCGGCGTTGGATGGAATCGATGTCGTAGGCGAGTGCGAGCGTCACGACGTCGGCTTGTAAGCCGTCGATCACGGCGCGTGCCTGACTGGCGGACCCGCCGTGCGATTGGATGATCGTGACGCGTTGACCTGTGCGGCGCTCCCACTCTTTCGAGAACTGCTCGTTGACGTCGCGGTACAACTCGCGCGTGGGGTCGTAGCTGACGTTGAGGATCCTTACATGACGCTGATCGTTGTGCGATGAGCCGCAGCCGGCGAGTGCCAGGACGCTCGCCATGCAAACGAACGCTAGTTGGGCAATGGCGCGCATGGTCATGCTCCATCGCGAGATGGGCGATATACGACCATCAGCGGAAACTGCGTCGGCGCGTCGAACAATGCAGAGAACTGTTCCTGGAGTTGTTCGATGGTCGAGATGCCCAAGATCAACATTTGATCGGCAGATTCGCTCAAGCGGCGTTTGAGTTCATCGCTGGCCGCGCCGAAGCCCAATTCGGTACGCATTTCCAAGCCGTGAACCGCCTGCGCTTCTGATCTCGCGTCAAGCAACGTTCGCACGCCCATGGGTCGCTGCGCTTCGGCGGAGCGGTCCGGCAAGATACCTAAGTACACCGCCTCTGCCGGCACATGTCGCAACAAGCTCGCGGCGACAGCAAGCGTCGAACGGCGCGCGAGATCGTCGGCCCAGTGAATCAAGACACGATGCGGCGCGACGGCCTGCGTCGGCAGCACGAGCACTTCGGCGGCGCCATTGCGGAGCAGCCAGTCGATCTGCGCTGCGGCTCGCGGGTGAGATGCAATCACTGCCACACCAGAAATCGATGAGCTCGCGGACTGCGCCGAATCCGCAGTTGCCAGATTCGGCTCGACGCGCTGCGCAATCCGCGTCTTCATGCGCGAGGCAAGTTCGGCAACGAATGGATGCGTTGCCAAGCGTTGCGCGGCGGCCGGTTCAGATGCGCACGCGGTGTAGCTCGATAGCGGTGTTGGTAAAACGTGGATGCGCCGCACACCGATGGCGACGCTCTGTCCCAGCATCACTGGAAAGGTGCGTTGCTCGTGCTGCGTCCGCGTGACATCGAGAAACGCCGCATTGTTGTGGCCTTCGGTGCCGTGCGTGGAAGCCATCTGCGGATCGCTAGGCGCTCGCGTTAAACGCACCCGCAACCGCTCGTACGCGCCGGTGAACACCATTTCTTCGACCAAACCATCAGCAATAAAATTCGTGCGCAGTCCATCGCGCGTCGGTGCAAGCTCGACTTCTTCAGGACGCAGCACCGCGACGACTTCGTGCTCGCGACCTTCTTCGAGCTTTTCCGTCGCTCGCGCATTCACAGGCGCAGCACCGAAACGAATGCCTTGTGCCGTCTGGCGAGCGAGTAGCAGGTTCGCAGCGCCGAGGAATGTCGCGACGAATCGTGTTGCAGGGCGTGCGTAGAGCTCATCCGGCCTTCCGCTTTCGAGTAGACGGCCTAGGTTCATCACGCCAATGCGATCGGCCATCGCGAACGCCTCTTCTTGATCGTGCGTCACCAGCACCGTCGTGATGTTCAGTTCGCGCTGTACTTGGCGAATCGTGCGGCGCAACTCTTCGCGGATCTTCGCATCGAGTGCGCCAAAGGGTTCGTCGAGTAACAGCACTTGCGGTTTGTGAGCCAACGCCCGCGCCACCGCGACGCGTTGTTGCTGTCCGCCGGAGAGCTGAGTCGGCAGGCGATCGTCCATGCCTTCGAGTGCGACGAGTCGCAACAGCTCTTTGCGTCGCGCGCGCCGATCCGCTGCTTTCATGCGCCGCACACGCAGCGCGAATTCGATGTTCTCGCCCACGCTCATATGTTTGAAGAGCGCGTAGTTCTGGAACACGAGGCCGACGCCGCGCTGACGCGCAGACATATGAGTGACATCGTTGCCATGCAGCGCGATGCGGCCGTGATCGACGCCGGTGAGTCCGGCGATCGCGCGCAGCAACGTGCTTTTGCCGCTGCCACTGGGACCGAGCAGGACGTAGAACTCGCCCTCGGCAACTTCGAGGGAGACGTCGTTGACGACCGGCTGGCCTTGATACCGTTTTGTGATTTGGTCGAGGGTGATGGACATACTGCCGCGAGCTTAAGGGGCGGGCGGTGACAGGGTCAGTAGTGGGGCGGTTATAAAGCGGTTACACGAGGTGATGAGGCGCGGCTGCCGGCTTTCTGCTTCGGCTCGTTGATCTGCGCCGGGTGAGCCCGTTCAGAAACGCCGCGAGTACATCCTTGTAGGCTCGTACAAAAACATCCTGTTTTTGAACGTTCTGAACGGGCTCACCCGACACAGATCTGAACCTCGCTGGCGGCTCGCTCGCCGCCAGCCGAATTCGCCGAAGCATTCCCGCCTAAACCGCCGCAAGGGGGTGGTGGGGTCGTGTAATTCAACCTCTCGTCTCCAATCGCGCGTTGCGGGACCGCGCTTTGTCGATATCCAACGTTGGACACCCAAGGAAGCGCGGCATCGAGGATAAACGACAGTTCTGCAGCTTTTGGACACCCATAGAACGAGGGGGCCACCACCTTGTGCGCCATCACCTTTTCACCACCCTTTGGACACCCACAAAGTAGGGGTGGTGGGTGGAAGGTTTTGGACACCCACCAAGGTGAAGCCCAAGTACACTCGGGGGCTTCAAAGCAGAGTGTTGGTTATGCCCTCCTACGAAGAACTCGGTTCGTTCTATCTGGGTCGTGAAGTCGATCCGAACACGGGTAAGGACACGAGCGAACTCCTTTTATATGACTCGCGGGATCTGACGACGCACGCGGTGTGCGTGGGAATGACCGGAAGCGGTAAGACGGGGTTGTGTTTGGCGTTGTTGGAGGAAGCGGCGATCGACGGCGTGCCGGCGCTGGTGATCGATCCAAAAGGGGATCTCGGAAATTTGGCGCTGACGTTTCCGCAGTTGCGGGATACGGATTTCGCACCTTGGGTCGATGCGGGCGAAGCGGCGCGTAAAGGGATGAGTGTTGCTGACTACGCGAAATCGACGGCAGACACGTGGCGCAAGGGATTGGCGGAATGGGATGAGGATGGCGCGCGGATTCAGAAATTCCGCGATGCGGCGGAAGTGACGATCTACACGCCAGGAAGTTCAGCAGGTCGTCCCTTGTCCATCCTGCGTTCGTTCGCGGCACCCTCCGCCGATTTGCTCATCGACGCAAATGCATTACGCGAGCGAATCGCGGCCACCGTTGCGGGTCTGCTCGGTCTCGTCGGTATCAACGTCGATCCGCTCAAGAGTCGCGAACACATTCTCTTGTCGACGATCTTCAATACGTCGTGGGCTGCCGGGCATGACATGGACATAGCGAGTCTGATCCAGTCCATTCAAAAGCCTCCCTTCGATAAGGTCGGAGTGTTCGAACTCGAGACGTTCTATCCGGCGAAGGAGCGCACCGAACTCGCGATGGCGTTGAACAACTTAGTCGCCGCGCCGGGATTCGAGGCTTGGATGCAAGGCGAGGCACTGGACATCGATCGCCTGTTGCGCACGGATACTGGCAAGCCCCGCATCTCGATCGTCTCGATTGCACATCTGAACGACGCCGAGCGCATGTTCGTGGTGACGCTGCTTCTGGGCGAGACCATCGCGTGGATGCGCCGCCAGTCCGGCACGTCGAGCCTGCGAGCACTCATATATATGGATGAGGTGTTCGGGTATTTCCCGCCCACCGCCATGCCGCCGTCGAAGGTACCGCTGTTGACACTGGTGAAGCAGGCGCGAGCATTCGGATTAGGCGTTGTGCTCGCAACCCAGAATCCCGTCGACCTCGACTACAAAGGATTGTCGAACGCCGGCACGTGGTTCATCGGGCGTTTGCAAACCGAGCGCGACAAGGCTCGCGTGATTGAAGGACTGTTGAGCGCATCGGGCGAAGGATTGGAAAAGGATGCCCTTGAGAAGTTGCTCGCCAATTTAGGCAATCGCGTCTTTCTGATGCGAAACGCGCACGAAGCCGCACCCGTGCTCTTCAAAACCCGTTGGGCGCTTTCGTATCTGCGCGGGCCGATGACGTTGAAGGAAATCAGCGGTCTTTTGCCATCCCCGGAACCAAGCACGAAACCAGCGGCGCAAAAGGTTGGCGCCAAAGAGTCGAGCAAACCTGTCGTGCCCGCCGACGTGCCGGAATTTTTCTTCAAAGCCGCGGCCTCGACCCCGACGTATCAAGCTCAAGTGCTCGCAGTGACCAAGCTCCACTTCGTCGACAAGGGATCTGGACTCGACGCGTGGGAGACGCGTTCGTGGCGTGGCGTACTTGCTGCGGATGAGCGGACGATCGAGTGGAGCGAATCGGATCAGCCTCTCAACGCTCCATCCGTGGTATCGACGCAAGCACCCGCAGGCGCGCAATACAGTGCCACGCCAAGTGCCTATTTGCGCGCGAGCAATTATTTGTCGTGGCAAAAACAATTGCTGAGCTACCTATCGGAATCGGCGATTCGTCAGTTGTATCGGGTGCGCGATCTGGATCTCGCAATGGCGCCTAACGAGTCAGAGCGCGACTTCCGGGCTCGTGTTTCGATGGCACTACGAGAAAAGCGCGACGCGGCGATCGACAAGCTCCGGCAGAAGTATGCGCCGCGATTGCAGACGCTTGACGATCAACTGCGACGCGCTGACGAACGCATCGAGCGCGAACGGGGACAGCTCACGGATCAGAAGATGCAGACGGCGATCAACGTGGGCACGTCAATTTTGGGCGCGTTGTTCGGACGCAAGCTAAGCAGCTCCACCTTCTCGCGCGTGGGCAGTGCAGCGCGAGGTGCCGGACGAATC
>DASTSB010000211.1:0-2945 GCA_035760885.1 Steroidobacteraceae bacterium | reverse complement strand
CGCTTCGATTACGCGCGATCGTTCTGCAGTAGCGAGGCGAAAGCGATCCAAAACCATTTCCAACATCAGCTTTGGCTGAGTGTCGGCGGCTTTTCGCTTCGCACCCTTGCGCGCAGGCGCCGGTGCGGCGCCCGAGGCGATCTCATGTCGTGCGAATACCCGCGTAAAACCTTGCTTCTCGAGCAAGCCAAGCACTTCCGCTTCGCTGAAGTTGTGCGGCACGAGGACCGGCGCAGTCACGATCAGCCGCGCGTCGTGTAAGCCGTCCGCTTTTAGATGTGCGGCTAACGACTCATAGATCGATTGCGGCGAATCGCGCCTGACGAGTGCGCCACAGCCTTTGCAGTAGAGTTGAGACGCTCGAGCGAACAGGAGCTTCAAATGATCGTTGAGCTCGGTCATCGTGCCGACGGTCGAGCGTGACGTTCGCACAGGGTTGGTTTGATCGATCGCAATCGCGGGAGGGATGCCATCGATCCGATCGACTTGCGGCCGATCCATGCGATCCAGAAACTGGCGTGCATACGGCGAAAACGTCTCGACGTAGCGTCGCTGGCCCTCGGCGTACAGGGTGTCGAACACTAGGGATGACTTCCCTGAGCCTGAGACGCCCGTGACGACAACCAGCTCGCCTGTCGGAATGTCGAGGTCGAGGTTCTTAAGATTGTTCTGGCGAGCGCCGCGAATCTGAATGGTTTGAGACATGCCTAGCAGCCACACCGTGGCAAATGGAGATCAGCGAGGAAGGAATGCGTCCGAGAGGCGACGCACTCACGTTATGCGGGCAGCGTGCGCCGCTTCAATCGACCGAGACGGCGTATTGAATTCTACAAAGCTGCCAGCCGCTGTCTTCGTTCGATTGGAAAAGCGTCAGCAATCCCACCACAGTCACGCGGCCACATTCATCAATGGCGGCAGCGGGCAATGGATGCTGGCGCAGACGGCCCGCAGCAGTTCGGCCTCGCCAATGGTGAGTTGCTGATCGTGCAGCACTGTGGTGCCCAGCGCCTCGACCAGTTGTTCTTTGGCGATGGGCATGAGTTGATCCAAGCGACTGAGCGCGCGATCGATCGCCAACCAATCTACATTCGGCGCATAGGCGGGACGCTCGCGCGGAAACAAACGATGCATCCCGACCTCGTACGCATGCCGAGCTTTTTCCGCATCGGCGTGACCGTGCTGGGCAAGGACCGAAAGCACCAACCCCGCTTCGGTTGCGACCATCGAAAGGGGTAAAAGCCGAGTGCGGGCGCGAGGCTGAAGGTCGTCACGCAAATGCACCTGCGAGAGCTTGCGCAAAACGTAGCTCGTCAACGAGAGTTTGCCCTCTCGTTGCAGCATGCCGTTCAAGCATGACATCAGCTCCATGCGCTCATCGGGCGTCAGCTGACGCAACGCCGCGAATGCCGTCATCTGTGCCGGAATTCGCTGCTGCGGTTGCAGTGCTGAAATCGTAGGTTCGAGTTGGGCGATTTGCCGTGCGATCTCATTGCCCAGTTGCAACGCTATAAAGCGCTTTTGCCGCTCACGAGCTTCGGCATCTCTATCTAATGCGAGCCCCAGCAACAGGGCACGCGCACTTGCCGGTTGTCGGGCCGCGAGAATGATGTTTGCGGGAAGCGAATCACGCAGCGATTGCGCGACCTGAATGTGCGCAGTCGCTGGATTGCCCACCAACGATGCGACGCTCGAACCTTGCATCGCAGGCAATGCGATCAGGTCGGACAAATCTCTGGCCTTGGCCGGCGTGGGTTCATCCGCCGCAGCCGCGGAGCTCACCAGCTGCTGGCGCACCTTTTCGAACTCGCGCGGATTGAACTGCGGATCGATCGCACGAATACGCGCTTCCAATGGCGGGTGCGTCGCGAACATCCGACTCATCCCCGGCGCGAATAGCATATGCGCCACATCTTCTGCCTGCGGCGAAGCGAGCGATGACCCTGCACTCAGTGCACCGATTTTCACGAGCGCATTACGCAGTCCGGTCGGATCGCGGGTGAATTGCACCGACGACGCATCTGCCAATGATTCACGTCGGCGTGCTACTGACGCTTGGATCAACCTGCCGAAGAACAGGCCTATGTAGCCGATCAGGAATACGGCCAATGCAGCGAGCATGATGGCACCCGCGCCGCCGTCGCGTTTGCCGCGGCCTGCTCGTGGACCGAAGCGCAATACCGTCCGCGCGAGGATTGCAATCACGAGCAAGCCGAACAAGAGGCCAATCAATCGCGTATTGAGGCGCATGTCGCCATTCAGAACGTGACTGAACTCGTGCCCAATGACACCCTGCAGTTCCGCTCTGTTGAGATTGGTGAGCGCGCCGCGCGTGACACCGATCGCAGCATTGGCTGGATTCATACCGGCCGCGAACGCATTGATGCCGCTCTCCTGTTCGAGCAAATACACCTCGGGCATTGGCACGCCGGAAGCGATCGCGATCTCCTCGACGACATTCAACAACCGGCGCTGCAACGGATCCGATGTATCAGGAGATATGCGCACGCCTCCAAGCGAGCGTGCCACCGCTCCACCACCGCCGCTAATGGCACTCGTTTTATAGAGGCTCGAAAGTCCAATGATACCGAGCACGATGGCAGTCGTTGCGACCACCGTTCCCGTATGGGCGGACATCCAATCGGACAAAGTGAAGTACATGTCATCAGGCGTGCCGAACTTCCAAAGCGCCACGGAGATCGCGAGATCGACTGCTGCAACCACGCACAGCACAGCCATCGCAAACAGAAACACCAAGCGACGTGAGGCGCGGCGCGCGGCATCTTGATGTTGGAAGAAGTTCACGGCAGTGCAGGAGAGTAAGTGAAAGGTGATGGAGTGAGGACGCGCTGCGCGTGAACTGTGAAGATCGTGCCAAAGCACACGAGAATCCATTCCCATGGGCTGACAGGTGAGCTGGCCAAAATCCAATCACCTCGCCGACAAAA
>DASTSB010000210.1:0-2983 GCA_035760885.1 Steroidobacteraceae bacterium | reverse complement strand
TCGCAAGCTGATACGTTCGGATCTGATTGCCGGCCTCGAGTGCAGCGAGCCAACTGCGCTCTGCATCCTGTGCCTGCTGCTGATTCACGGCTCTGCGGCAACGCTGCAGGGCGCGCTCGAATCGCTCGCGCAGTTGGCGCGCGTTTGCCTTTGGTAAATCCTCGATCGCATCGAAAGCAACACGAAGCTCGGGGATCTTCTTCGCGCCTTCGAGCAATTCTGGGCCAGAGAGCTGAGCGATGTTCTCGAGCTGTTCGCAGACGGAGACTGCCTGCGACTTATTTGTCTCGAGCTGCGCGGTGTGACTCGCACGTTCTTCCTGGCGCTTCTGAAACACGGCATCGCACTGCGCCCGGAACTCTTCCCACAGCTTTCGATCCTCATCGCGTGGGACCGGGCCGATCGTCTTCCACTTTTCTTGAAAACGCTTCACCTCATCGATTGCTGCTCTGCTGTCTGCCGAGTTCGACAAAGCACGCGCGCGTTCGATCAATGACTGCTTCTGCTTTACGTTACGCGCGTATTCGGCGTCGATCCGGGTTTGCAGTGAGTCCGTCAAGCTATAAAACTTGCGCTGCAGTTCTTCGCACGCCGCCATATCGACTGGCGAGTGCTGACGCCAGAGCTGCTTTGCTTCTCGAACCGCGGTGATCGCCGTTTTCCAATCCGGCGATTCCCAGTTCTGTCGCTGCTCGAACGCGAGGAGTCGCTCATACAGTTGGGCACGCTGCTGCAGGTTCGCTTCTTTGATTCGATCCTGCTCCGCGAAGAATTCACGACAAGGTTGGAAAGCCTTCTGCGCAGCTTCGTGGAAGCGTTCCCAATCTGATTCGGTATCTTGGCCGGCGCCTTTGCTCAAGGTGCGCCATTGTTCTTGGAGATCCTTGATCTGTCCGGCCAGTGCGGTCGGATGCATATCGGCACCGATCAATGCTTCCATGCGTTCGATCAGTTCGATGCGCTTCGGCGCGACCGAAAAACTCTTCCAATCCTTTAGTTCGTCGAGCTTCGCGTCGAGCTGTTTGAGCTGCTTGGCCAAGTGAGCTGGCAGATGCGGTGCCGTCGGCAGCTTTTCTTCGATGGCTCGCCGCATTCCCGCCGCGCTCTTGCTGCTGCCCGATGCCAACGCCGCATGTGCTTTGCGCACCAAGCCGGTGATCTGTCGCAATGCTTGCGCTTCGGCGGCTTGCTTCTCGGCTTGCGCTTTGCGTTCCTCTTCTTGGAGTCGAATTCGTTCTGCTGCGGCGAGCGCATCGGCCTTCTCGTGCTGCTCGCGCTCCTTTTGAGCGGCGGCCGCCGCGTTGGCCGCCGCAAGTTCTTCGGCGGCCTTCGCCGCGACCTGTCGTAAGTGCTGAGCGATGACTTCTCGTGCGCGATCGATTGCCTGTTGCGATGCTTTCGCTACGTCTGCTGCCGCGTGCGACGCGACGAGATTCCAGCGACTTTCGAGCTGCTCCAATGTCGGCGTGAACAGCGCGTCGAAAGGTCGATGGCTGTGCCGTTCCAGCGCGGCAGCCGCGGCCGCGATTTCCGCTTGAATCTTTTCGTGCTCGCGTTCGACGGCAAGGAGTGCGTCGCGTTTGTGAGCCAGAATCTTGTGGACGCTTTTGTCGTTGCGGGCGGTTCTTAGCAACGTGCGGATCTGATCCGGATCTTCGATCGCGTCTGCGGCGAGCTGCCGGATCTTCGTAGAGGTGCCATCCACGACGAACCTGGCGATCGTGTTTGTGTCTCCGGCGGCGATGGCTGTTCGCAGCAGTTCCTCTTCGTGGGTAGTGATCGCAGGTGCGTCGGTACCCATGGGCATAGACGCAGTCTCAGTGGTTTGCTGCGGCGATATCTCGGGTCGCGAGGGCGGCGGCGCCTTCTTAAAGCGAGAGAAGAGGGACATCATCGATCCTTAGGGGGAGTGCGCGCCGGGCATTCTAACTGCACTTTCGGTGCGGTTCGCCTGGCGACGAGCGCCGGTATTGCGATTCGACCAGCCGGTGCACGAATGATTCGCGGCCGACATCGTCGGCAATCGTCTGAACGGCACGCCCACGCGGGTCGGGCATACATATTAATAGGTGTGGAATAGGCTGGATCCGCGGGCAGGTTAGATCGATTCTCGATGCGCGGCCGCTCTTCCGTTTCACGGAGTTCGATGCTCCCCGTCGAAGGTGGCTGCACGCGCAATCTCGATATCCCGCGCAACCTCGGCGTTGAGTTCATTCCAGTCCACCCGTCCGACCCGATTAGTCCAGAGTGGGTTCCGGTACTTGGAAGCGGCGAGCGTCGTGTATCGCTTCCATAGGATGGCCGCCGCGGTCAGTCGCTCTACAGCTTGGTCGCGCTGCTTCGCATCGCCGTTGCTTCGAAACAGGGCAAGGGCGGTCGCACCACGGATCTTTTCGGCGTAGTAGTGACCGAGTAGGGCCATCGCACGGATGTCCGAAAGCGTTGCAGCCAGTTCTGGCGTGTGCTTGCCGTCTTTGAGCGCATCGACAAGTTCAATGGCGGCACCAGCATTGGCATCCAATCGGTCGGCGACTTGCAATGGCGTGGTGCCCGGCACAGGCTTCCCGCCCAACAACGCTTCCACGTACCGCGGAATCGACACGTTGTCGGTGCCGGGATGCGTGTCCAGCGTGATGAATCGATTCACGTCATGGAAGCCGCTCGCGGTTTGCGCGGGACCGGGCCGGCTACGACATCCTTCGATGTACCACTGGAAATCGAAATCGGCCCAATGAAATCCCGTCGTGAGCGGGTAGATCATCGAAGCGTGCTGCCAGGCATCGAAAAGCTTCCGGGCATCGACGTGAGGGAAGCGTTCGTGCAGCACTGCGACGATTCGATCGTCGCTCATGCTCGGGTCGTAGCCGAGCCGTCCCCACAACATCCAGTGATACCACTGGCGATCGATCTCCAACGCATCGGACTCGCTGGGATGCAGGCTGAGAAAATCGCGTCCCCAGATCCACATGTCCGAGCCGGCGTA
>DASTSB010000209.1:0-9062 GCA_035760885.1 Steroidobacteraceae bacterium | reverse complement strand
CGTACACGTCCGAATGGGGCCGATCACGAAAGTTTCCCATCCGGCCACTCTTCATCCGCAGGCGTACACACCGAACTTGCGATCATCAATTTGGAATCCATCGATATGAGTCCAGGTTGGCGAACTGCCGCTAATGTCGGTGTCCGCGCAGCCGAATTCGGCACCGCATGGGCGCGTATCGAAGCCGGCTGGCACTACCCATCCGATACGCTGGCCGGCATGGCTCTCGGCCACTACCTGGCTTCTTTCTTCACGTCCGCATTCATGGGCGAAGACTCGCACAGTGTGTCGTTGTCGATGACCGATGGCGGCGCCATGGTGGAGTGGCAGTTCAGCTTTTAGCGGCGGCCAGCGCGGGTGTTCTCACCTCAGCTCCGTCGCGCAAGCCTGATCCAGTTCGCACTTTTGCCGGCGAGAACACCCGGCAGCCGCACACCATAATCACGCTGGATTCCCAACGCGTTTTCGCGTTCCCTCTCCTACAAAGAACTGAGACACCCGCCAGCGCGCGTATTGGTGTTAAGGCCTATTTTGTGTAAGCGCGACCAGCGATTTTCGGCTTCTCCTGCAGCTGGCGTTCGACGGAACCAGCATGCTTGCTTGCCCCAACTATTCACAGTCTCGAGCGCGAAGCGCAGCGGGCTTCACGCTGCTCGAACTGATGATGGTGGGTGTGGTTGCTGGAGTGCTGCTCGCAATCGCGGTGCCGAGTTACCGCAAGATCATCGAACACCAACGTGTGGTCGCGTGCATCGCGGACCTCGGGCGGATCTCTATGGAGCTCGAAAAATATCGAACTCAGCACGGAGACTTTCCCGATTCGTTGAACGAACTGTCGGGCATTCCCCAACAAGACCCGTGGGGCCATCCGTATCAATTCCTCAACTTCAGTTCGAACATCCCCGGCATCAACGGCAAGATTCGCAAAGACCACAATCTGCACCCGCTCAACAGTGAGTTCGATTTGTACAGCATGGGCGCTGACGGAAAGTCCGTGCCACCGCTGACTGCAAAGGCGAGTCGCGACGACGTGATCTGGGCGCGCGACGGCTCCTTCATCGGTTTGGCGAGCGACTACTGATGCGCAAGGGCTGGGAACTGGCCGGACTGGGGTCTCGAGTCGCCACTCGAACATTTCTCATCTTCGCTGCGTGCCTGTCCTTGCCGGCGATCATCGCCGCAATCGCGTTGAATGCTTACGTCTCGCAACAAGCCGAACGGCGCGCGCACGAAGAACTGCTCACTCGCGCAAAGAACTTCGGCTTCCTGCTGTTCGAGAGACTCAAGGACACCGAGGAAGACTTAAACCACGCGGCCGATCTCGTATTGGCCGGAAAACTGTCCGTCGAGCAACTCTACGCGCTGCAATCAAAACGGTTTCACGTCACGAACGTCCTGACCCAATCGAACGCCTCAACGAGCGCCTCCTCTCGAGTCGAAGTGATCCAGGAGGCGGGAGCAGCGAAGCCCACGATTTTGGTGACTCGTGCGAACGATCGCTCCTCACTGACCATACACGCCGACATCGATCCGGATTACTTGTGGGACACGGATGCGGTCGCAAGTGCGACTGTTGGGTTGTGCGTAAGGCGCGGGACGGACGCGCTTCACTGTGCTTCCAGTTCTACCGCATCGGAGATGTTGCGAGCGAATTGGGCCCTGTTCTTGCGCGCCCGATTTGCGACGGACGATTGGACGATCGAGGCGTCGCAAGACGCAGCCTCCGCGTTGGCCACGGTCGATGACTTCAAACGCATCCTGCCGCTCGCAACCATCGGCATCATCTTCGCCGCGTCGCTCCTCACCGTGGTGTATTTGCGTCGCAGTCACCGCCCGCTCGCGACGCTTGCGAAGGCAGCGGAAAACATCGGACGGCGGCGTTTCGATCAGCAAGTCACGGTCGAGAGCGACGATGAATTCGGCAAGCTCGCGCATGTGTTCAACCGCATGTCCGCAAACCTCGGCCATCAATTCGGTTTGATGAGCCTGCTTGCGCGCATCGATCGCATGATTTTGCGCGACCCACCGGTAAATGAGCTCCTGCAAACAGTCCTGCCGCAGCTTCCCACGCTGCTGCGCGCGCAAGCGGTCATCGTCGCTGTGCAAAGCGGCGGAGATATCTGCATGTACAGAGCGTCCCGCAACACATCCTACGTAAACGTGAGTCGCATGGATGGCGATCAGGAGTTCTTGCACAGATTGTTGACGCAGGACGATCAAGCAAATGGACTCGCGGCGCTCATGCAGAGCAAGTCGGACCGCACCGGGCGCATTCCCATCGAAGTACTCGGCAACGTGCGCGGTGCACTGATTTTCGTCAATTCCTCGAGCGCGACGCGCCCGGGACAACTTCGGCATGCACGCGCCTTCGCGAGCCGGTTTGCCGTCGCGCTTGGCACCGAGGAGCGGCGCCGCGCATTGATTCAACAGGCGTACTACGATGGTTTGACGGGGTTACCGAATCGGCAGTTGTTTTCGGACCGTATTGCACGCGCGCTAATCAACGCACGCGCCCAGGGTACGCAGATCGCGCTGATCTATATCGATCTAGATCGTTTCCAAACCATCAACGATTCGCTCGGACATTCCGCCGGCGATGAACTCATCAAAGTGGTGGCTTCGCGACTCGCATCTCTGGTCCGCGACAGCGACACAGTTGCTCGCATCGGCGGCGATGAGTTTGTCGTGATCACGCACAACCTCGTCGAGCATCAATTGCGATTGATGGCTGAGCGCATCCAGGCGGCGCTGCGCGAACCGCTGACGATCCGCGATGTCAGTTGTTCGGTCCAAGGCTCGCTTGGCATCGCTTTGTTTCCGAACGATGCGCAATCCGCAGAGACGTTACTCAGAAATGCGGACATCGCTGCGAATCGAGCCAAAGCGGCGGGTGGAGCGCAGATCGTATTCTTCGAAGAACGCATGGATCGCGAGGCCATGCATCGGCTGAACATCGAGCAGAGATTGCGCCGTGCGCTCGAGCAGAAATCGCTGCAGCTGGCATTCCAACCTAAAGTGCGAATCAGCGACATGCAGATTTGCGGAGTCGAGGCACTGGCGCGCTGGACCGACGAGGAATTCGGTGAAGTCTCTCCCGCGGTGTTCATCCCCATCGCAGAGGAATGCGGGTTAATCGAAAGGCTGGGCGAATGGGCACTGCGCGAGGCTTGCCTGCAATTCCAGCAGTGGCGGCGCGAGCGCATCGAGGTCGATCATGTCAGCGTGAACGTGTCAGTTCGACAACTGCGAAGCCCCACATTCGTGAGCCTCGTACTCACCATTCTCGATTCGACCGGAACGCCCGCGCGCGCCCTGGAACTGGAAGTGACCGAATCTACTCTCGCCTCCAACCCGGCACCGATATACGAGAGACTGCAACAACTGCGCGATGCAGGCATAAGAATTGCGATCGATGATTTCGGCACGGGCTATTCGTCCCTCGCGGCGATTTGCGAGATGCCGGCTGACACGCTGAAGATCGATCGCACGTTCGTGAAAGATAGCGATTCGACCGAACGTGCCGCAGCGATCTTGCAAGCCATCGCCTCGATGGCGCACGCGCTCGGCAAGACGACGGTTGCTGAAGGCGTGGAGACGAAGGCGCAACTTGCAGCACTGAAGCGCGTCGGCGCGGATTTCGTGCAGGGCTACTTGATCGCTCGTCCGCTGAGCTCCGCCAGCTTAGTGGACTTCGTTCGATCTCACCGCGGCTCCATCAGCAGCATCGTTGCATCGGCGGAAGAATCCGGGGAACCGAGTCGATCCAACGTCGTACGCCTTTCCACTGATCGAGCGCGCTGAGCCCACGGCTGGGACAGCCTTTGAAGGCGGTCTTCGCACAAGCATTCATGGTCCTGCGTTCGAGACCGAAAGATCACCGCGATCGCTCCACGCCAAGGAACCTCGTCCGCACTCGCGGATTCAGTGCCTGCCTCTCTGCAGGAGCTGAAACAATGAAGCTCGACATCATCATCGGCAGCACGCGACCGAAGCGCATCAGCCCAACGATCGCGCGTTGGGTGGAACACTCAGCGGTTGAGCATGGCGGGTTCGACGTGCTGCTCGTCGACTTGGCGGAAATCAATCTACCGTTGCTAGATGAGCACGCACATCCTCGGCTCAAAGCATATGAGCACGAACACTCTAGGCGTTGGAGCACGATCGTAGATGCTGCCGATGCGTTCGTCTTCATTACTCCGGAATACGACTACTTCCCTTCCGCGGCACTCGTCAACGCCATTCAGTATTTGGCACTGGAATGGCGACGCAAACCCGCCGGCATCGTGAGCTATGGAGGGATTTCCGGAGGCCTGCGCGCCGCGCAAATTTTGCGGCAGCTCTTAGCGAGCTTGAACGTGCACCCACTGCCTCAGGTCGTTCCGATTCCGAACTTCCCGCAGTTCATCGGCGAGGATCAGGTATTCGAAGCGAATCCACCGATGGCACAAGGGATGACGGAAATGTTGGACGAACTCGTATTGTGGAGTCGCGCGCTGCAGCGCATGCGACAAGAAGCGACAGCTTGATCCCTACGCGCTCTGTGCTATGTGCACGGGCATTGCGAAGGCGCTGCGCTCAGGTGGCGCGACGCCTCTTGTTCATTGACAGTCGCAGGCGGTGGCCCACCACCATCAAACAACACCACCCAGGGAGACTTTGCATCGTTGCGCACCCACACAGATACGAACTCTCCGATCTTGTAGCTTGAGACGCCCTGCTCGCTTTTTGCCTCAAGAACAAACGGTCCGCGGCTGATTGCGATATTCGGATCGGCGCCGATCGAAACATACTGCGGACGCCATTTCAGCGTGACCGTCGTGCCTTCAATGATCGACTTCCATCCTTCAATGATCGCATCGCGTCCGCGCTGCGGATTGGGCGAAGCTGCGCCGAACACAGCACCGGGGTGAATGTGCTCGGCAAATGCCTTGGCATCGTGATGCTCGACCGTATCGGCAAAACTACGCTCTCGCGCCCACACACTGCATTCCTCCGCTGAGAAGGTTTGATCGGCAAAGGCGTTCAGGCACGCGAGTACAAGCGCGATGATCACGGCGATCTTCGGTTTCATGGTTGGCAGTTGGCAGTTGGCAGTTGGCAGCAAGAGTGTTCCCGATCCTCGTCCCGAGTCCCGTTCCATTTGCGAGTTGGCCGGTGGCAGTTGAAGCCGAGCTACGCGTTTCGATCGCCGACCCCAGAACCACGCTTCAGTTGCGGGTTGACGTTTTCAGTCGACGGCCAGCAATGGACTCGCTGCTCCCGTGCCGCCCCCGAACCCCGATCCACGAACCCCGATCCACGCTGCCCGCTCACTCACCCGGAATAATCGAAATCTTGCCGTTGCGCTCGAGCACTGCGTATTTGATTTGGTCGAGTCGTTCGAGTCCATGCGACTCGCGCGCGGCATCGAGCACATCGTCTACATCGACGCGTTCTTTCGCCATTCGATCCTGCAGCGGTTTGCCGTGCTCGACGATCAGCAGCGGCATTCCATCTAGGACGCGCTCGACCACCGCGAATCGCTGCTTTAGCTCTGACATCAGAATGTTGAGTCCGACCAGTGTGCCGACGAGCAGGAGCGAGTTCGTCATTGAGTTGTCGCTTCCTACCATCGCTTGCTGAGTGGCTTCGCTGATGATCAGCAGCAACACGAAATCGAACGTGGTGACTTCGGCAAGCGTGCGTTTACCGGCCAATCGGAACAGGATCAGCAACACCGCATAAACGACGGTCGCGCGGATTACAGAATCCATAACATGCTCCTCGCTCAGGGATAAACGAATTGCCGCACCGAGATTGGCGCAG
The DNA here is from genome assembly GCA_035760885.1 of Steroidobacteraceae bacterium. Taxonomy (GTDB): domain Bacteria; phylum Pseudomonadota; class Gammaproteobacteria; order Steroidobacterales; family Steroidobacteraceae; genus Steroidobacter. The sequence continues at coordinate 3,257 of DASTSB010000209.1, read as the reverse complement.
AGTCCCCAATCTGAAACTGTCCTGCATTCCATCCCATGTGTTGCGGCTCCACGTGGAAGACGATGTGCGTACCGGGCGCAAGTGCGTGGAACGTAAACACCACCGACTCACCCGCGATCGCCTGCTCCTTCGGACTCGGCGTGATCGCGACGATTTCGAAGTGCTCGAGCAGCCGAGAACTGATCCGCACCTCAAGAGCACCAGCCTCGTTCGAATCCGCACTCGGCTCGACCCTCCACTGCGTCGGACCGTCGCGTCGAGCAAAGCGATCTAGAAGTAGCGATCCCTTCGGTGTTGCGATCGATTGATGAGCAAGCGGACCGTTGCCTAGCAACCCGGCGCAGGCCGCGATGAGCAGTAAGGCGAGCACGAACCAACCCATGCGCTGCACCATCCACTCGCGCCGGTGAAAAATCTCTTCGGCGCGGAATTCATCCAACTCGCGGCGCTTGTCTCGACTGGCTTGCATACAGCACCAACGCCCCGCGACGTTTGTAGGTTTCTTATCTACGCCGGCCTCTTGATCACGAGTCCGAATCAGACAAACCGCATAGCACACGAGAAGAGCTTGGAACTCGGTTTGTCAGATGGACATTGGTAAGCGGTGGTCAGCAAACGGACACAGTAGCCGTGAACGTCGGACGCATTAATTCGCTTGGCGCATTCTCCCTCGCTGCGGCATTGCTGATGTCGGGATGCGGTGGCGGTGGAGGGGGTGGTGGTGGCGGTGGCGGCAGCCCCGAAACAGGCGCACAAAATCCGCCTGCAACGCCAACGCCCACTCCGACTCCGACTCCTGCTCCAAGTCCGGCGCCCACTCCCGCGCCGACACCTACGCCCACTCCTGCGCCGACACCTACGCCCACTCCTGCGCCGACGCCAGCGCCGACGCCAGCGCCAACTCCTGCGCCGACGCCAGCGCCAACTCCTGCGCCAACGCCAGCGCCGACACCAGCGCCGACCCCTGCGCCCACACCGACGCCAACACCGACACCTACACCGGGCCCGGACGCGGACATCGTGGGCGTAACATTCGATTGGTCATCTCACAAGCGCTTCGCCATTGGCAGCGACAACTGGCCGATGACCTGGTCGGATGACGACAACCAATATGCGATGTATGGCGATGGCGGCGGCTTCGGCGGTAACAACGTTTACACCGATCCGAATCGCGCCAGCTTCGGCGTGGTGCGAATCACCGGCGATTACGACACCTATGCGACACCCGACTCGAACGGCGCTCCGATGGGTGCAACCAATCGATACGGCGGCGTGGCAGCTGAGTGTCCCTCATCGATTATCGGCAAATCTCATGGAGCACCGATCAGCATCGGCGGCGTGCTCTACACGTGGGTAACCTACGGATCCGACGAACACGGATACACCAACTTCACTCTTTATAAGAGCCTGGATAAAGCCTGCAATTGGACGCAACTCAATGTCGCTTTCACGACGGATGTGAGAAATCCATCGAGCACTGCAGACGATGAAGTCGCGTATGGCGGCTTCGTGCAGTTTGGAAAAGACAATCAGAGCGCGGTGGACAACTACGTCTACACGGTGGCCATCAATCCGGTCGATACGGACGACGTCCTGTACGTCCACAAACCTGGGAAGATCATTCTCATTCGCGTGCCTCGCACCTCGATCGAAGTTCGGAGCGCCTATGAGTTCTTCGCCGGCTTGGACTCGGGCGGCCGACCGACTTGGTCCAAGAACGCAATCGACAAAGCGCCCATCATCACGGAACCACAAGGCGTCGGCACCTTTCCGCAAATCGTCTTCGTTCCTGAACTGAAGCGATTCGTTTTCACGAACCAATATGGCGATGGGACGTTCGTTCAGGACAAGCAAGGCGTCGAACATCCGGCAGGCAACAAAGCATTGCTGACGATGTCGCAGGCCAAGAACGTGTGGGGCCCCTACACCGAGTTCTACCGCAATCAGTTCGTTGCGCCGAGCGGCCACATGCCGCGAGTCGACACCACTCTATTCCAATGGAATTTCGCGCCGAAGTGGTTCCGCAACAAGCGTGATGGGGCGCTCGACTTCACGATGACGTTCTCGGGCACAGGCATCAACGACTCATGGAATACGATCGACGGCACGCTCCAGCTACAGACGCCGTGATGGCGATGGCGGTTCGACGAGCGTGACCGCCGACTGAGTCCTCGTTAGCCATGCCATCGCTTTGCGGGCTCACCGCCTGGTGATACGTCGATCGCACATGGCCACGCGATAGTGGAACTCGCGCAATGGGTCGGCATTGCTATCTCATGATGAGCAACGGTCCATGTAATCGTGACTATCGTTCGAACGAATTTCCTGCGGATTTTTTACGCACTCTCCATGATTTCGCTCGCGTCGTCCTGCGGAGGCGGCGGGGGCGGTGGAAATGATCCGCCCACCACAGGTGCACAGAACCCTCCATCTTCATCGGGGTCGGGCGCCGACATTGTCGCCGTGACATTCGACTGGTCCTCGCACCAGCGCTTCGCGCGCGGCAGCGACAACTGGCCCGTGACTTGGTCCGACGACGACAACCAGTATGCGATGTGGGGAGACGGAGGCGGTTTCGAAGGGAGCGACGACTCGAAGGATCCGAACTACACCAGCTTCGGCGTCTCGAAGCTCACCGGGGACTCCAGCAACTACGCCGGCACGAATATCTATGGCGGGGTAAATCATCAGTGCGAATCGACGCTCATCGGCAAGTCGCATGGCGCACCCCTGAGCATCAACGGCGGCGTGTTGTACACGTGGGTCACGAGCGGCTCGGATGGGCATGCTGGCTTTACGACTTTCACTCTGTATCGCAGCGATGACAAAGCATGTACGTGGTCGAAGCTGAATGTTGCGTTCACCTCCGATGTCACACCACCCGCAGGAGATGAGAACACAGACGAGGTTGCTTATGGCGGCTTCGTGCAATTCGGCAAGGACTATCAAAGCGCGATCGACGACTATGTGTATGTGGTTGCGGTTAAGCCCACCGAAACCGATGGTGTGTTGTACCTGCACAAACCCGGGCAGATCGACTTGATTCGCGCTCCTCGAATCTCAATCGAAGATCGCAGCGCGTATGAGTTCTTTGCGGGTTTGGACGCGAGTGGCCATCCAAGTTGGTCGACGAATGCCGCGAGTGCGAAACCGATCATCACCGATGCGACGGGCGTAGGCACCTTCCCGCAAATCATCTACGTTCCTGCGATAAAGAGGTTCGTCTACACGAATCAATATGGCGATGGGACCGTCGC
>DASTSB010000208.1:0-4524 GCA_035760885.1 Steroidobacteraceae bacterium | reverse complement strand
GGTTCGGATCACCGAGCGTTAAGTGAAACCACGGTTTCGATTGACACTACACCATCCCGCAAGGGCAATGCCATAACCAAACACTGAGTCTGATACTTAGGCGGACCACTAATGGTCTGGGCTGTGATTGACGTCGGTTTGAATGGGTTCGGCACGCCTGACGGAACGTATGGGTTCGACTCACGATTTAAAGTGGCGCGCCAGTAGATAAAGTTCCGGGCTCCGCTGGCGGGAGGCTGGCGGCTTGCGCACCTTCACCTCCGCGAAGCGCTTGCGCAGCTCCAAGACAAACGGATGGAAGTGCCGTCCTTGAAAGACTTTCACCAGAAAGTCACCGCCCGGCGCTAATACCTGGACCGCAAAATCCAAAGCCAGTTCAACCAGATGCATGGAACGGTCATGATCGACGTCCGCAATCCCGGTGGTATTCGGTGCAATGTCGGACATGACCACCTGCGGCTTTTCGCTTCCCAGGGCGTCTAGGAGTTCGGTTACCGCCTCGTCTTTGGAAAAGTCGGCTTGGATGAAATCCACGCCCAGAATCGCGTCCATGGGCAAGATGTCGAGCGCAACGATCCGCCCTTTGCCCTTGAGAACCTTAGCTGCGTACTGGCTCCAGCCTCCTGGCGCAGCCCCCAGATCCACGATCGTCATCCCCGGTTTGAGGATGCGATCCAGGCGCTGGATCTCCTCCAGCTTGAACACGGCTCGCGAGCGAAAGCCGCTCTCGCGCGCTTTCTTCACGAACACGTCGCTTTCGTGTTCAGCCAACCACCGGCGGCTCGATTTGGTACGTTTGGTCACGCTGATCTCAACTGCGTCTGCGTTGCGGTATTCTCGCGCCCCTTCTCTCGACACCAACCTCAGCATCCTCAATGACGCTAACCGAACGCCAAAAGAAACATCTACGCGGACTTGCCCATGCTCGCGAACCCATCGTGCTCATCGGGCAATCAGGGCTATCTGAAGGCGTGGCTCGCGAACTAGATGGCGCCCTGACCTCACACGAACTCGTGAAAGTGCGTGCACGAGTCGGTGATCGGGAAGAACGCGATCAAATCTTAGAGGAACTGGCGACGAAAACGTCGAGCACGTTGGTTCAGCGAATCGGCAACGTGGGCGTGTTCTACCGACCCAACAAAGAAAAACCTCGCATCATCCTGCCGGCCGATTGACCCAGAGCACAACGAGCCCGCTGAGGGCTGCGATCAGGTAAAGCGCTCCAGCGAGGCCATGGAGCGTAACGAACTTCGAAGTCAGCCCATCGATCTGCGCTTGATGCATGAGCGGCTGAACGGCGAGATCGGCGATCAACGGCATCACCGCCGACAACATCACTGCGATCCAGAATCTCTTTTGCGTTCGGAACGTTGCGCGCTCGGATAGGCCGAGCAGGAGCAGCGCGAACCCTAAGCCGAACCAGGCTTGCAAATGAAATAGCTGGCCATTGATCTGCCCAGCGGTGTGCTTGTCTGGTGCGGTAGCAAATACCGCGGGCGCGACGATGGCGACGAGCGAGCACAGTCCGCCGATCCAGAGTGCGAGCAGAAGGGTTCGCAGCTTTGGTTTCATGAAAGAACGTGATGAGGTGATGGAGTGATGAGGTGATGACGCCAGAAGCTTCGCTTGCACTACACCCTTCACTTCATCACTTCATCACTTCATCACCGCTGTTCGCTATTCGTATCGCACGCTCATGATTTCGTAGGACCGCGTGCCATTCGGCGCCACGACATCGACGATGTCGCCCTGCGACTTGCCCACCAGGGCACGAGCGATCGGAGACGAAACAGAGATCAATCCCGCTTTGATGTCCGCTTCCGCATCGCCGACGATTTGATAGACGACTTTGTTGCCCTCGTCTTGATCCTCGAGATCCACCGTCGCACCGAAAACAACCTTGCCGGTTGCCGGCAGCGCCGTGACATCGATGATCTCGGAATTCGAAAGATGCCCTTCGATATCTTTGATGCGGCCCTCGATGAAGCTTTGCTGCTCGCGAGCAGCGTGATACTCGGCGTTCTCGCTCAAATCGCCGTGGCTACGAGCTTCCGCAATCGCCTGAATCACGCGCGGGCGATCTTCGCTCTTCAAGCGCTTCAATTCGCCGCGCAGCCGTTCTGCGCCTTTGGCCGTAAGGGGTAGTCGTTTCATGTTGCGACCTCCTGATGCAGGTCTTGCAAGCGATTGACATCAGAATCATTCAAATGCGCGATGGCGTCGCAAGTTGCAAGTCCCGCGGCCACAGTCGTGTAGTAAGTGATTCTCTTGTGCACTGCCTCGCGGCGAATCGAGCGAGATTCGAAGATGGCCTGCTTACCTTCGGTCGTATTCACGATCAGAGAGATTTCGTCGTTTTTGATCATGTCGACGATGTGCGGACGACCTTCGCGCACTTTATTCGCGCGCCGGCAAGGAACACCCGCGTCGATAATCGCCTGCGCAGTGCCTGCTGTCGCAACGATCTCAAATCCCTGTGCAACCAAGCGGCGAGCCAACGTCACCGCCGAGGGCTTGTCTCGATCTCGGACGCTGATCAAACACACCCCGCGCGTCGGAAGCGATATGCCAGATGCCAACTGCGCCTTCGCATACGCTTCGCCGAACGAGCGACCGGTACCCATGACTTCGCCCGTCGATTTCATCTCGGGACCGAGAATCGGATCGGCTTCGGGGAATTTGGAGAACGGGAACACCGATTCCTTCACGGCGAAGAACTTTGGTACTCGCTCGGTTGTGAGGCCCAACTCTTTCAGTTTTGCGCCCGCCATCACGCGCGCCGCCATCTTCGCAAGCGGAACGCCCGTCGCCTTCGAAACGAACGGCACTGTCCGCGACGCGCGCGGATTCACCTCGAGGATGTAAACAATCCCGTTCTGAATCGCGAATTGAATGTTCATCAAACCAACGACATTCAATCCCTTCGCGAGCTTGCGGGTCTGATCTTTGAGCTCAGCCTGTGTCTCGGCACTCAAGCTATTCGGCGGTAACGAACAGCCGGAGTCGCCTGAGTGCACGCCAGCCTGCTCGACGTGCTCCATGATGCCGCCGATGTAAACGTCCTCCCCGTCGCAGATCGCATCGACGTCCACTTCAATTGCCAGATCGAGGAACCGATCGAGCAGCACCGGGCTGTCGTTCGACACCTTCACCGCATCCGTCATGTACGTGCGCAGATCGTCCTCGTTGAAGACCACCTCCATCGCGCGGCCGCCCAAAACGTAGGAGGGGCGCACGACCAGAGGGAAACCGACAGTTCGCGCCATCGCGATGGCCTGATCTTCAGTGCGTGCGGTGCAGTTTGGCGGTTGTTTCAAATTCAACTTCTGCACGAGCTGCTGGAAGCGCTCGCGGTCTTCCGCCACGTCGATCGAGTCTGGAGTCGTGCCAATGATCGGTGCGCCCGCGGCTTCGAGTGCTCGGCAAAGCTTGAGAGGAGTCTGTCCGCCGTACTGCACGATGACCCCGACAGGTTTTTCTTTGTCGATGATCTCCATGACGTCTTCGAACGTCAGCGGTTCGAAATAGAGGCGATCGGATGTGTCGTAGTCGGTGGAGACTGTCTCGGGATTGCAATTGACCATGATGGTCTCGAATCCCGCCTCGCGCAGCGCCAGCGCCGCATGCACGCAGCAATAATCGAACTCGATGCCTTGTCCGATGCGATTCGGGCCACCGCCTAGAATCATGATCTTCTTGCGGTCAGTCGGATTCGCCTCGCACTCCTCGTCGTACGTCGAGTACATGTAAGCGGTAGAGGTCGCGAATTCTGCAGCGCACGTGTCCACTCGCTTGTACACGGGGCGAATTCCCATCGTCAGGCGGCGCCGACGGACACTAGCTTCGTCGATGCCGAGCAACGTTGCGAGACGACGATCGCTGAAGCCTTTGCGCTTCAACGTGCGCACGCGGTCCGGAACGAACGTCTCAAGCCCCTGCGCTCGGACAGCCTCTTCTTCTTTGATGATGTCCTGGATTTGAGCCAAGAACCAAGGATCGATATGACAAAGGGCATGCAACTCATCGAATGGCATGCCAGAGCGGAAGGCATCACCGACATACCGCAAGCGGTTAGGACCGGGCATGCGCAGTTCTTCGCGCATTTTGAGCTGCTCGTCTTCGGCCAGCGGCAACTTGACGATCGGATCCAATCCGTCCAAGCCGGTCTCCATACTGCGGAGTGCCTTCTGCAGCGATTCTTGAAAGGTGCGGCCCATCGCCATTGCTTCGCCGACCGACTTCATTTGCGTGGTCAGTCGATCGTTTGCGCCCGGAAATTTTTCAAACGTGAAGCGGGGAATCTTGGTGACGACATAGTCGATCGTCGGTTCGAACGATGCCGGGGTTGCTCCGCCAGTGATGTCGTTCTTCAATTCATCGAGGGTGTAACCGACCGCGAGCTTTGCGGCGATCTTCGCGATCGGAAATCCTGTCGCCTTCGAAGCAAGCGCCGACGAGCGCGACACACGCGGATTCATCTCGATAATCAGCAGGCGACCGTCTTTTGGATTCAGCGCGAACTGG
>DASTSB010000207.1:0-5558 GCA_035760885.1 Steroidobacteraceae bacterium | reverse complement strand
TCGCCCTTGCCGGAGTTGGCGGTGCAGTACGCGGACTACACGCTGTGGCAGAGGAGTTGGCTGCGGGGTGAGGAGTTGCAGAGGCAGTTGAGTTATTGGCGTGAGCAGCTCAGTGGAGCGCCCGCGGCGTTGGAGCTGCCGACCGACAGAGCGCGTCCGGCGGTGGCGAGTTTTCGCGGAGCGAAGCGTTATTTCACTTTGCCGAAAGAGCTCTCGACGCAAGTGCTGCAGTTAGCGCGTGCGGAAGGGGTGACGCTGTTCATGGTGTTGCTGGCGGCGTTTCAGGCGCTGTTGTATCGCTTGACGGGCCAATCCGATGTGTTGGTGGGCTCACCGATCGCGGGGCGCACGCATCGACAGACCGAGGAGCTGATTGGATTTTTCGTCAACACATTGGTGCTGCGTACTCAGCTGCGTGCAGATGAAAGTTTTCAGAGCTTATTGCAACGAGTGAAGGAGGTCACCCTAGGAGCGTATGCACACCAGGATCTGCCGTTCGAGAAGCTCGTCGCAGAGCTGCAGCCCGAACGCGACTTGTCGCGTCAGCCGCTATTTCAGGTCGCATTCGCGTTCCAGAACCTCCGAGAGGAATCGTTGCGACTCGTATCGTTAGAGACCGAGGCAATCAATTTCGAGCACGTCACCTCCAAAGTCGAGCTATCCCTCTACGTTTTCGAGCATGCCAACGGCCTGGAGTACATGTTCGAATATGCAACCGATCTCTTTGGCGCCGAGACCATCGAGCGTTGGGGGCGCTATCTAGAGCACTTGTTGCGAGCCGTAGCTACCGATCGGCACGCGTCCATCGCTACTTTGTCGTTGATGGGCACCGAAGAGCGTGACCGACTACTCCTCGAGTGGAATAACACCGATCAGCCCGCAGGTCCGGAGCACACGATCCACGACCTGCTGGCATTCCAAGCGGCTCGAACACCCAACGCAACCGCTCTCGAGTTCGGCACGGATCGCATGACCTACGCGGAACTCGATCAACGCGCGAATCAGGTGGCACGTCATCTGCAATCGCTGGGCGTCGTACCCGAGACGTGTGTGGGTCTGTGCATCGAACGATCATTCGAGATGGTCGTGGGACTCTTTGGCATCTTAAAAGCCGGTGCTGCCTATCTGCCACTAGATGAGGAATATCCTCACGAACGTCTGCAGTTCATGCTCGATGACTCAGGTGCTCAAATTGTCGTGACGGAGGCACGCCTCGACGACAAGATCGCGAAGACCGGCCGCCGCGTTGTTCGCATGGATGCGGACTGGCCCACGATTTCTCTCTTACCTCGAACGTTGCCTGCCAGTCGCGTTGACTCGGAGAACCTTGCCTACGTGATCTACACGTCGGGCTCGGCGGGCAAGCCTAAAGGTGTGCTGGTACGGCATGCGGGATTCTGCAGTTTCATCGCAGCACAGCAGCATCACTTGGACATTCGCGCCGACGATCGAGTTCTGCAATTTGCCCGCATCAGCTTTGACGTTTCGCTGTGGGAAATCGCGATGTCTGTTCGCGCCGGCGCCACGTTGTGTCTCATCCCGAGCGCATTGGCCCGAAGTTCCAGCGTGGCGCGGATTTTACGAGATCAGCGCATCAGCGCCGTTGTCTTCGTTGCATCTTCGTTGCAGTTCTTGGACGGCCACGAGCTGCCGGATCTGCGGATGATGATCGTAGGCGGTGAGGTCTGCGCAATTGAACTCGCTGACTACTGGGCGAGCCGATGCAAATTCGTGAGTGGGTATGGACCCACCGAGGCGACGGTCGCAACGACATTGACCAATTATGGCGGCGGTGCTGAGCGTCTTCCTATTGGCCGGGCCATCGCAAATACGAAGCTGTATGTTCTCGACGCAAACGGCGAGCCGACACCGATCGGCGTACCCGGAGAGTTGCATATAGGAGGCGCTGCACTGGCGCGTGGATATCTGCGCCGCGCGGGGCTCACCGCGGCTCGGTTCGTAGCGAACCCGTTTGGACAAGGCGATCGCTTGTATCGTACTGGCGATTTGGTTCGCTACGCTGCAGACGGGAATCTGGAGTTCATCGGTCGCATAGATGAGCAGGTCAAGATTCGTGGGTTCCGCATCGAGTTGGGCGAGATCGAGTCTGCGCTCCTCAGTCTTTCCAGTATTCGCCAAGCGATCGTGGATGCGCGAGAAGATGTTCCAGGCACCAAACAGCTAGTCGCGTACTTCGTCACGTCGACGGGCATGTCACCGAGCGTTAGCGAGTTGCGTCAGCATCTGAAGCGTACGCTGCCGGAGCACATGATTCCCGCTGCTTTCGTGCAATTGAGTGAGCTGCCGACTACGAGCGGCAAGATTGATCGGAAAGCGTTGCCGGCACCGCCGCGAGAGGCACCACGCGATAATTCTTATGCGCCGCCGACAACTGCAGTGCAGACCGCTTTGGCGACGATTTGGTCGGAGGTGCTCCATCGCGATCGGATCGGCATCCATGACAATTTCTTCGAACTCGGAGGAGACTCGATTCAGTTGATCAAAATCGTGTCACGGGTAAACGAACTGGGCATCAATCTTACTGCCCGGCATATGTTCGAGTCTCAAACCATTGCCGAGCTGGCAGCGGCAATTCCATCTATCACGATCTTGGATGCTCAACAGGACACCTTATGCGGTCCGGTCGCACTCACGCCTATTCAGCATTGGTTTTTTGAAAGCGAGCCGACAGAGCCTCACCACTTCAATCAAGCCGTGCTGCTAAAGTTTGCGCGCCCTGTGTCCGCGCAAGTGCTTGAGCAGGCAGTGAGCAATCTGATATCGCATCACGATGTACTTCGGTCGCGCTTCCTGCGAACGGACAACGGGTGGTCTCAGGATATTGTTGAGCACGTGACTCATCTACCGCTCGAGTGCATCGACATATCTGGCCTATCTCAGCGCGAGCAGGATTCGACCGTCGATCGCATAGGTGAGCGGATGCATCGCAGTATGGAGTTGTCGAGCGCGCCGCTATCTCGCACGGCCTTGTTCCAAGGTGATGCCGATGAGCCGCAGACATTCCTTTGGATCATTCATCACTTACTCGTGGACGGTGTTTCCTGGCGAATCTTGCTGGATGACCTGCAGGCGAACTATTTGGCGTTGGAAGCCGGACGTAAGATTTCCTTGCCGCGTAAATCGACTTCCTATCAACGGTGGTCAGAGCTTCTCGCCAGCTACGCGACGTCCTTAAAGGATAGTGCCGAATCGAAGTATTGGCGGACCCGCGGGTGGACGGAGTGCGGGCGACTTCCATACGACGGACCGGGCCCCAACAGACGGGAAGCGCTTAAGTACATATATAAGGAGATGTCGGCTTCGGAAACCGAAGCGTTGTTGGGCGATGTCGCCACGTACTCTCGGGTGAAGCCGAACGAACTGCTGCTGACTGCGCTCGCACAGACCCTGGCGCACTGGATGTCCAACGATCGAGTCCTGATCGACCTAGAGGGTCACGGGCGCGAAGGGCTGTTTGCTGCGGTGGATGTTTCTCGGACAGTCGGTTGCTTTACAAGCTTGTTTCCCTTGGCGCTGGATTTGCGAGGAATGAATGAACCCTACGCGGCGCTGATGGAAGTCAAACAGCAGTTGCGCAGCGTTCCCAATCAAGGAATAGGTTATGGCATTCAACGCTATTTGGCTAAAGACCTCCTTGACGTGCCCTCTGCGCAAGTCAGCTTTAACTATCTCGGGCGACTCGATCACGAGCGGACCGAAGGCGCTTTGTTTGAAGTAGCCCAGCAGAGCACCGGCCAAGCAGAAAGTTTGCAAGGGCTACGCACACACCTTCTCAATGTAAGTGCCAGCATCTGGAACGGGCAATTACAGATGCGCTGGGCGTACTGCGCAGACGTCCACTCGAGCTTCACGATTGAAACGATCGCCGATCAAACAATAGAGCGCGTGCGGGATCTAGTCGCCTCTTGTCTCGAAGATGACGTCAGCTTGGACCCCACTGACTTTCCGCTGATCGAGTTGGGTTCAGCCACGGTTACCAAAGCATCGCCATGAACACCACAACCGCTCTTCCAGTCCCTACGTTGAGGCCTCAGGTGAGGCCCGAAGATTTGAATAGAGCCATCACTGCACTAGGTGGTAAGCGCAATGTAGCGGACGTGTACCCATTGGCGCCGCTGCAGCAAGGAATCCTGTTTCACAGTGTATATGCAGGAGCCAGCGCCTTATACGTTGCAGTCGTGCGTTGGCGTTTGACCGGAGCATTGGATGGTGCCGTGTTCAATCGAGCATGGCGCTATCTGATGGAGCGGCACACGATCTTGAGGACCGCCTTTACTGGACAAGATGTCGAGACGCCGCTGCAGATCGTGGTTCGCAGTGCTGATCTCCCGATGACCTACTGGGACTGGCACGATGTTCCAGCCGTACAAGCGGCGGAACAGTTGGACAAGCTCGTTGAAGATGAGCGCAACCGTTCGTTCGACTTAACCAGACCGCCGTTGTTCAGAGTAACTCTGGTGAAGCTTGCCGATCACCAACATGAGTTGATCTGGAGCAGTCATCACTTGCTGTTGGACGGGTGGTCCCAGCCTGTTGTGATGCGCGAGTTGTTCGCCGTTTATGACGCCTTTCTAGCAGGCAAGTCTCCGCAGCTGTCCTCCGCGCGACCCTACCGCGACTACATCGCGTGGCTGCAACGTCAGGACATCAGCGCTGCAGAAAAATATTGGCAAGCCCGTTTGGCCGGCTTCAACGAACCGACACCGCTTCCGCTCGCCGCACCTGAGCGAGCCTCGAGTAGCGCTGATATCTCACAGGGCACGTACGAGCACGCCTTCAACGTGGACGTGGACGCGGTGCTTGCATTCGTACGTGCACGGCGTTGGACGTTGAATGCCTTCCTGCAGGCTGCATGGGCAATCGTTCTGAGCCAGTTCTCATCCAAGTCGGATGTGGCATTTGGAATCACTGTCGCGGGCCGTCCCGCAGACCTGCCTAGTGCAGAAGCGATAGTCGGCTTGTTTATCAATTCGCTTCCGCTACGCATTCATGTAAATCGCAACGAGCGGCTCGAAGAATTAGTTCGGCAAGTTCAGCTGCGGCAAGCGGAGCTCATCGAATTCCAATACACGCCGCTGATCAACATTCGCCAGTGGAGCGAGTTGGTTGAAGGTGAGCCGCTCTTCGAAAGCCTATTTGTATTCGAAAACTTCGGCACCGGACTGGAGAAGCGCTCCGAAGTCGATGGATTGCGAGTCGAGAAACTTGGCGGTGTAGAGCGGTTGCACTATCCGCTAACTCTTACGTTCACGGCGAATCGAATTTTGGGTGTCCGAGTGACGTTTGCCTCTGCTAGGTATCAAGCAGAGGTGATAACGCGTTTGATCTCACAACTCGAGCGGGCGGTAAAGAAGCTGATGGAGCGTCCCAACGAGTTGGTCGAGAACGTCTTCCAGCTGGATGAGGGAGAGCGAGCTGAGGAGATCGGGCGAGGGAGAGGTGCGATAGAGCAGTATGAGGGTGAAGAGTGTGTGCATGAATGGGTATCGCGCTGTGCGCAGCGTGAAGGGGAAGGGATTGCGTTGGTGGATGAGCGG
>DASTSB010000206.1:0-10719 GCA_035760885.1 Steroidobacteraceae bacterium | reverse complement strand
ATCGCCGAAGTGCTGTGGAACGACCACCTCAAACACAACCCCGCGAACCCCATTTGGGCCGATCGCGATCGTTTCATCCTCTCTAACGGCCACGGTTCGATGTTGCTTTATGCACTGTTGAACTTGAGTGGCTATCCCTTGCCGATGGATCAGCTCAAAGCGTTCCGTCAATTCGGGTCGCATACGGCAGGGCACCCCGAGCACGACAACCACATCGGCATCGAAACCACCACCGGTCCGCTCGGCCAGGGCTTGGCCAACTCGGTCGGTTTCGCGCTCGCTGAAAAACTGCTGGCTGCTGAATTCAATCGTCCTGGACACACCATCGTCGATCACAACACGTATGTGTTCCTGGGCGATGGCTGCTTGATGGAAGGCGTGTCGCATGAAGCCTGCTCGCTGGCGGGCACCTGGAAGCTCGGCAAGCTGATCGCTTTCTACGACGACAACGGCATCTCGATCGACGGCGAAGTGCACGGTTGGTTCACCGATAACACACCGAAGCGCTTCGAGGCGTATGGCTGGCATGTGATTCCGGGTGTCGACGGTCACGATGCAGATGCGATTGAAGCGGCCATCAAGAAAGCGAAAGCCGAAACCGACAAGCCAACGTTGATCTGCTGCAAAACGATCATCGGCTGGGGGGCGCCCAACAAGCAGGGCACTGAAGCCACTCACGGTGCCGCGCTCGGTGCTGACGAAGTGGCTGCCGCACGCAAATTCCTTAATTGGCCGTACGAGCCGTTCGTGATTCCAGACGACATCCGCAAGGATTGGGACGCACACGAGCGGGGTGCCAAGCGAGAGCAGGAATGGAAGGGTGCGTTCGATAAATATCGCGCTGCATTCCCCGATCTGGCACGTGAGTTCGAGCGACGTATGCAAGGCGAGTTGCCGAACAACTTCGCAGAGGTGGTTCGCGAATACGTCGGGCAAGTGTCGCAAGCAACCAATGCGTTGGCTTCACGTCAGTCTTCGCAGGCTGCGCTCAACGCCTACGGACCAAAAGTGCCTGAACTGCTGGGCGGCTCGGCCGATCTCACCGGCTCTAACAACACGAATCGCAAGGATTCGCGTGCGATCACGGGTGACGATCCAAGCGGCAACTACCTGCACTACGGCGTTCGCGAGTTCGGCATGTCCGCGATCATGAACGGCATCGCGTTGCACGGTGGCTTCATTCCGTACGGCGGCACGTTCCTCGTGTTCTCTGATTACGCGCGTAACGCGATGCGTATGTCGGCGCTGATGAAACAGCGCGTGATTTACGTGATGACGCACGATTCCATCGGATTGGGCGAAGACGGCCCGACGCACCAGCCCATCGAACACGTGCCGAGCTTGCGTTTGATCCCGAACATGACGGTGTGGCGTCCGTGCGATTCGACTGAAACGGCGGTCGCATGGGCAGATTCGATCGAGCGTCGTGACGGGCCGAGCACGCTGGCTCTGACGCGTCAGGCGATGCCACCGCAGCCGCGCACGGCAGAACAGATCGCTAACATTCGTCGGGGCGGCTACGTGCTCAAAGATTGCGAAGGCACGCCCGAAGCCATCCTGATCGCGACGGGCTCCGAAGTTTCCGTTGCAGTCGACGCGGCGAACGCGCTGCAGCAGAAGGGCCGCCGTGTGCGCGTCGTTTCGATGCCGTCTACAAACGTCTTCGAGAGTCAGGACGAAAGCTATCGCGAACAAGTGTTGCCGCGTGCGGTCGAAGCTCGCGTAGCGGTGGAAGCTGCCGCGCCTGGCACTTGGTGGCGGTACGTCGGCACTAGAGGCGCGGTGGTTGGCATGAACAGCTTCGGCGCCTCAGGGATCGCGAAGGATCTCTTCAAGCACTTCGGCTTCACGGCTGAGAACGTGGCCAATACGGTTGAGCGAGTGCTCAGCGCGAAGGTCTGAGTGCTCGTGCCAAGTTTTTGCCAGGGTTTATTTAGTCCCGCTGTTTCTGAAAGCGAAAGGTGACAGTCCAGAGCGCAGCACGCTCGGGCTCTAGCCTACAGCCCACAGCCTACAGCCTATTTTGAGGTAATTGCGATGGCTATTAAGGTCGGTATTAACGGGTTCGGTCGCATTGGACGCATGGTGTTTCGCGCGGCGGTGCAGAATTTTCCGGAAGTCGAGATCGTAGGCATCAACGATCTGCTCGAGCCGGACTATCTCGCCTACATGTTGAAATACGATTCCGTCCATGGACGATTCAAGGGCGACGTGTCGGTCGATGGCACTACCTTGGTGGTCAACGGCAAGAAGATCCGTCTCAGCGCCGTGAAAGATCCAGCCGAACTGAAGTGGGGTGAAGTGGGTGCGGACATCGTCGTGGAATCGACGGGATTGTTCCTCACGAAAGAGACCGCGCAGAAGCACATTGCTGCCGGTGCCAAGAAGGTGATCATGTCGGCGCCGTCGAAGGACGACACACCGATGTTCGTCTTCGGCGTGAACGACAAAACCTACGCGGGCCAGACGATCATCTCCAACGCGTCGTGCACGACCAACTGCTTGGCGCCGATCGCCAAGGTGTTGAACGATAGCTTCGGGATCAAGCGCGGACTGATGACCACGGTGCACGCTGCTACGGCGACTCAAAAGACCGTCGATGGTCCATCGAACAAGGACTGGCGCGGTGGTCGCGGCATCCTCGAGAACATCATTCCGTCATCGACTGGCGCAGCGAAAGCCGTCGGCGTCGTGATTCCAGAATTGAACAAGAAGCTGACGGGCATGGCGTTCCGCGTCCCGACGTCGGACGTTTCCGTAGTGGATCTCACGGTTGAGTTGAAGCAAGACACAACTTACGAGCAGATCTGCAAAGCGATGAAGGCTGCATCTGAAGGCGCGATGAAGGGCGTGCTCGGATACACGGAAGAAAAGGTGGTCGCCACCGATTTCCGCGGCGATGCACGGACCTCGATCTTCGACGCGGAAGCGGGAATCGCGCTCGACGGTACCTTCGTGAAGGTCGTGTCGTGGTACGACAACGAGTGGGGTTATTCGAACAAGGTCCTGGAGATGGCTCGCGTCATTGCGAAGTAACGCGGATTGCGACGCGATCGGCCACTGGCCAGATGGCTAATCGACCATCTGGCCGGGGCTGAACGCCTTCAAGTCTTTTCTCTCTGCAACCGGCTGGTTCGCTAGCCGGTTGTCTCGATTCTGGAGCTTCCATGCCAATTCTCCGCATGACCGATCTTGATTTGCGCGGCAAGCGCGTACTGATCCGCGAGGATCTCAACGTGCCGGTGCAGAACGGCGTAGTAACGTCGGATGCGCGTATTCGTGCATCGCTACCGACGATTCAAGCTGCAAAAAACGCGGGTGCGCGCGTGATCGTCATGTCGCACTTGGGCCGTCCTGAAGAAGGCGTCTACAACGAGGAGTTCTCGATGGCTCCCGTTGCGCAGCGGCTCTCGGAGTTGCTCGGCTTCAAGGTGCGCCTGGAGAAGAATTGGCTGGATGGCGTCGAGTGCGGCGTCGGTGAAGTCGTCCTTGTCGAGAACGTGCGTTTCAACAAGGGCGAGAAAAAGGACAAAGAGGATCTCGCCAAAAAGATGGCTGCGCTTTGCGATGTGTATGTCATGGACGCATTCGGTACGTCCCATCGTGCCGAGGCCAGCACTCATGGCGTCGGCAAGTTCGCGCCTGTCGCATGCGCAGGTCCGCTCTTGATGAACGAACTTGAGGCGCTCGAGAAGGCGCTGGAAAAGCCCAAGCGTCCACTGGTTGCTATCGTCGCGGGCTCGAAAGTTTCGACGAAACTGACAGTCCTCGAGAGCTTGTTGACGAAGGTCGATAAGCTCATCGTTGGCGGCGGCATCGCGAATACGTTCCTGGCGGCGCAAGGTCACAAGGTCGGCAAGTCGCTTATCGAAGCAGACATGATCGATATTGCGAAAGGCCTGCTCGCCAAATCGAAAGAACTCAACGTCGACATTCCGCTGCCGACTGACGTGGTCGTTGCCAAAGAGTTCTCGGCGAACGCCGAAGCCGATGTGAAGTCGATCAGCAGCGTCGGTGCGGATGAAATGATTCTGGACATCGGCCCGGACACCGCTCAGCGGTTCGCCCAGCTCCTTCAAGGTGCAGGCTCCATCGTGTGGAACGGTCCTGTCGGCGTGTTCGAATTCGATCAATTCGGCGAGGGTACTCGTACGCTTGCTCAAGCCATTGCCAAGAGTCCCGCATTCTCGATCGCAGGCGGCGGCGATACCCTGGCCGCCATCGAGAAGTACGGCGTCGAAGAAGACATCTCCTATATCTCGACCGGCGGCGGTGCATTCCTCGAATTCTTGGAAGGCAAGAAGTTGCCCGCTGTCGCGATGCTCGAAGAACGCAGCAACAAGTAGTCCTCGTTCGCCTGCTATTCACTATCCGCAAGTCACTAGTCAGTTCTTAATCTATATGCTTCGACGTACGAAGATCCTCACGACGCTCGGCCCAGCCACTGACAATCCCAAGGTTCTCACTGAGCTGATCCGCGCCGGCGCCGATGTCGTGCGCGTGAACTTCTCTCACGGCGAGCCGGAATTTCATGCGAAGCGCGTGCAGATGGTGCGTCAGGCCGCGGAGGAAGTCGGGAAGTGGGTTGCTATCCTCGGTGACTTGCAGGGCCCGAAGATCCGTATCGATCGCTTCGTCGACGGCAAGATCTTTCTGAACGAAGGCGAGCCCTTCACGCTGGACGTCTCGCTAGATCCACGCGGCGGGACGCAGAAGAGCGTGGGCGTCGCGTACAAAGAATTGCCGAAGGATGTGCGAGCTGGCGACACGCTGTTGCTGAATGACGGCCTCATCGTTCTGGAGGTCGATAAAGTCGACGGACCGCGAATCGAAACGCATGTCGTCGTTGGCGGCGAGTTGTCGGACAAGAAGGGCATCAACAAGCAGGGCGGCGGTCTCTCCGCGGGTGCGCTGACGGACAAAGATCGCGAAGACATCAAGCTCGCTGCGAGCTTGGGCGTCGACTACATGGCGGTGTCATTCGCGCGCGATGGCGATGACATGATCGAAGCTCGCGATCTGTTGCGCAAAGCGGGTGGCCAGGGACACTTGGTCGCGAAGATCGAACGCAGCGAAGCGCTCGTCAATTTGGATCGCATCATCGTGGAGAGCGATGCGGTGATGGTGGCGCGCGGCGATCTCGGCGTCGAAGTCGGTAATGCGGAACTCACCGGTTTGCAGAAGCACATCATCGCTGAGACGCGTAAACGCAACCGCGTCGTCATCACGGCAACGCAGATGATGGAATCGATGATCACGAATCCGGTACCGACGCGCGCTGAAGTGTCGGACGTCGCGAATGCCGTGATGGATGGCACCGATGCCGTGATGCTTTCGGGCGAGAGCGCAGTCGGCAAGTATCCGGTCAAAGCCGTGCAGGCAATGGCGCAAGTCATCCTCGGTGCGGAGAAATACGAGGCATCGCATTCGCCGATCGTGCATCGAAGCGAAGGTGGGATGTGGGAGAAGACCGACGAGGCCATCGCGAAGGCCGTCATGTACACCGCGAATCACCTGAAGGTGAAGGCGATCGTTGCGTTGACGGAGTCGGGCTCTACGCCACTCTGGATGTCGCGTATCCGTGCGGACATTCCGATTTACGCGTTCACGCGTCACGAAGAAACGCGTCGTCGTGTGATGCTTTATCGCGGTGTGTATCCCGTGACGTTCGATATCACCCACACCAACGCGCAGCTGCTGTACGCCGATATTTTCAAGCTCATGTTGAAGATGGGCATGGTGGAACAGGGCGATCGCATCATCCTCACCAAAGGCGAGTTGTCCGGTGTATCCGGCAAGACCAATGCGATGAAGATCCTCGAGGTGAAGGCGTAAACGCCTTTGTCGGCATCGATTGGAATCGGGCGCCCCGTTCGCGGGCGCCCCTCATTCTCCTCTGATCATTCCTGAGCTGGCACAAGCTCGATGCGCCTCCTTAAGTACGTTGCTGGCGCACTCTCAATCCTCATCGTTGTCGCCGCCTCGCTCGTCTACTTCACGCTCCGCGCCAGCCTGCCCCAAATCGGCGGGACCCTAGCGAACGCCAAAATCGCATCGTCCGCGACCATCGAGCGCGATGCGTACGGCGTACCGACTATTCGAGCCAAGACACGCGCGGATCTCGCTTTTGCGACGGGCGTCGCTCATGCCCAAGATCGATTCTTTCAGATGGATCTCATGCGACGCGCGGCGGCTGGAGAGCTGGCGGAATTGTTGGGACCGGCCGTGCTCGAGACCGACAAGCATTTCCGGATCCACGGCTTTCGATACGTCGCGCAACAGGTTCTGCGCGATGCATCGGACGAACAGCGTCGCTGGATCGATGCGTACGTTGCCGGGGTGAACTTCGCGCTCACTCACGCGCGCTCGCGCCCGTGGGAATACCTGTTGCTGAGGCAGCAACCTCGTGCCTGGCGTGCGGACGACTGTTTGCTCGTCGCTTTTTCAATGTATTTGGATCTCAACGATTCCAATGGTGCCAAGGAAGTCGCCAATGCGCAGTTGCGAGCGAGTCTGCCGCCGCAGCTCTATGCGTTCATTCACCCGCCGGGGACTGAATGGGATGCACCGCTTTCAGGGGGTGTTTGGCGAGGTGCGAAAATCCCCGGAAGCGATGTCATCGACCTCCGGCACACGAACGCGAAATTCACGCTTGCCGAGTCATTCGAAGAACCAGATGTACTTGGCAGCAATAACTGGGCAGTGGCGGGAACGCATACTGCGGATGGCGCGGCGTTACTCGCGAGCGATATGCACTTGCCCCTGCGCCTGCCGAACGTCTGGTATCAAGCTCGATTGGTTGTCGAGGCCGGCGGAGCCGATCACCGAGATCTCGTCGGTGTGACGCTGCCCGGTCTACCGCTACTGATCGCGGGCAGCAATGGTCGCGTCGCTTGGAGCTATACCAATAGTTATGGCGATTGGACCGACGTGGTCGTCGTCGAAGCCGATCCTTTGAATGCGGATCGCTATCTCACACCGGAAGGGCCCGAGCCGTTTGCAGTGCGTCGCGA
Source organism: Steroidobacteraceae bacterium (assembly GCA_035760885.1). Classification (GTDB taxonomy): domain Bacteria; phylum Pseudomonadota; class Gammaproteobacteria; order Steroidobacterales; family Steroidobacteraceae; genus Steroidobacter. The sequence goes on along the minus strand of DASTSB010000206.1, from coordinate 3,706 downwards.
ACGCATCGACGTGCGTGGCGCACAACCCCACTCGATTGATCTGAAGGCGACGCGTTGGGGACCTGTTGTCGCGCGCGATGCGAGTCATCATGACCTGGCGCTCGCCTGGACCGCGCATTTCCCGCGAGCTACCAACCTCAACTTGTTTGCCTTTGAAACCGCAGATTCCGTCGGAGAGCTGCTGCAACTTGCGAATCGCGGTGGCGGTCCCGTTCAGAACGTCGTCGCAGCCGATTCTCAAGGCCACATTGGCTGGACCTTGATGGGTCAAATCCCAACGCGGGGCAACTACGACAGTTCTGTTCCGTCATCGTGGAGTGCTTCAGGTTCCGGATGGCAAGGCTGGCTCGCTCCCAAGGCTTACCCGCGAATCATCGACCCACCTTCGGGCCGCTTGTGGAGTGCCAATGCGCGCACGCTGGAAGTCGATCGGATGACTGCCCTGTTGGGCGACGGGGGGTTCGATCTCGGTGCGCGCGCAGCTCAGATTCGAGACGACTTGCTTGCGCTGCCGAGAGCAACGCGCGAAGACATGGCCAAAATCCAACTGGATGATCGCGCCTTGTTTCTTGCGCGATGGCATGACTTGCTGTTGGACCTCCTGAACGACGGCGCAGTAGCGCAGAGCGATCTTCGGCGGCGCGCACAAAAGGCCGTCAGAGATTGGTCGGGCCGAGCGGAAGTCGATGATGTGGGCTATCGGATCGTGCGCTCGTTTCGTATGCGCGTTCGGGACGAGGTGTATTCCTGGTTGACTGCAGCGGCGCGGCAGAAATTTCCAGACGGGCAGTTTGCCCCTTCGGCCCAATTCGAAGGCCCGCTCTGGCAGATTGTGACTGAGCGTCCGGTGCACCTCTTGCCGAGCCGATTCTCATCCTGGCCCAATGCATTGCTGGCCTCACTCGATGCGACGCTCAATGAACTGCAAAAGGAATGTGGCGCATTAGCTAAATGCACGTGGGGCGCAGCGAATACGCTCGCGATTCGCCACCCATTGTCCGCTGCACTGCCGTTTGCGCGAGTGTGGCTCGACATGCCATCGGTCCCCGTAGATGGCGATACATGGATGCCGCGTGTGCAGGGTCCGAAGTTCGGCGCATCGGAACGGATGGTGATTTCGCCGGGCAAGGAGGCCGAAGCTCTATTCCAAATGCCAAGTGGTCCCGTGGACCATCCGCTCTCACCATTCTATGGAGCAGGCCATTCCGACTGGGTTCGCGGCAAGTCGCGCGCCCTGCTACCCGGCACTGCGACAAACGTGTTGACGCTGACGCCTGCGCCGCAATAGGTCGCTGCTTTAGGACTTCTGTTTCTGCAGTTCCTGCAGGTCTTTCAGTACCGCTTGCGAGTGGCCCTTGGGTTCGACGTCCGGGTAGTACTTCACGATACGGCCATCAGGGTCGATCAAGAACGTTTCGCGTCGTGCCAGTTCCATGGCCCCTAGATAGTTCTTCAGCACCCCGTACGTGCGCGCGGTTTGCTTCGACGGATCTGCCAACAAAGTGAACGGCAACGTGCGTTGATGTTTTTCCTTCAGCACTTGCTCGAAGCGCTTGTGAGAAGCGACGTCATCGACGCTGATTCCGAGAACCACCGCGCCCGCGTCCCGAAACCCGAAGATGTTGTCGGTGAAGTCGCACGCTTCTTCGGTGCACCCGGGCGTTTGATCCTTGGGATAGAAGTAGAGGACGATCCACTTACCGCGATAGTCCTTGAGTTCGTGCCACTTCCCGTTCTGATCTTGCAGTTTGAATTCGGGGGCAGGGCTGCCGATTCGAGGGACGTCCGCGCCGGCAACAATTGCCCATTGCAGCAACGCGAGCACGCCGAATACTTGGAAGGTCCGCAGAGATTTCATGGGTGCCCCTAAAAAGCGCCAGTAGCTACTGTGCCATACTACGCGCCGCCAAGATTGTGGCCATTGCGCTGAACTCGCCCTTAATGTCCGTGTGATCTCCGACCTTCACTGCACCTGTCCGGCCACTCATCCGCGTCATGGCCAAAATCACCGATAGCGAACGTCACGCGCCCGGTCCGATTGCCAAGATCGGGCTGGTTCTTCCGGGTGGTGGAGCTCGGGCTGCCTATCAAGTGGGCGTGTTGCGCGCGGTCGCCGATCTAATACCTCCGCGGTCGCCAAATCCGTTTCCCGTGATTACTGGAACCTCGGCCGGTGCCGTAAATGCAACGGCAATCGCCGTGTACGCAGATCGCTACCGAGTCGCGGTCGGAAAACTCGAACGCGTGTGGCGCGACTTTCAAGTGGGGCACGTGTTCAAAGCCGACACGCTCAGCATGCTTCGCTCCGGCCTGCACTGGCTGCTTGCGATGCTGTCGGCGGGCTGGCTGCTGCCTCCGCCGAAGTCTTTATTCGATAACTCGCCCTTGCGAGCGTTGCTGAAGAAGCAATTCGATTTCGCCAACATCGAGCGCGCCATCCAGGCCGGACATCTGGACGCGATTGCGATGTCTGCGGCCGGTTACGTGAACGCGCAATCGGTTTCGTTCTATCAATCCAGGGGCGGTTGCGATCCATGGTCGAGAATGCGTCGATGCGGCAGACCGACGCAGCTCCATCTCGAACATTTGATGGCGAGCGTCGCGGTCCCATTCTTGTTCCCGCCGGTCTTTATCGAGAACGAGTTCTACGGCGACGGTGCGATGCGCGAGGCCAATCCATTCAGTCCCGCCATTCACCTCGGCGCGCAGCGGCTGCTAGTGATCGGTACTCGTAACGAATCGCGGCCGCCGCGCAATACGCCTCATTCGCCGACCTTCGGGCAAATCTTCGGCTACATGCTGGATGCCTTGTTCAGTGATGGTCTCTATGCGGATCTTGAGCGCCTCACGCAGCTCAATGACATCGTGGAGCGCGCCGGAACGGTGAGCACGGAAGGCGTGCCGCTGCGTCGCATCGACATGTTGGTCATTCTGCCGAGCAAAGATCTTTCCGAGATCGCGCGCCGACATTTGAGCTCGTTGCCACGAACCATTCGAGTGTTGCTGCGGACCATGGGTGCGCTGAACACGGGAGGAGGGCAGCTGATGAGCTACCTCATGTTCCAGGACACCTACACTCGCGAATTGATCGCCCTCGGATACGAAGATGCGATGAAGCGATCGGACGATCTGCGAGCATTTTTGGCGGGACTCGCAGTGCCATCCACCGGCGCGACTGGGACGTTGCGCAGACTGGTCGTTGAGCCGAACTCGTAAAGCGGTGATGACGTGATGGGGTGAGGGCCGGCGCGCGAGATCTCGATCGCGAACGTCAGGTCAAGAACCAGGTGCCGAGGCCGAGCAATGAGGCGAAGCCGATACAGTCGGTGAAGGTGGTGACGACCACGCTGCCGGCAATGGCGGGGTCGATCCCCATGCGTTTCAAGATCAGCGGTACGCCCACTCCCACCAAGGCCGCTGCGAACATGTTCGTCATCAATGCGGCGAACACGATGGCTCCGATCGACCAGCGTCCGAACCAGAACCAACCGATTAGGCCCAGTAAGGTCGCTAACACAACTCCGTTCAGCAAGCCCACGGCCACTTCGCGCAGGAGCAGCCAGCGTGCATTGGTCCTCTCGATCTGGCCGAGCGCCAAGCCGCGGATGATCAGCACGAGCGTTTGACTGCCGGCAATGCCACCCATGCTGGAGACGATGGGGAGCAGCACGGCTAGCGCGACGACCTTTTCGATCGTCGATTCGAA
>DASTSB010000205.1:0-9807 GCA_035760885.1 Steroidobacteraceae bacterium | reverse complement strand
ACGTGCGCGGATGTCGGCCGTCAGCGGGGCGTGCAACAAATCGTTACTGCCGTTGCGTAGCAGATGTGCATTCGCGTGTACGTACGTGTCTGTAAATGCTTGCACGCCGAATGAAACGTCGATGCGATCGGGTTTCGCATACGCGGCTAAGCCGCCCGTACCGAGGTGAAGCACTTCGGGTTCGGCGCCGAGTGGCTTGTAAATGATGTCCGCGTTGATGATGCGCATGCCGGCTTCGCCTTGCCACGGTTGTCCGGGTGAGCCGAAGATCTTGGCACTGCCTTCGATGCGCCCGGCGTATTCGGCCTGCGCGCCCGCAGACGGCAGGATCAATGCGAGCGGGATTTCGTACCCCGAGACCGCGGCGTTCCATGGGCCATTGCGTTGCCAATTGCCTTCGCCGCACAACTGTCCGGCACTGACTGCGAAACAAAGCTTCTCTAGCGACACCTTGTTTTGGCTGAGCAGCAAATGGGTCGGTGCGGCATTGTGGACTTCAGTGCCGCCGTGTGCGAACCGAGTATCGGTGAGTGTGGCGCGCCATATTTCATGTTCGTAACCGGCGGTGAGGGCGAGCTTCGCGGTGCTCGCCGCTTGATTGGCCGCAGCAACGCCCGTCATGTCGATAACGATTCGATGATCCAGCGCAGTGCCTTCACCCTTGATCGAAAGTTCTGCGACAGCAGGTTCGTCGCGTCCCACGCGAGTGGCATTCAACGTCAAGCTGGAAGGTTGCGCATTGCTCGCGTCGATGTCGGCATCCAATCTCACATGCTGGACGAACCAGTTCTGATAGCGAACGCCGTCTGCGGTGAACGCTGCCAAGATTCGCGGCGACTTGACGGGGCCATTCGCAAGCCCATGCGTGTGCACGGTGCCGCGCGCATCTTCCAGAATGGTTCGCAGATTCGGGACATCCACATTCCAACGCAGGTCGACAGACTTGTTCATACTGCCGTCGAGCGAGATGCGTGCATTGCCCAGTTCAAGGTTTATATCTCTCGCACGCCAGGTCTTGCCTTCCTTTTGCACCCCGCCTGAGCCGCGTAACAATTGATTGCGCAGCGTGCCGCGCAGCTTCGACCAAGTCGTTTTGAAGTTGGCGTGCGTGTCGAGTCCTTCCCCGCTGCTCACCGCAGTAAAACTCACGCGACCCGGAAAATCAGTGTGGATCGTAGCCGGATTCACGTTCGCCACATCCGTCGTCAGCGTCCAGGCTCTCGGCAACGCGTATTGCAGTGTGCCCTGACCTGTGGCCGATCCGCCCAGCGCTTGAACTTCGAATGCATCGATCGTCAGCTGATCTTGCATGAGCAAGCCTTTTGCGGTGCTGTGCGGGCTCGTTACGCGAGGCGCCGAGATATCGCCCGCCACCGAGTACGCATAGGGCATCGATCCGCTCAGGGTCATCGTGCCTGCGGCGCTGCGGACTGTGGGCGCACCGCGAAGCGGCCACTGCAAGTGTTCGAACGACGCGTTGAGATCTAACGTGGGCGAATCGCTGGTGAATGCGATGGTGCCGGTGGTACGCAGCACTCCCTCGGCACCCGAAACTGCGACCTCACTACGATCGAGAGAGATCGTTCGCTGCGCAAACCGGCCATGCGCTTTAACGTTCAATTCGCCAAGCGTGTAGTCGGGGATCACGACCTTGCCGTCAATGCTGATGCCGTCTGCGTCGATGCGAAAGCCCAGGTGCGTCGAGTCGAATGCAAAAGGTGGATGTGAAACCCAACCTTCGAGTGGAAACACGCCGGAGTCGATTTGACCGGTGATATTCCATGCGTCGCCTTCGTGCCCGAATTGAGCCTGCGCGGTTGCGTGAGTTGGTTGTAACATCTCGGCGCGCATGGCCAGCGCGTTCACCGGACCATTCAGCGAGGCATCGATCGTGGTGTTGAGTTCGGGACGCACGCGCACGGTGCCGTGCGTTTTCAAGTCCATTCGAAATGGATCCGCAGCCGTCATCAGCATCTCGCCAGTCAGATCAAACCAATCGGCTTCGACGTGAAAGCCCCGCGCGCGCAACTGGTGCGGCGTGATCGTCACTCGCGAGCGCGCCCGATCGGCTCCAATTGAAAATCCGTTTGGATGCGCATAGCGAACGTGAGCGATATCGGCTTGGCGCACATCGATGCGCATAAAGGACGGCAGAAAGCGCGGAGGTTGATTCGACGGCGGCAGTTGGACTTCCCGAGATTCGACCAGCGCATCGCGCGCCTTGAGCAAACCGACTCGGATCGTGCCGTACAGCAAGCCGCGCAGTTGCGGTTGCACCGTAATGTCGTACACGACGACATGAACGCGCGGATGATCGAGCTCGAACTTATCGACGTGGATCGATTGAGCGAGCGTGCCTGAGATGCCTTCGATGTGAAGGCCAAGACGCTCGAAGCGGCCAAGCTGCTTGGCTAACAGCTCGATGCCCTTTTGCGTGTACAAAAGGCTGCCCACGAACCCAAGGGGGATCGCGACGAGAACGATCAGCAATCCGAGGAGGATTCGGCGCCGCATTAAAACTGCGTCGAGATATACAAGTGCAAGCGCGGGTTCCCGGAGCGGGACAGCGGTTGCGCGACATCGACACCGAAACTCGCGACGGCGATGTGGTAGCGCGCGCCGATACCGGCGGCGTACTCCAACGAATCGCCGAAATTATTGAACGCGTTGCCGGCATCGAAGAACACAGCCGCACCGAAGTTGCGCGGCAGGCGACGTTCCAATTCGATGGAGCCCGTAGCGAGATCTTTGCCGCCGATCCGCGCGTTAGTCGTCGCGTCGATAGGCGATAGTTCGTTCAGCGCAAAGCCGCGCACACTGCGTTCCCCGCCTGCGAAGAATCGTTGCGACGCGGGGAACAGATCGAAACTCGGTGTCCAGGTCGTGCCGAGCTCACCACGCAATCGCAATTCCCATAGCAGCCCGAAATCGAAATAACGTTCCACTTGAATTCGAAATTGCAGGAACGAAGCGTCGGATCCGAGCGTCTGCGGCGAGCCGCGCAATTCCATGTAGAGCGAATAGGGTCGCGCACGTCCGCCCACGATATAACTCGGCAGCGTCGAATAACTGATCCCAGGAATCAGGTAGTGCTGCGTGCGTCGGTCATAACCGGTGTCGGGCACCGCGGCAGGTTGAATCGTCGTCTCGTTGGAGGCTCGCAGAAACAGAACGCGCTGCCAGCGGCCCATGACTTGCGTCAGTCCGCTGCCGATTTCTTGGCGTTTGCTGCGCGTGTCGCCTAACTTTTCATCGCGGACGGTGGCCGTGAATTCGAGTTTCTCGAGCGCGACGTCCATCACGGGGATCACGTAGCGCTCGGTGATGTCTTTCACCACCGAGGAGCCGAGTAGCTCCAGACGCGAGCGATGCCCGCTCTCGTTCACGCGCCGATTCTCCCAACTGAAGGTGCCGCGAAATTTCGTATCGGTGCCGTAGCCCAAGCTGGTGCCGAAGCGGTGCTTGCGATTCGGTTCGGCGTGCACTGTGACCGGAACTGTCTTGGATTCTTTGTCGGGCGTGCCACTTTCGATGTCGACCGTCGAGAAGTACTGCGTGTCATCCAGCACATACTGCGTGCGCAAAAGTGAATCCAAGGTGTATGGATCGCTCTCGTGCATGCGCAGCAGCCGGCGCATCGCGGACTCCTCGATCACGTCCTGCGCAATGGTGATCGTGCCGTATCGATAGCGCTCGCCCGTGTCGAGCTCCAGATTGACAGTGGCACGTCTCGCTTCGCGATCGATGATCAAGTCGTTGCGCGTGAAATGCGCATCGAGGTAGCCGTCGTTCTTCGCCGCACGCAAAAGATCGGTCTTAACGCGTTCGTAGGTGCCGTGATTGAGCCGCAGGCCGGGTTTGAGCTCGTGTTCGTCGATGACTTCTTGGAGCGCGCGAATGTGCGCACCTGGGCCGATCGCCTTCACACTGACCTCGGAGAGTCGAACCGGGCGCCCAGGTTGGATATGAATCGTGACTTGCCAGTTGACGCCGTTCTGCTTTGCCTCGTACGTGATCTGCGGCTCGTAATAGCCGAGCGGCTCCATGCCTTGCTTTGCTTCGGTTACGACGCGGCGCAAAAGGCGCGACATCGTCTCTTGCGAAACATCTTTGCGTTCTGCGTAGCGCGTAAGGCTCAAGTATTCGCGCACGTTGGTCGCGACGGCTTCCGTCACATCCGGGATGACGATGTCGATGTTGGCATGCGCAACGACCGGCTCGAGGAGACTGGCGCAGCAAAGCAGGCCGGCGAGCGCGGATCGAACGGCGATGCGCGTGCGATTCGATCGAACCGATGGCCATCCCTGCGAGTAAAACGCACGGATTCGCACGCGAGCGGGGTCCTACTCAGGTGAAGTGTCGAAACTCGTATCGCCGGTCACGGCTTCGTCGGGGTCTTCGGCTTCGAACCAGACTTCGGGCACTTCGGCGCTCTTGAATTCGAATCGCGAGGTACCTGTCTGCACGCCCGCTGCATCGAAGCGCCGTTCTTGAAGCACGGTGCGCCCGGTGCGTTCCACCAGCAGCACGCTGCTGCAGCGTGTGCCGTAACGTTCATGGACGATGAATGGCGCCGAGACGAGACGCTCCCAATCGGCCGGCAATCCGGTCTGCGGCAGTTCGTGGTCCGGCGCCATGTCTCGATTTGCGAGCAACCCAAACAGATCTTCGGCGGTGATGTCCGGCTGTTTCAGCACGTCTGCGAATTGTTCGCGTGTCCGGCGCACCTTGGGCCAAGGCGTATCCAACAAATGGTTGCTGATCGCGTGGATACCGGCCGGCAATGCTTTCGGATTGGTCTCGCCGCGATTGGAGAAGTAGTACAGCGCACGTGAACCGCCGACGAGCAAATTGAACCCCGAGTAGCGCGGTGCCGCGCCGCGTAGATCGTCGAGGAATTCCTTCGGCGAGGTCGCGCCCGTCAAGAACCGCGGTACCAAGAGTCCCCGCGAGGGCGCCCCTTCGACGGGGGCCTGTAGGTCACGGAAGTTCGTGACGATGCCGAATCTTCCCGAGCGCGCCACCCCGAGCCAGGTGCCGCCTGCTTTCAAGTCCCGGCCCGCAAGAATGCGAGCATCGTCTTGCCACCAGCCGAGCGGCGCAGTGGGACGATCATGGAACTCATCGCGATTGCCCGCGAGGATCAAGCGGTAACGAGGATGAGCCTTCCAGGCGAGAACCAACAAACACATGAACTTAGCGCCTCTGCAATTTCCACATCTGCACGCCCGGCTCCTCTCGCAACGGTCTGCTTGCCCCTGCGTCGTACCAGCTCTCGATCAAGCGAAATGAAATCGACACGGGCGTCGGCAAGGACACTTTGCCGGTCGCAATGTCCTCGCGAGTCCACCAGCGCGCATCTTCAAGCTCTTCATCTGACAGGGTGATCTCGGTGCTAGCTGCTTGAGCCGTGAAGCCAAGCATCAACGACGAGGGAAAGGGCCAGGGTTGCGACGAATGATATTCGACTGCGCCGACACGCACGCCGGTTTCTTCGAGGACCTCGCGCGCGACGGTGTCTTCCAGGCTCTCTCCAGGTTCCGCGAAGCCGGCGATCGTCGAGTAACGCCCCTGCGGCCAAGAGCTTTGACGCCCCAACAATGCGCGCTCGCCGTCGGTTACCAGCACGATGATGGCCGGGTCGATCCGCGGAAATTGCTGGGTGTGGCAATCGTCCCGCGAGCAGCGCAGGACGTGTCCGCCTTGGACCGGCACGGTCGGTGCGCCGCATCGGCCGCAGAATCGATGCCGTTCACGCCACGTGACCATCGCGCGCGCGTAGGCCAGAAGCCCGGCCTCATCCGGTGCCAGCTCCGCGGCGATCATCCGTAGGTCGCGTGCCTCTATGCCAGGGCCCACGGTAATTTCCGACTCGCTCGCGACCGCGACCGCGAAACTAGCGTGTCCGTGATACTCCCCCAGGAAAACGTATTCGCGCGTCTGCAGCGTGGCGAGTTCGTGGGTGTGTGCTAGATACGCGCTTGCAGATGTTTCTCGTACACAGACCAACGAAAGATCTCTCCAAACCGGCACGAACACTGTGTGCGGATCCAGAAGGGCACGTTGAATACGTTCCTCATCCTTGCGCCAAGTGCTGAGACGATCGACGTAGGGTCCAGCCAAGATGTTAGGTTTGGACGATGCATTGAAGGGCATGCGCGAAGTTTAGCCGTTCGGCTGCGGCGGAGTGCCACCCGTAAGCTCCAGTCGCAAATGCTTCAGCTCGAAATGCTCTTTACTACGCAAGACGCGCACTCGCGGTCGACGGGTCGAGCGCGTCGTTGTGGCGTTCAGCTTGCAGATTGGGCAGTGCCGTCCGGAAGGACTTTGTTGATGGCGCAAGTACTGGCCGTCGCAATGACGGCACCGCACGATGCGTAGGACCATGTTCTCCTGGACCAACTGCAGCAAAAACCAAGCATGTTCGAACGAGATTTTTTTCACGCCACACAATTGCAGGTGCGTCTCGAAGGCATCGCAGAAAAGCAGGCCACGTTGCAGCGACATGACACGTGCGGATTCGCCCGTCACCAGACCGAACGAAACGAATGCGCAGGCGAGCAGGGAAGATTCGAACTGAGTGTGAACATTCCGTGTGAAGAAAGTCGCTTGCCGCGGCGACTTGCCGCGATGCCGTTTGACGGCGACCGACTTGGAATGACTTGCGTAGGTTCTATACAGCCTGCGAATGCGGTCGTCGGTGAGCCCTGTGCACGAGCGAATCGTGCACGTGCGCGCTTCGTGACGAATCATCCGTAGCGCCAAGTCGTGGCGTTGTCGCTCGAGAAAGTAACGATCGTTGCTGATGTGCATGAACTATCTCCCTGTTCAGCGTTGTTGCGAATTTCGCGCCCATCCTTGAGCGGCACCTTGCGACTAGGCCAGATCGAATCTGCCCAGCGTGGGTGACCCAGCGTGCGTACCCAGCGTGCGTACCTAGTGTGCGTGAATTTGACCGCGACGAGAAGCCCCGGTTTAATACCGCGTCGCTGGCACGGACGCCACGTAAAGGAACTGACATGCCAAAGCCGCTCAAGGACGATTCGCTTTTTGCCTCACCGCCCGTTCTCACCGATGCGCTCCTGCATCGGATCTACGAACTGAATCTCGATTACCTACGCTTGTTACGATCGGAGCAGGCCGAAGTGCGTTGCGCTGCTCAGTTGCAGCACTTTCCGCCGCAAGTTCTCGAACTCATCGCCAGTAGCGAGGCGCAAGCGTTGCAGCGATTGGCCCGGGCGCCGTATACGCTCTATTCGCTCGGTTTCGAAGACTTAAGATTTTGGCGGGCCGCGTGCGATGGCGAGGATGAGCTGACCGCCCGCTACAGCACGAATACCTCCGCCTGGGTGCAAGGGCCCTTCTACGAAGTAGCGCTCTTGTTTGCTTGGCACATCGCCGCGTCCAGTCGTTTGGCCGCACGCATCGTTTTGGCGATGCCAGATGAGTTGATTGGTCTGTTCGTCGATACGCCGCTCGCACGCATTCGCCGCATCGCCATCGACTATCCGGGATTGTTGATGCCGCGCTGGCCTGCCAATCCCGGCTTCTGGCCTGATCTACTGCGGTTCGCGCAAGCTGATGATCGTGCTCGCCTGACTACAGTCACGCTGCTGGGCACCCAATTGATTGCGGCGCAATTGCAGGCGTCCGCCGGTCAAGATCAGCGCGTCCTCAATGCGCATCGGCTGCAGTACTCGGCTCGGGTTCGCGGAGGCAAGCTACGTATGAAGCTTGGGGTCGGCACCTGATGAGTGGGTTCACTCTTTACGCAACGAACTCGCGCGCGTGAGCGCATCTCGTCCGAATTTGTCGCGAATGGTGTCGAGCGCGCTGTCGAGCCGCTTATCGCGCACGACGCGCGAATCTGCCGCAAACAAATCGAGTTGCGGCGCTCGCGTTAGATCGCCGGTGCCGACCCCCAGGAGTCGTACAGCCGCTCGCGGTTGTTCGCGAATCCAAACGTCGAGCAGCCGATGTGCTTGTTCGCCGATCGAACGCGTTTCTCGCGTCGGCGGTTGCAGTGTTGCTTGTCGCGTGAACGTCCGAAAGTCGCTGCGGCGAATTTTGACGGTGACGCGTCCCGCTAACCACTCCTGTGCACGCAATCTTGCCGCCGCACGATCGATCAACTCGGCGAGCTGCGCGTGCATCTGTTCCGGCTTTTTCAGATCGTGTTCGAACGTCTCTTCTGCGGATATCTGTTTCTCGTCCGCATCGGGAATGACATCGCGGTCGTCGATGCCGCGAGCGCGCTCTCTCATCAGCACAGCGTATTTTCCAAACAGAGCTTGCAGGACGCAGTCCGAGCACGAGCGCAAGTCTCGCAACGTGTGGATGCCGCGTGCCTGTAATTGCGCGGCGGTCTTCGGTCCGATGCCGAACAACCGTCCGACGGCGAGCGGATCGAGAACTTGAGTGACCTCGTCTGGTTTCACGATCACCAGTCCATCCGGTTTGCGTAGATCGGATGCGATCTTGGCAACGAGTTTGTTGGGCGCCACGCCGACGGATGCGGTCAATCCCGTGCGCTCGCGAATTCGACGTTTGATCTCCGCCGCAATTTGTTCGGCCGAGCCCAAGGCCGTCTGACTGTGCGTGACGTCGAGAAAGGCCTCGTCCAGCGACAATCCCTCCACGAGCGGCGTGAACTCGTGAAAGATCGCAAAGACTTGCGCAGAGATTTCCTGATAGCGCGCAAATCTCGGCCGCACGCATACCGCATGTGGGCACAGGCGCAGTGCCTCCCCCATCGGCATCGCTGAACGCACACCGTACTTGCGCACTTCATAGCTCGCGGCCGCGACGACGCCACGACCCCCCGTGCCGCCAACAATCAGCGGCGTGCCGCGCAACTCTGGATTGTCGAGTTCTTCGACGGACGCATAGAAGGCGTCCATGTCGACGTGGAGGATCCAGCGCTGAATCATAAGGGCAGCTTGCGTTGCAAGCAGGCAAGCCTAACGGCAGGCGAGTCCTGCGGACAGGCAAGCCGACAAGGTCGGCAGGCCAGAATCTAACCCTTGCTTGCTGCCTTCGGCAGCTTGCCTGCTGCGTCTTCGCAGCTCGCTTGCGCAGGCCCGGTTGCTCGTGAAGCGAGCTTGCTCTTGGGAAGTCATTTGACGGTGATCGTGATCTTCTTCGACACCACTGCCGGATCATGAGGCACATGCGATTGATCGCCGAGCAGCAGTTGCAGTGTGTGCTTGCCGGGTTTCAGTTCGACCGTGGTTTCGGTTTGACCTTTGCCGAAGTGAACGTGGTTCGCATCAGCGGGCACCGGCGCATCGAGCGGAGGCAAGTCTGAATCGATGATCAAGTGGTGATGGCCAGTGTTTTCCATCGCGGTCCCAGCTGGCGCGACCCCCATGCCTTTCAGTCCAAACTTCACCGTGACGGGACTGCTCACCGTCGCGCCATCTTTCGGCGTGATGAAGTAAACCTCAGCTCCGGGAGGCGAAGGCGTGCGTTTGATTTGAGCGGTGGCGAGACCGGTGATGGCGAGGGTGACGGAAACGAATGCGACCGAGATCGAGGTCTTCATCGAAAGCTCCTGTGATGAAGTGATGTGGTGATGGAGTGAAGGCTAGCGCGGTCAGAGAATAGCCTGCTTCGGCGCCAGTTTTCACTTCATCACTTCATCACCTCATCACTTTGATCAGGCGTTTCCCACCCTCACCGCTCGCAACGTCTCCTCTGCCGGTTCGTGCTCTGCTGCCATCTCCTCGGTCGTGAAGTCATCGACGTGAATGATGTCCATGACGCGCCGATCGTAGTCGCGCAGGGTTGCGGCTTCGGTCTGCGTTA
>DASTSB010000204.1:0-7043 GCA_035760885.1 Steroidobacteraceae bacterium | reverse complement strand
GCCAGCCTCTTCCGCCAACGAGTCGAGTGTCCAATCTCGCGCCGGCTCGCGATGACACGCAGCGAGCACTCGACTCACCGCCGAATCTCCCGCACCGGCCAACCAACCCGAGCGCCCCTCAGGCAACTGCAACAAGTAGCGTCGCAAGGTTTCGGCAAAGAGCACCTCCGCCAATCGCGCCACGACGATCTCACTACCGGGCGTGGCGTTTGCAGCTTGCCCGACCGCATTTTGGAAGGTGTTCTCCAGCCATTCGCCCGCCGCATCAGCACGGATGTGAACCCGCAGCGCGCGCGGAAGGCCTGCCACGATCGGCTGAATCAATCGCGCATCGCACACCAGAAAGCCACAAATGAAGCGGGTCGGCTCACCTGCACCGCCGATACGTGCGCGACCGATCTCCCCGCTTTTTAGATTCGGGATGGAGGCTTCACCGTCAATGATCTCGGTCGCGATGCCATTACCCATCACGTGCTCATCGCCATGAGGAAGCATGACGATGTCGCCCGCCATGAGCGGGGTCGATTCCTCGCCGACTCTGATGTAGCCACGCCCCTGAGTGACGAAGTGGAATTCAATGACGCGGCTGGACGCAGCGCCGATATGCTCGCGCAGGCGCTCCGACGGCGGCGAGCGCATGCACCAAGGCGCCTTGCATTCAGCGTTGAAGAAGACCGCACCGGTCAGTTTGACGGCGCGCAGGACATCGGAAAGTGCGTCCATATCGTAAGCCGCCGATCATATTGAGAGATCGCGATCATAACCATTCCGCGCTGGCGGCACGATCAATTCCTGTGGCAGCACGATCAAGCACGCTTGGGCACTCGGTATCGCGATCAAGCCGCCCGGCTGACCGGCAAATTTCCGCACGATCCGCAAGGGGATGCTGTTGCGCAGTCACACAGGAGACCGCAATGCATACAGGCATCGATGAAAACAAGCTCACTGAGCTGCTCGGCCGCGCCATCGTCGACTTCGGAGGTGCGTCCCTCACGCCGCTGGTGTTGATCGGCGATCGCTTGGGTTTGTATCAAACCCTCAAAGAAGCCGGCCCGCTGACCTCACATGAACTTGCGGATCGCTCGCAGACCAAGGAGCGATACGTCCGTGAGTGGCTCAACGCACATGCGGCGTCTGGATACATTCAATACATTCCTGAAACGGGCCGGTACACGCTCACCGCAGAGCAGGCGCTCATGTTCGCGGACGAAGATGGCCCGGCGTTCGTGGTTGGCGGATTCCAGACGGCACTTGCCGCCGGAAGAATCGTCGACACCTTGACCAACGCATTTCGAACCGGCGAAGGCATCGGTTGGCACGAGCACCATCACGAGCTATTCCATGGCACAGCCCGATTCTTTCGCCCGTCGTACTTTGCGCATCTGACGAGTTGTTGGATTCCGGCCATCGAGGGCATGGAAGCAAAATTGAAATCCGGAATTCGCGTTGCCGACGTGGGTTGCGGACAAGGCACCTCGACGATTCTCATGGCACAGCAATATCCGAACTCTCGCTTCATCGGATTCGACTACCACGAGAAATCGGTTCGCACGGCGACCGAGAAGGCGAAACAAGCGGGCGTTGCGGACCGATGCAAATTCGAAATCGCAAGCGCGAAGAACATTCCGCGGGCCAAATACGACTTCATCACGGTGTTCGATGCCTTGCACGACATGGGCGATCCGGAAGGTGCGGCACGACACATCTTGTCCGCACTCGCACCCGATGGTGCGTGGATGATTGTCGAACCGTATGCGGGCGATCGTGTCGAGGAGAATCTCAATCCGGTCGGGCGCGCGTACTACGCTGCGTCGACGTTGATTTGCACGCCTTGTTCGCTGTCGCAGGAAGTCGGTTTGGCACTTGGCGCACAAGCAGGCGAAGCAAGGATGCGAGCAGTGATCACGCGAGCGGGGTTCACCAAGTTCCGCCGCGCCACGCAAACGCCGTTCAATCTGGTACTCGAAGCCAGGCCGTAAAGCGAAAGCGGGCATCGTGATCGGTGCCCGCTTTGCAGAAGCTCATCGTTGCGATGAACGAATGTGGCCATGCCCGCGTCACGAGATCCCACGGACGATCGCGAAAACGATCAGTTGCTGCTGTCCGGATTGAGACAATCGAATTGCGCCGGCATGCGCGCATAGAACATGCGAATGTCTTCCCGGCGGACCAGATCGATGAGTTGCTGCGCCTCCGCGTCGGAAACGATGAACTCCACTTCCACCGTGAGCGATCCGGCGAGTTCGAAGAATTGCTGCTCGTGCAACGTGTGATGGCGACCGAACCCGGCCATGGCACGAAATGCGGACCCGCCGCGAATCCCGAGCTTGCAGGCTTGCTCCAACAGCCATTGCCAAGTCAGTGCGTGTCCGTGACGCTGACCTTCGTGCACGTAAAACCGTAAGAACGAACCTTCCATAACTGAACCTTTGATGGGCTTGGACTCAATTCGCCTTCAACAGACCAAACGTTGCAATGCCCGCGAAGGTCATCGCCACGGAACCGAAAAGATGCACGGCGGCAGACCCGAATGCCATAAGCACACGCCCCTGCTGAATCAGGATCATCAACTCGGCGGAGAAGGTCGAGAAAGTAGTGAGGCCGCCGCAGAATCCGGTGATCACGAGCAGGCGCCACTCGGGCGCGATCGCAGCGTTGTTGGCAAAGAAGGCAATGGCAAGGCCGATGATGTAGCCGCCGATCAGATTTGCCGCCAAGGTTCCGGGCGGAATCGATGGGAACAGCGCATTGAGTTGGCCGCCGAGCCACCAGCGCAAGAGCGCACCGAAACTAGCGCCGATCGAGATCGCAACCACCGATTTCCACATGATCTGCCCTGTTCTTCTGTTGTTGGACAGGCCGCGGACGCACGCCCACGCCTCTCCGGTTCACCGAATGCGTAGGCATCATCAGCCACGGTTAGCGGCGGTTGACGGAGGAATGCCATCTCCTGCACGAGTGTGCGTCGCGATACTAACTTGGGCGCATGGAAATCGAAAGCACCTGGCTGGGCCTACCTGCGTCTATCGGTCCGCGCGATCGACCGTGCTCCGATCACTCGGCGCAGTAGTGAACCTCGATTGTGGAATGCGCGATTTCTTCATGAATCGCGAGTCGCTTGCGAACCTGTTCGGCGTTGAGCGCGCGATCGTGGGTTACCAGTGCAATCGCGCACGAGTACGCCCGCTTTCCGACGCGCCAGACGTGTAGATCCGTGATGCGTGTTTCGGCAGGGTCGTTCGGTACTTCGATGACTTCGCGGATTTCCTGCACGACTGCATGGTCCATTTCGCGGTCGAGCAGCACTCTGCCGGTCTGCACTAACAATCCTTTGGCCCAGATGGCCACCAACACGGCACCGACAATGCCCATCACCGGGTCCAGCCACCTCCAACCGAAGATCAGTCCACCCGCCAGCGCGACGATCGCAAGCACAGAGGTTGCGGCATCGGCAATCACATGGATGTATGCGGAGCGCAGATTGAGATCGTGGTGACCGTGCGAATCGTGAGCATGATCGTGATCGACATGGTCATGGTGATGGTGCTCATGGTCGCGGTCATGCTCATGGCCATGATGATGCGCTTTGCCGAGAATGAGCGCGCAAACCGCATTCACGATGAGTCCGAGCACGGCGACGACAATGGCTTCCTGATAATGAATGGGCTGCGGCGCCAAGATTCGTTCGAACGAACTCCACACCATCATCGCAGCCACGCCCAGCAACAGAATCGCGCTCGCGAATCCGCCGAGCACTTCGATCTTCCAGGTGCCGAATGCAAAGCGCGTGTCGCGCGCATACCGTCGCGCCATCGCATAGGCAAACGCAGACAGACCGATTGCCAGCGCATGCGAACTCATGTGCCAACCGTCGGCGAGCAACGCCATCGAGTTGAACCACCACCCCGCGACGATTTCGACAACCATCATGGCGGCGGTGATCCACACGACCATGCGCGTCCCGCGCTCGGCGGCCTCGTTCGTCTGATCGAAGACGTGGTCGTGGGTGTAATCGGAAAGGTGTTCTACATGCATCGCATCGCTCCAAAATGTCATCAGCGTTCGACCGACATATAAGCAATAACGATAGCAAGAACCCGGCGAGGAATGCGGAGGTCGTCCATACAGTTTCGCCGACTTCGTGTGCCTCGACCAGCACGAGACTCAGCCATGTGGAGAGCCGTCCGTTCGATGTGGGATAAGCGCTGCTGCTGGAATTTGCGGCTTAGGCCCGATCGCTGGCTGCACGAGCAAAAGCTATAGGTCTGCGCTACAACGCGTCCCTCACGTTCTGTGCCGAGTTGGCCTACTTGTCCTCGTGTTCCGAGGCGCGGTGGTATGTGAACGTCTCTTCGCGAACGCTGCCGTCTGTCCCCGCAATTGCAACGTGACACGTCAGTGTGCCTTCGTCGACTAGCCGATAGGTCATGCCCTCGAATCGAGCAACATGCTGGCCGAGGGACACCAATCGAAACTCACGGCGCTCGTTCTTCTCTTCCCAGCCGGTGAGATCAGAATCGAAATGCTTGAGTCGCATCATTAGACTCCCATCGTGCTCTGAAATGGAAACCAGCTCAAAGAAGATGGGCTTCCCGTCGCGAACCAGTCGGTACATAGAGAGCATCATTCCGGCTTGGGGCGCACTCCAGAATTCTTCGGCGGTCCCGCCAAGGCCCGATCCGGTCCAATGTCCGCGTAACCATGCCACATCGCCAATCTTGGCCGCTGGCGATTTCGCGCCTTCGGCCAGCGACAGCGTATTCGTCGTTAGTTTTTCCTGGGCCGATGAGGGCAATGAAAGCAGACACAGCCAGCCCAATAGCAGTGTTCGTCCGATCATTTGCTTCTACCATCGACGGATGTGCCGCATGAGCGAGCGAGGCCAGTAGCATCGCATTTGCTACGACAGCCGCCATATCCGCTTCGATTCGCGAGGTTGTGACCACAGTCGCTCAGGAGCGGGGCTTCATTGGATCAATCCTTCTCCGGCGGCGGAGCTGGCGCACCGCGCTTGCGATATGACGACAGATCCGGCGCATCCGAGGGCGTTGGATTCTGCTCGAGCGATTCGATCAAACGCTTCATATCGCCGATCTCGCGAACCTGCGCATCGATGATTCTGTCTGCGAGCAGCCGCACGCGAGGATCGCGAATGTGCGCACGCTCGCTCGTCATGATCGCAATCGAGTGGTGCGGAATCATGGCCTTCATATAAGAGACGTCGTCCACGGTTGCCTGGCTACGAACCAGCCACAGGGCCAACGCGAACACCGCAATGCTGCCGGCAACAATTGCCAAGTTACGCCGCTGGTTCTCATACATGGACCACATGAAGCCGAGCATGATGAGCGCCATCGTCGCGCCCATGATGAGCGCCATCCACATGCGCGTTTGACTGAAGAACACGTGATCTGCCGAATATGTGTTCAGGTACATCAAGCCATACATAACGATCGTGCCGACAATGATCATCGCGGCGAAGCGGCCGTAGCTCATGCCCATCTCGTGCTTATCCATAGTTGCTCCTGTTCTGGATCTAGCACAGCCACAATGAGCAGCTGGACGAATACGTTCCGCTGCTGGCGGCGATGGATGTCTGCCGGGATCGGCACTCAGCAAGCTACGGTTTCCCCGTGGTGCGACACAAGAACGCTCTGCCCATACTTCTCGGTGTCACGGGCAAATGCCCGAACCGAACGAACGCGACCAACGCAAGAACAAGGAGCATTTATGCGACGAGTCACAGTCGGTTTGGCCGCGCTGGCGGCCAGCGCCCTATTCGCCATCACCGCGAGCGCAGCGGATAACACTGCGATGCACATGCACAAGTCGGAGATGCGCCACGACCGTCCCGACAAGGAAGTGGCCTCCGATTACAAAAACGAAGCGGATCAACTCAAGGAACAAGCCGCTTCGCACCGAAAGCTGGCGGAACAGTATCGTCAGCGCAGTCCGCAGAAGGGCGGCGGGAATTATGAAAACGTTGCCAAGCACTGCGACAAGCTAGCGGAGTACTACGAAAAAGCGGCCCAGGAAGCTGAGGCGATTTCGGGCGAACTGAGCAAGTAGCGGCCGCACGAAGCCGGGGCCCGACGTGCCCCGACTTTCTTCGTGCAAGGGCGAAACAACGCTGACTCCGGTTGCCTGGCCTGCTGCATGCTCAGCCGACTCAAGAGCGCTTTGTACGCATCAACAAGAATGCCGCTGGAAGTACGAACATCGACAGCAGTGGCGCTGTGATCATGCCGCCCACCATCGGGGCTGCAATTCGCTGCATCACTTCCGAACCGGCTCCACTGCCAATCATGATGGGAATTAGGCCGGCGACGATCACGGCCACCGTCATCGCCTTCGGTCGGACTCGCAAGATCGCGCCTTCGTGAATTGCCTCGATCAAATCGCGCTCGGTGACTGCTCCTTTGCTGAGACGCTGTTCCCATGCGTGCTTGAGATACAAGAGCATGATGACTCCGAATTCGGCCGCAACTCCTGCAAGCGCGATGAACCCCACCGCGCTCGCAACCGAGATGTGGTGACCCAGAAGCCAGAGCAGCCAAATGCCGCCGAGCAGTGCAAAAGGCAGCGAGGCCATGATGAGCGCGGCTTCATCGATGCGTTCGAACAAGAAGTAAAGCAACACGAAGATGATGAGCAGCGTCACGGGGACGACAATCGTCAACCGTGCCGTTGCTCGCTGTAGATATTCGAACTGCCCGGACCATGAGATTGAGTAGGCCGCGGGTAGTTTCAGATCGCGAGAGAGCAGCGATTGCATTTCTCGTACCGCAGATTTGAGGTCCCGGCCGCGGATGTCGACGTACACCCAGCCCGACAGACGCGCATTCTCGCTGCGAAGCATCGGCGGCCCATCGCTGATGGAGATGTTCGCTACATCGTCGAGTTCGATCTGTGCACCTGCAGGAGTGACGATCGGGAGCGAACGCAGCGCCGGAAGCGAATCGCGAATCTCGCGCGGATATCGCACGCTGATCGGAAATCTTTCTCTGCCCTCGACGGTTTCGCCGATGGTCATGCCGCCAATT
>DASTSB010000203.1:0-3781 GCA_035760885.1 Steroidobacteraceae bacterium | reverse complement strand
TTCCGGAGGGCATGCACAAAGCACCCGACTACGTTTGCGAGTTTTTGCGGCATGTGCCCAGCGTTTGGGATGAGGTGCGGTTATTGGCGGGCGAGCCGGGAGAGTACGTCGCGATCGCACGCCGCAGCGGCAAGAAGTGGTTCGTCGGCGGCATCAATGCACAGCGAGAGCCCAAGGATTTCACTTTGGATCTCTCGCTACTCGGTCCGATCAAATCGGCAACGTTGATCTCCGACGGCGAAGGCGGCAACTTGTCTTTCAAACGGACGGTGCTTGATCTGCCGGCCCAACCACTGAAGTTGAACGTTCAAGGACGCGGCGGATTCGTGATCGAGGTCGCGCAGAAATGACCCCAATGGCGCGTCGCCTCGGGCGTTCACGAGCACGAACCAGCTGATTCCCTTAAGGCAAACCTGCGAAAGGCGCGATCTTGCTACCGACGGGTAGCAAGATCCGTTCACTGTATACCGAAGACCGATCTCACCCGATCGCAAAGCGTTGTTGACTTCGATTAATGATCGCGATGCCATCCGTTTCGCGCTGACCGCCGAGCGTGAACCATCAAGTCACACGGGCGCCTCGCGCCCAAATGTGTACCGCTGTTGCACGCACAACACACTCGAGACTTCGCACCCGTGCATCGGTGCCGTTGCGATTGATGCGACGTCAACATGGAGTCTGTGTTCGTCCAGTCACAACGGTTGCTGACGTAACTCTCTGTTCATACTGATTTCTTCTGCGCCGAGTCGCTAACTCGTGCGGCGTCGAATCGCCTCTGCATGCCCCACTCAATCCTCGCGCATGCATGAACAGCGCTGTCATTTTTACTCACCATTTTGGAATAGTCTGAGTATTGACGCTCCCCAGCAACAGTGCTTTAGTACGAGTAATCAAAAAATGCCGTTCATCCGAACGGTGATCAAGGGGGAGTAAAGATGCGGAAGAAGTTTTATCGAAAGGCGTTCGCAGTCTCCGGATTGTTAGCGCTCGCAGGGCCTTCCATGGCGCAGGATCGCGCGAGTACGCCGAGTGACTCGGATTCTCTGGAAGAAATTATCGTCACTGGTATCCGGGGTTCGCTGCAAAGGAGCCTGGATATCAAGAAAGAGGCAGCGGGCGTCGTCGATGCCATTTCGTCTGAGGATATCGGTAAGTTTCCGGACTCGAACGTTGCGGCCTCGCTGCAGCGCGTGCCGGGCATTTCGATTCAGCGCAACGGCCAGCGCGGCGAACCGACCGGGGTCACGGTTCGCGGCTTCGGCGGTGATTTCAACGAAACGTTATATGACGGCCGACGAATCTCCACTGCGAGCGGCGGTCGCTCGGTCGACTTCAGCACCGTGGGGTCCGACTTCGTCGGCACGCTCAGTGTGTTGAAGACGCCGGACTTGACGCTGGGGGCGAGTTCCATCGGCGCCACGATCAACGTGCAGTACCCGAAACCTTTCGACAACCCGGGCATGAAGTTTGTCGCGAGCGGCTCGGGCAACTATCAGGACGAATCTGCCGACGTACGCCCGACCGGCGGCGTGTTGTTCAGCGATACGTTCGCGAATGACACGTTGGGCATCTTGGTCGATGCGATCTACAGTGATCGTAAGACCACTACGAATCGCGTGTTCGTGTCAGGTTGGGAAGGCGGCAAGTTCAAGCCCTGTCAACTGACTACCACCTGCGCTCCTGGCAATACCGAAGCAGAATCGGTCGTTGGTTGGTGGCAGCAGCAATACGGCGCTGAACAATCGGAGGCCTCCGAGAAGCGCGTCGATGGTCGCATCGCATTTCAGTGGCGTCCTTCCGATAACTTCTTGCTGACGTTGGACGACAACTACTCGCGGCAAAAGATCACAACGGAAGTGGACGGCTTCGCCCTGTGGTTCAACCGCGGCGATCTGCGCAGCGTGCAACTTGACGACAACGGCACCGTCGTCAACTTCATTCAACCTGGCACGCCTATGGATTTGAATGCCAGCACGACCGACAACCTGGTGAAGACCAACCAGACTGGTTTGAATCTGGCGTATGACGCATCCGAAAACCTCAGCTTCAATCTCGACCTCTCTTATGCGAAGAGCGAGTCGAATCCGAATGGCGAAGGCTCGGACGGCGGCGACATCGGTTATGGCGGAACCTTGGGAACGCCCCTAGGTGTACGTGTTACGGGCGATAGCAGCAGTTCGTTCCCGCAACTGACTACGTACGGTCCGGCAGGGGACCAGTCTCGATATCTAGACCCAAGTGCGATTGGCTCGCACGTTCTCGTCCGTACCCACCAGGAGAATAGCGATACGATCAAGCAGGGGCGATTCACCACAACGTTCAAGCAAGACAACTTGCGTTTGGACATGGGCTTGTCGTACCTGCATGACAACTTCGAGCTGCAGAACAGCAACACGTTCGCGAACAACTTCTGGCAGGCGTTCTCGGGTTACGGTGCTCCGTCCGGCCGCACTTCAGGAGTAGTGCTCCCGACGAGCCTTTACCACGGCACGATCAGTACCTCGGGATTCATTCCAGGATTTTCTGGGGGTGGATCGCTACCGCCGACGCTCCAGCGATATAGCTCCAGGGAACTTTATGCCTTCCTGGAAGGGCTAGGCGATCCGTGGACTCATCAGGTGGATGGCTTCAACTACCCGGGACCTGTGCCAATCGAAGGCGTTCCCACGCCTCCAGGAACGTTGGCTAATTCACTCGCTCACTGCGGACCTGGGGCTCCCGATCATCCAGCACTTTGCGACTACCATGGATCTCTCGACCTCATGCTCGATCCAGGCAGTATCCAAGACATCACCGAGAAGACGCTGGCAGGCTTCATTCGGGCCGGTTTCGACACCGAAGTAGGCTCGATGCCATTCCACTTCAGTGCGGGTGTGCGTGAAGAGCGTACCGACGTGACCTCGGCAGGCGTCGGACGCGTGCCCGTGCGGCTCGACTTCAGCTCGGGAGACCCCACGCTGTTAACGACGACGTTCTCGCCAACGCAACCCATCTCGACCAAGAGTCACTATTCATTCCTCTTGCCGAGTATGGACATGAAGCTTGAGCTGACGGATTCCGTGCATCTACGCTTTGATGCGTCCCGTACGTTGACGCGTCCAGCTATCAACACGCTGTCTCCGGTGTTGAACGTCGGTTCGCTGCCACGAATCGGCTCGCTGACGGCAACCGGCGGCAATCCGGATCTCAAGCCGTATCTGTCCGATAACTTCGACGCAGCAGTCGAGTGGTACTACCAGCCCAATTCGTACGCAGCGGTCAATCTGTTCGTGAAGCACGTAACGAACTTCATCGTGGGTGGTACCCAGCGTCAGGTGATCAGCCCGACGTTGATGGACCCCTCGACGAATGCGCCTGCGGTGTACACCGTCTCGCAACGTGTGAACGGGCCGGAAGCGACCATCGATGGCGTCGAACTCGCATGGCAGCACGTCTTCGGCGATACCGGCTTTGGCTTCAATGCCAACGTCACCCTCGTCGATACGGACAAGCCTTACGACAAGAACGACATCTCGCAGAGCGGGTTCGCCGTGACGGGCTTGGCCAACTCGGCTAACTTCGTGGGCTTCTACGACAAGAATGGATTCGAAGCTCGTGTAGCTGCAAACTGGCGCGACGAATACTTGCTGCAGTTCGGTCAGAACCAGAACAACTCCTTGTTCGGGGCTGAGCCGACATTCGTCAACTCGAGCTTGCAGATTGACCTCAGCACGAGTTATCAGTTGACTGATCAGCTCAACGTGTACTTCGAGGCCTTGAACGTCACGAACGAAACGATGAG
>DASTSB010000202.1:0-5674 GCA_035760885.1 Steroidobacteraceae bacterium | reverse complement strand
GATCACCACGGGCAAATTCGCCATCGGCTTGCTGAGATCGCTGCTCCAGAACTGATTGTTCAATGCCGTGAAGAGCAGTGGTGCCGTTTCGCCGCTGATGCGAGACATCGCCAGCAACACGCCCGTAATCAAGCCGCTACGCGCGGCGGGCAGAACGACGTGACCTACCGTGCGCCAGGTCTGTGCACCTAGTCCGGCGGATGCTTCTCTCAAACTGCGGGGTACTAGACGCAACATGTCTTCGGACGTGCGCACTGCCACTGGAATGGCGATGATCGCAAGTGCTAAGGCCCCTGCGAGCGCGGAGAAATGGCCCATCGGTACGACAACGATTGTGTAGACAAACAGTCCGACGATGATCGAAGGCGCGCTCAGCAGCACATCATTCACGAAACGCGTCGTGTTTGCGATGACGCTACCGGTGCCGTATTCATTGAGGTAAACGCCTGCCAGGATACCCACTGGCGTGCCGATCAGAATGGCGATGCCGCTCATGATGAGGCTTCCGACGATTGCGTTCAGCAAGCCCCCTGAGCTGCCTGGAGCCGGCGTCATCTGCGTAAATAGCTCTGTGGACATCGCGTCCAAACCGCGCGAAATGAGCGTCCACAAGAGGGCGGCCAGAATGCATAGGCCGATCCCCGTTGCCACCGCAGACATCGAAAACGCGATGTAACTGCTCCAGCGTCGATACGTGAGGCGATTCATGCTGCCTTCCTCGTGCTGCCGCGCTCGAGCCGCATGATCATGAAACGAGCCGCGGCGATGATGGTGACGGTGAGCACGAACAACACCAGACCCAGTGCGATCAGTGCAGAGGTGTAGAGATCCCCGACGGCTTCAGTGAATTCGTTGGCAATCGCTGCAGAGATTGTCGTTCCCGGCGCAATGAGCGAGCCGCTAATGCGGTGCGCGTTGCCCACGACGAACGTTACGGCCATGGTTTCTCCGAGAGCGCGGCCGAGCCCCAGCATGATTCCGCCGATTGCACCGACTCGCGACCACGGTAGAACGACGCCGCGAACCACGTCCCACTGGGTTGCGCCGACGCCGTACGCTGCTTCCTTGAGCGATGTCGGCGTGAGTGCGAACACTTCGCGCATCACTGACGAAATGAACGGCAGCACCATCACGGCGAGGACCAAGCCCGCGCTGAACAGCCCAATGCCAAACGGTGGGCCCTGGAATAAGAAACCAACGAACGGCAACTCTCCAAAGTGGTCGATCAACCAAGGTTGAACGGTGCGCTGCAGAATCGGTGCGAGGACGAACAATCCCCACAATCCATAAACGATGCTGGGAATTGCCGCGAGCAGTTCGATGGCCGTGCCAATCGGCCGACGCAGCCAGCGCGGGCAGGTCTCGGTGAGAAAAATGGCGATACCGAAACTGATCGGCACTGCGATCACCATTGCGATCAAAGAGGTGATGATGGTGCCGTAGAGCGGCGCAAGCGCACCGAATTTTTCGGTGACCGGATTCCAGGACTGCGTCGTCAGAAATGACGTGCCGAATGTCTTCAGAGCAGGCCAACTACCATGCACGAGTGCTATGGCGACACCGAGCAGCAGCGCCAATACCAGCAAGGCTGAAATTAGCGTGGTCGAGCGGAAGATCTGCTCAACCAACGCCTCACGCCGCAGCTGCCGTTTGAGATCGGGGAGGAAAGTTGTCGCGGACATATAAAATAGAAACCGGGGTGGCAGTTGCCACCCCGGTTTTGAGAGGTGAAAACTTTATTTAGCCGGCCACAAAGCTTTACCTTGCGACATGATCGACTTCGACCAGGTCGTCTGGATCAGCTTCACCACGTTGTCCGGCAGCGGCACGTAGTCTAACTGCTCCGCTAGCCCATCGCCTTTCGTGTAGGCCCAATCGAAGAACTTCAACGCGGTCTGCGCTGCAGCGGCGTCTGAGTTGTTCGTGTGCATGAGGATAAAGCTTGCCCCCGTAATCGGCCAGCTTTGATCGCCCGGCTGATTGGTAAGAATCAAGAAGAAGCCATTCGCGTGCGACCAATCAGCACTGCTCGCTGCGGCTTGGAAGGCCTTGATCTCAGGCGACACGACTTTGCCGCTTGCGTTCTTCATGCGCACGTAGCTCATATTGTTTTGCTTGGCGTAGGCATACTCGACGTAGCCGATCGCCCCGCCAGTTTGGGCTGACATGTTCGCCACGCCTTCATTGCCTTTCGCGCCGATGCCGACCGGCCATTCCACCGACGTGTTGGCACCGACTTCGGATTTGAACTTCGGGCTGACCTTCGAGAGATAGTCGGTGAACAGGAAGTTGGTGCCCGAGCCGTCCGAGCGATACACCGGCGCGATTGCCTGATTCGGCAGTTGCACGCTCGGGTTGAGCTGTTTGATCTTCGGATCGTTCCACTTCTTGATGTCGCCCAGGTAGATACCGGCAAGCGTTGCGCCGTCGAGCGTGAGCGCACCGGGCTTGACGCCCTGAACGTTCACGACAGGAACCACGCCACCGATGACCATCGGGAACTGAACCAGGTTGGACTGCTTCAATTCCGCGGGTTCGAGTGGCTTGTCGGAAGCGCCGAAGGTGACGGTGCCTTGCTTGATCTGTTTGATGCCGCCGCCGGAACCGATCGATTGATAGTTGAGGCCAACGCCAGTCTGCTGCTTGTACGCCTCGGCCCATTTTGCATAAATCGGATACGGGAAGGTCGCACCCGCGCCCGAAATGTCAGCGGCCATCGCACTGGTGCAGATCACGCTGCCGAGCACCACAGCACAGGCGCTGCTTCGGATTCGAGTCATCAAATTCATCATGTGTTGTTCCTCTTGAGAGAGAGTTGCGGGGAAGCCAGCGGCCGCTATTAACCCGCAGATGTATTACAGACTGATGACATCGTGAGCTCAAGCGCGGAACGTTCAATTCGTCGCTTGTCAAGAGTTCTCGTGAATTTACTTCACGGTCACGAGCAGGGGCTCGCACATGGACATTGGATTCTCCGAGGTGCGGCCGATCACGATAAGCAGTTCTCGCTTTGCCGCGGTTCCTCGTAACGCGTTGACACATCCACGTGTGCACTCGCCGCATCTGCATCACATACGCTCATGGCAGTGTCGAAAGGTCATGGAAGCGTAACGAGCTCTGTCATTCTTCTGTAATACATCGCCTGTAGCTTGCCGCTCCAAGAGTTGATCGCCCGACGAATTGCATCTTCGCTGCGTTCGACTTCGATTTCATCGCATAACTCATAGCGTAACTCTGGGAGAAGATCAGATGCTCAGGCAGTTCTTAGTAGTCTCAACATTGGCGAGTGCTGTGGCGGCTCCGCTCGCAATGGCAGCGGACTCCGCCGAGAAGACTACCGTTGGTGGCAAGGCGTACATCGACCTTACCAACATCAACCAAGATTCCGATGGGGTGGATGCCGATACGAGCGGCACGGGCGTTGACGTCAAACGCTTCTATGTCGGAATCGATCATGTGTTCGATGACACCTGGTCCGCAAACGTCACCACGGACTTCAACTATGTGGGCAATGACGGGGAGACGCAGGTCTACATTAAGAAGGCGTTTCTGCAGGCGAAGATTAGCGACGCTTTCGTCGTGCGCGCCGGTTCTGCTGACTTGCCCTGGGTACCGTTCGTCGAAGGGTTGTACGGCTACCGCTACGTCGAAAACGTGCTAATCGATCATCTGAAATTCGGTACGTCTGCTGATTGGGGTGTGCACGCTTTCGGTAAGGCAGGTGTTGTTAGCTATGCGGCCTCGGTCGTAAATGGTGCGGGCTACAAGAACCCGACGCGTTCGAAGTCCATGGACGTGGAAGGTCGCGTGAGCGTCGAGCCGATTAAAGGTCTGACGATCGCCG
The DNA here is from genome assembly GCA_035760885.1 of Steroidobacteraceae bacterium. Classification (GTDB taxonomy): domain Bacteria; phylum Pseudomonadota; class Gammaproteobacteria; order Steroidobacterales; family Steroidobacteraceae; genus Steroidobacter. Next base: position 1,830 of record DASTSB010000202.1, on the reverse strand, counting down.
CGGGCTTCTATAACGGCAAGCTCGGACAGGAGAAGGAGAGCGTGGACACGCAGCACACTGCCGAGCGATTGGATGCGGTGGTTGCGTACGTCAACTCCAAATTCCGCGTGGGCGCCGAGTATTTCGAAGCCAAGAACTGGAAGCAGGTGCTGGCGCCGACAACCGACAAGGCGGACGGCTATTCGGTCTGGGGTTCGGTGAATTTCACGGACACCCTTGCCGTGTTCGCTCGCTACGACGATGCGGATCCCAGCAAGGATCTCGCGCCGGATCTGAACGACACGTACTTCAACGTCGGCCTTGCCTTCAAGCCTCGCAAGAACGTGGATCTTGCATTGGTCTACAAGCAGGACAAGGTCGAATCTGGCACTTGGAGCACGAGCAACGGCACCATCGGCGGTGTCGACAAGGGCAAATACAACGAGGTCGGTGTTTGGGCGCAGGTCGCTTTCTAACCTTTTGAGTTCGTTGCATCGCGAGCTAGGGATGGCTCGCAATTAATTCGCCTCAATGAAAGCAGCGTCTCACGCAGCTCACTCCTTGCTTGGACTAGCGCCTCAGGTTATACAGCCTAGAACCTATCTCAGAATCCCTTGTGGCCGCGACGGAGACGGCCACATCGATTGACTGGGGTTCAGGACTAGGCGCGACGACCGCCCCACGTCGATGTATTTGGCCTTGCGTACTCAAGTGGAGGAGCAACAACGTCATGAGCCCAACTGAATCAATGTGGCCGTCCCGTCCCATTCAATGATCAATAACTTACACGGGTTGCCGCTCGGATGGCCGGCGAGAAACGATCGCGTCTTGCCCGAAGTCCCGCTTCGAGCTGCGCCACGATCGTTCCTCGTCGATCCATCAGAGCGACAACGCGGCTCACAAGGGATTCTGAGATAGGTTCTAGCTTCACCCAGGTGGCATCATGGAAAAGTCCGATCTCTCGCATCACATCCTGAGTCGCTACAACGACGATCTCGAACGCGTGCGCACCAACGTGCTGCAAATGGGCGGCTTCGTCGAAGAGCAGTTGAGTCGAGCGGTGGAGGCGTTGGTCCAGGGAGATAGCCGCCTCGGCGAGCAGGTGGCGCGGGGCGATGCGAAAGTGAATGCGATGGAGGTTTCAATCGATGACGACTGCAGCCGCATTCTTGCCACCCGCAGCCCGGCCGCCTCTGATTTGAGACTGATCGTGGCGGTGATCAAGACGATTACCGACTTGGAACGCATCGGCGATGAAGCCGAAAAAATCGCCTACATCAGTTCGCGATTGGCAGCAGTCGAGCGTCCGGCGGACCGCTACAAGGAAATTAAACATCTTGGGCGGCTGGTGGGCGACATGGTGCATGAGGCGCTCGATGCATTTGCGCGCTTGGATCCGGAAGCAGCGGTTGCGATTGCCAAGAAAGATCGCCTGGTGGATGAGGAATACGAAGCTATCCAGCGCCAAGTCATCACCTTCATGATGGAAGACCCGCGCACGATTCGACGTGCTTTGGACGTTCTTTGGGTCGCGCGTGCGCTGGAGCGCATAGGCGACCACGCCAAAAACGTTTGCGAATACGTCGTCTACATGGCGTACGGCAAGGACATCCGCCACCTCGCGCCCGAGGACGTCGAAAAGACGCTGCATGCGCGTGGTAAGCGACAGCAAGAACCCGGCGCATAGCTCCAATCCTGCCGTCGATCACCTTGCTGTGCGCCCGCCTGGTTGAGAGCGGGTACACTCGCGCATGTTCAAGACTCCTGGCCGTATCGAACGGCTGGTGCGTTCAGTTGCCTCCTCACTTTCAGAGCGTTGTGCAGAATGTTGAGCAATACCCGGCTCGCTAA
>DASTSB010000201.1:0-3108 GCA_035760885.1 Steroidobacteraceae bacterium | reverse complement strand
GCTTCACGGCGCATATTCGCTCGCAACCTCCGCCGAACCGCTGCTCGATGGCTTCCGGGTCATTTACGGAGCGCAAACTGCCAAGCTGCTCGCGTTGTGTGCAGTCATCGGTTTGATCGCGAGCTTCCACACGATCATCTTTGCTTACGGCCGGCAGATCTATTCTCTCTCCCGTGCCGGTTACTACCCAGGCGTGATGTCGATTACGCACGGCAAGCGTAAGACGCCGCACATTGCATTGTTCGTCGGCACCGGTATTGGTTTGGCCGTGATCTTGAGCGTGTGGTTTGGATTGGGTGCAGAAAAAGGCGGCGCGAAGATCGGCGGCACCTTGCTCAACATGGCAGTGTTCGGCGCGATGATCTCTTACGCCTTCCAAGGGATCTCGTTCATTCTGCTGCGCAAGAAGATGCCGCATATCGAGCGACCCTATCGCAGTCCGCTGGGCATTCCAGGCGCGACCGCAACCGTCTGCATCGCGCTACTGACGTTGTACTTCCAACTACAAGATCCCGCGTACCGCGAGGGGGTCTACGCAGCGTTGGCGTGGTACATCGCGGGCGTCATTTACTTCGCGCTGATTGGCCGCCATAAGCTCGTACTCTCTCCCGAAGAAGAATTCGCGATCACCGGGGGACAGCACGGACATCCTCAATCCGAAGGCTACGGCGTCACGAAGATCTGATCATGGAGCCTCGCAACGTCAAAACCGTCGAAGACGCACGCGCCATTGTCCAAGAGCGTGGGCTGTCGCATGTGAAAGTCGGCGTGTTCGATGTCGACGGCATCATGCGCGGCAAGTACATGTCCGCCGCAAAGTTCGTTTCCGCATTCGAAAGCGGCTTCGGCTTTTGCGACGTCGTGCTCGGTTGGGATTGTCAGGATCAGCTTTACGACAACGTCACGTTCACGGGCTGGCACACAGGTTATCCCGATGCGCCGGTCCGAATTCTTCCCGAGAGTTGCCGTTCGATTCCGTTCGAAGATAACGGCCTGCTGTTCTTGAGCGAGTTCGCGGGCAACGCAGAAGCGGTCTGTCCTCGAGCAGTACTACGACGCGTACTCGATCGCGCGCGCAGCCGAGGCTTCGAGGTGTACGCAGGGTTCGAATACGAAGTGTTCTTCTTCGATGAAACGCCGCAATCCGTTCGCGAGAAAAATTACCGAGATTTAAAGCCGATGGCTCCCGGCTGGTTCGGCTACTCGGTGATACGCAATAGCGCCGCGTCCGACTTCTATCGTGAACTCTTATCCACGTGCGACGCGATGGACTTCGGTGTGGAAGGTTTGCACGAAGAAACGGGCCCGGGAGTCATCGAAGCTGCGATCGCGTTCGACCAAGCACTTGCATCTGCGGATAAAGCCGCGTTGTTCAAGACATTCGTCAAGGTGCTCGCACAGCGCAATCAGATGATGGCGACATTCATGGCGAAATGGTCGCGCGATTGGCCGGGTCAGAGCGGACACATCCACCTCTCGCTCAAGCGAGACGGTAAGCCCGTCTTTCACGATGCGAAGCAGCCTCATCAAATGAGCGACACGTTGCGGCATTTCGTAGCAGGCCAACAGCGGCTCATGCCCGAGCTGCTCGCGATGGTCGCACCCACCGTGAATTCCTATACGCGATTGATTCCGGGATTTTGGGCACCCACAGACGCGACGATCGGCGTTGAGAATCGAACCTGCGCGCTGCGCATCATTCCGGGCAGCGCGAAATCTCAGCGAGTCGAATATCGAGTTGCAGCGGCGGATGCGAACCCCTACATCATTCTTGCCGCTGCGGTTGCATCAGGATTGTGGGGAATCGAAACCCGCGCCGAACCTGAACCGCTCGTCGAAGGCAATGCGTACGAGAAGAAACATCCCGAACAACTCGCACTGCCGCGCACCTTGTGGGATTCCGCGCAGCGTTTGAAGAAATCCGAGATGGCGCGCGACTACTTCGGCGATGCCTTCGTCGAACACTTCGCCGCAACGCGCGAGTGGGAGGAGCGCGAATTCCGCAAGCACATCAGCGATTGGGAATTGGCGCGGTACTTCGAAATCATCTAGCGCGGCATGCTGCAACAAACGATTTCACCCGTCGATGGCCGCGTATACGTCGAGAGCCAATTGGCTTCCCCCGCACATATCGATCAAGCATTGGAGCGAGCGCGGCACGCCCAATCAGGCTGGCGGGCCACAACCATAGAAGAACGCGCATCGCTCTTACGAAAATTCTGCGATGCGTTCGAAAACATGCGCGGCGAAGTTGCCGAGGAACTCACGTGGCAAATGGGTCGGCCGCTGCGTTACTCACCCAACGAGGTGACCGGAACGCTCGAGCGAGCTCTCTATATGATCGACATCGCGAGCGACGCACTTGCCGATATCGATCCTAGCCCTAAGGCAAAATTTCGCCGCTTTATTCGGCGCGAACCATTGGGCGTGGTGTTCACCGTTGCGGCTTGGAATTATCCCTACCTCATTGCCGTGAACAGCGTGCTGCCTGCACTGATGGCAGGCAACGCGGTGATACTCAAGCACTCGGCACAAACTCCGCTGTGCGCAGAACGATTTGCACAAGCGTTCGAAAGAGCGGGTTTGCCGCCGCATTTGTTTCAAGTGCTGCATCTCACTCACGAGGACACCGAGCACGACATTCGCGATCCGCGCGTCGATTTCGTTGCATTCACCGGATCTGTGGCGGGTGGGCATGCCGTACAGAGGGCCGCAGCGGAACGGTTCGTCGGCACGGGTATGGAGTTGGGCGGCTGCGACCCGGTGTACGTGCGCAACGATGCGAACCTGGAGCACGCGATCGAAAACATCGTTGACGGTGCGTACTTCAACAGCGGACAGTCTTGCTGCGGACTGCAGCGCATCTACGTTCACGAATCAGTGTATGCACCGTTCGTGGAAGGATTCGTCGCGCTGACGCGCAAGTATCGACTTGGAAACCCGCTTGATCTCGAGACGACGCTCGGACCGGTCGTGCGCGCTGCAGCGGCACGAGCGATTCGCGACCAAGTTGCACGCTGCGTCGCTGCTGGCGCCACGAACGCCATCGAGGAACGGGAGTTTCCGCAGAGCCGCGTGGACACGCCGTACCTGGCGCCGCAGGTGCTG
>DASTSB010000200.1:0-13271 GCA_035760885.1 Steroidobacteraceae bacterium | reverse complement strand
GGCACTTAAGCTGGACCCCGGCAGCATGCAAGCTCGATCAAACCTGGATATTCTTGCGGCGCTTGCCGCATCGGCTCGGAGTACTAACGAAAAATGAATCGCATTCTCTGCGGGCTTGCTGCTAGTGCGGCCCTCTTCGCTTCGAATACCTATGCAGCAGCGCCGTGCGGCTGCAAGGATTTGCCCGTGCTGGTGAAGGAGCTCACCGAGCAGCAGTTCTTGCAGCAACTGTTTGCGAGGTGGTCCGTGTACATGCCGCGCGAAATCACGACGACCGCTTCCTTGCGGGACCACGCCGTACAGCAATTCAACGACGCCTTTTATGGCACCGGAGCCGCTGCGGGAACGGCAAGCGGTGGACACGCAGCGTACGGAACGGATTTGGAAAGTGCCGAGTGTCCAATCGTTCAGTATCTCTATGACGCGAAAGGCAGGCCGCTCAAGAACAAGGACGGTACTCAGAAGACTGTCCCAGTCACCGAGGAAACGGTCAAAACCAAGGAATGCGCCTCGCTAGTGAATTACCTATTTGCGCACGAACGAGCCCATCAGGTGACCTGCCAGAACCTGGTGAAGAACGGCAAAACCAATCTTTGGAAGAGTCCGGAATTTTTCGCGGCAGATGATGCGAAAGCCTATCAGGCAGGAATCGACGTATTGCGTGAAGAGCTAAAGAACTTGGCTGGCAAGTGCGGATGGGAGAGCTCCACGAAGAATCGCCTTCCCAACTTGGATGAAGCCAAGGACCTCGCGAAGCGCGCCGCGAAGACCGTCACTTCGCGCAGGAGGAAATAGCCATGAGCTTTTCGGCTTTCGTCGCGATGTTGACCATTGTCGGAGCAGAACCTGCCGATGTACCTCTCGATCAACTGCTCGTGCGTTGGGAGAGTGAATGCAAAGCCCCTGTTGGCGATGCGGTTGCGGATTGCGTTGGCTTGAATGCCGATATCGAACTCGAGCTGCACGACATGTTGCGCAAGATGGCGCTCAATCGGCAGCCAATCGATCGCGACGTGTTGCGTGCCGCCGCGCAGGCGCATCTTCCTGCGTTGGCCAGGATGGGGGCCAATATGCTCGGTGCACCGCAGGACAAACAGGATGTCGATGCTCTGCTTGCCGCGCTCGATCATCCAACGCTCGCCGTGCGCTATGCGGCTGCTCACAGCTTGGATCAAGCGAAAGATCCCGCGTGGGAGGCATTGAAGCCCTGGTGGACCGGCGCATCGTTAGGCAGTGCCAACGCGCCCGAGGATGCGTTGGTGCCCGATCCGAAGCCGTTGCCGAGCCAATTCGAAATGATGTCGTTTAACGGTCTGACGTACCACTACTACGGCAGCGACAAAGACAAAGCGATGTTCACGACCAATGAATCGGTCGAGTCATTCGTCGCGCGGCTAGGGAAGAAGCGCAAGGTGTTGAAGTCGACGGATGCTCTGCAACAGCAGATGGATGCCATTCAGCCGGAGATGGATGCGATCAATAAGGAGATGGAAGAAGCCGGAGAGGCGAACGATATGGATCGACTCAACAAAGCCATGCAGCGAATGCAGGAGCTGAACGTCAAGATGGGCAACATCTCGACGATCACCTCAAATGCATTCATGGAGTCGTACACAGTGCTGCTCGCCATGGATTCGACGAAAAAGCGGCCGACCATCACGGTGGTCGTTCAGCACGATGACAAATTAAATCAGACGGTGCTGATGTTCTGGCGAGAAGGCGGGTGGCGCTGAGGCGTCGGGAGGAATCGGGAACGGGGAATAGGGAACGGGGAATAGGGAACGGGGAATAGGGAACGGAAGCCGTCTTTGCTCCCTCCCTCGATTGCAATTGCGAGCGGGGGAGGGTTGGGGAGGGGGCGCAATCGGGAAACGGGGAACGGGAAACGGGAAACGGGGAACGGGGAACGGGGAACAGCGTCGACTTCTGACTGCAAACGGAAAACAGTCGACTGAATACAATCGCATCGCGAACCCTAGAGGGTCGATGATCGAAAAAAGCGGACTCTTGGAACTATTCGGGCGATTTTGTAGTTACTGCTGTCTGGCCCGATTCCGAGATGCCTGAGCCTACGTCCCAAAAGACTCAGCGTCCCTCGAATAAGAACAGGGAATGCGCTGCATGTCGAAGAGTACTCAGCTGTCCATTGTGAATGGTTCTGCGGCCAGCGATGTCGTCGTTGGCGGCGGTGAGATGGGTGAGCTCATCCGCGGGTTGGATTGGTCGAAGACCCCGCTCGGGCCGATCGAACGCTGGCCGCAGAGTCTGCGCAGTGCACTTAGTATTTGTTTGCCGTCGAAAGCACAGATCGCGCTCTGTTGGGGCGAGGATCTGATCACCCTCTACAACGACGCGTATCGTCCTGTTTTCGGAGCCAAACATCCGAGCGCTTTGGGAAAGCCGCTGCGCGAAGCTTGGGATGAGCTTTGGCGCGCGGGATTAAAAGAGATCTTCGATGGCGTGCTCACGACGGGCGAAGCGTTTTGGGCACAAGACCGCCCCTTCTTCATGGAGCGCTACGGTTATCCCGAGGAGACCTACTTCGACGTCTCTTACGATCCGGTGCGCGACGAGTCAGGTCGAGTGGGTGGGGTATTTTGTATCGTCAGCGAGACCACCGGCCGAGTCATCGGCGAGCGTAGATTGCGAGCGTTGCGTGACCTTGGCTATATCTCGCAACGTGCTCGTCGCGTCGCCGATGTGTATTCAGCGGCCGCCGAGGTGCTGTCGCGATATGCAGAAGATCTGCCGGTCGCGTTGCTGTATGGGCCGCACGAGACAGCCGGTGTCGAGCTGTTGGTCCGTGTGGGCCTGGCAGATGGCTCGCGAGCCGCACCGGCTCACATGTCGACGTCCACCGCGTTGTGGCCTTTGTCGAGTGAAGTGGTAGTTCTTCAAGATGACGACTTGGCTGCGATCGCATCTCTGCACGCCGGGCCGTGGCCCGAGCCGATCAGGCAAGCAGTGATTCTGCCGTTCGTTGCGCTTGGCCAGACCGCACCGAGTTACCTCATCGCGGGAATCAGCCCACGACGCAAACTGGACGACGGTTATTTGGATTTTCTGCGGCTCGTCGTCGGCAACCTTGCAGGCGCGATCGCAAGCGCTCGCAAAGTCGAAGACGAACATCGGCGAGCGGAAATGCTTGCAGAGCTCGATCGAGCCAAGACGACGTTCTTCTCGAACGTAAGCCACGAACTGCGCACGCCGCTCACTTTGATTTTGGGTCCGGTCGAGCAGCTCCTGCAGGGTTCGCATCTTGATCCCGAAGCGCGCCGGTTGCTCACTTTCGTGAATCGCAGCTCGATGCGACTGCTGAAGCTCGTCAACACCTTGCTCGATTTTGCGCGCCTCGAAGGCGGACGCTTGCAAGCCGAGTATGAGCCGACTGATCTGGCTCTGCTCACCACGGAGTTAGCTAGTACGTTCCGATCTGCAATGGAGAGTGCAGGGCTCGCGTTTGAAGTGCACTGCCATGTGCTGAGCAATCCCGTGTATGTCGATCGCGAGATGTGGGAGAAGATCGTTCTCAATCTCTTGTCGAACGCATTCAAGTTCACGTTGCAGGGCAAAGTGAGCGTCCATCTGAGCGAGACGAGCGAGGGTGTTGAGTTTCAAGTACGCGATTCCGGAACCGGAATTCCTGCGACTGAAGTTCCACGATTGTTCCAGCGGTTCTATCGCGTGCCGAATGCATCGGGAAGGTCGAACGAGGGTACGGGCATCGGGCTTGCGCTCGTGAATGAGCTCGTGAAATTGCACGGCGGCACGATTTCAGCGAGAAGCGAGGAGGGAAGAGGCACGACCTTTACTATCAGCCTGCCCTTTGGTTGCGAGCATCTGCCTGCCGACCAGGTTCGGCCCGCACGAGACAGCGCGCCGCGATCGAACGTGGTGACGGCGTTTCTCGAGGAAATCCGAGCGTGGCAGGGTTCGGCAGGCATCGATGAAATTGCGGATCTGCATAGCACTCAAGCGCCGAGCGGAACGTCGGCCGCGCCGTCCGAGCGCTACAAAGTTCTACTTGCCGATGACAACGCCGACATGCGCGAGTACGTCCGGCATCTGATCGGACAGCAGTTCGATCTCACCACGGCTTGCGATGGTCTCGAAGCGCTCGATCTCATTCGCAAAGAGCCGCCCGATCTGGTGCTCTCGGATGTGATGATGCCGAAGATGGACGGGATGGCGCTGCTCAACACTTTGAGAGCGGATCCGGCGACGGTCGACATCCCTGTGATCTTGCTTTCCGCTCGTGCCGGGGAAGAAGCGCGAGTGGAGGGGCTCAACGTCGGTGCAGACGACTATTTGATCAAGCCGTTTAGCGCTCGCGAACTCGTGGCCAGAATCGATGCGCATGTGCGCTTGTCGCAGATGCGTCGGCGCGCTCAGCAGGCGTTGCAGGAAGCGGAAGAGATGCGCTGGCGTGTGGCGCACGAACAGATGCGAGTACAGCTTGGCGAGCTGCAGCGCATCTTCGAGAACACCCCTTCCTTCATGGCTGTGTTGACGGGCGACGACCTCGTGTTCGAGCTGATCAATCCAGCATACGAGAAACTCATCGACTATCGGCCGGTGTTGGGTAAGCCTTTGCTGGAAGGGATGCCGGAGTTGATCGATCAACCGTATCCGAAGCTCTTGAAGCGCGTCATGGAGACCGGAGAGCCATTCATCGGGCGCGAAATGCCGGTGACGCTGCGAGCTGAGGACACGGCCTTCCCGGTGCAGCGCTATGTCGACTTCGTCTATATGCCGCTCATCGGCGGTGGCATTCAGCCCGCGGTGTTAGTCGAGGGTAATGATGTGACCGATCGCGTCCAAGCGAAGCGACAGCTCGAGGACGCCAACAAGCGCAAGGATGAATTCTTGGCAACGCTTGCACATGAATTGCGCAATCCGCTTGCCGCGCTGTCGTCCGCTGCGCAGTTGTTGATCCGAGCGGAACAGAAGCCTGCCATCGCAGCAGTTGCACGCGATGCACTCACGCGCCAAGTCGAACAGATGGCGAGGTTACTGGACGATCTGCTCGACTTGGGTCGCATCACGCACGGCCGAGTGCACCTGCGCAAAGCGCTGATGCCGCTGGAGGAGGCGATCGATGCGGCGATCGAGACGAGCCGGCCGATCTTCGAGGCGAAACGCCACAGCCTGACCGTCGAACGCCCGGAGCTGTCTGTGTGCGTGGATGCCGATCGAGTGCGCCTCGCGCAGATCTTCACCAATCTGCTCACCAATGCCGCTAAGTACACGGACCCGGAGGGTTCCATCGTCGTGAGCATTGAGCGTGCGGACGAACGAGCGCGTGTCACCGTATCGGATACGGGCATTGGGCTCTCCAACGAGGCGCTCGCACGCGTGTTCGAAATGTTTTCGCAATTGAAACCCGCAATCGAGCGTTCAGAAGGTGGGTTGGGGATTGGCCTCGCGCTGGTGAAAGGGCTCGTCGAATTGCACGGCGGCCGTGTGTACGCGCGCAGCGCGGGGCTGGGTCATGGCGCTCAATTCACCGTTGAGCTGCCTCTCGCTGAAAGGCAGATTGCAGAAGCGAGTCAGGAGCAAAGCGACCGAACCACGCCGCACAGCGACTTCCATTCTCGCAAGGTTCTAATTACCGACGACAACAAAGACACCGCACGCAGTTGGGCCGCTTTGCTGGAGTTGGAAGGCTGTCAGACGCGCACCGCGTTCTCCGCTTCCGAGGCGATGAGAGTCGTGGAGGAATTCCAGCCTGATGTCGCGCTGCTAGATATCGGCATGCCCGACATCAACGGTTATGAACTGGCGCGAATGCTTCGATCCACACCGTTGGGGCGAAAGTTGTTCCTCGTGGCAATTACCGGTTGGGGTCAGCAGCAGGACAAGTTCAAGGCGCACGAGGCCGGCTTCGATGCTCACCTGACGAAGCCGGTCAATCTGCCGCAAATCATCGCGTTGATGGATGAACGTCTGGGGGATACACCCGGGCAATGAGGCGATCGCCCATCACGCAAACGCCTTGGGTGCGTTTGGGTCGGTCACTCTTCCGGTCACTGGCGGTTCCGTCTTTTCACTTTCCAGCAGGCCCTTGTAGACGAATCCTGCGACGGCGCCGCCGACGATCGGTGCGAGCCAAAAGAGCCAGAGCTGCGCGATTGCCCACCCGCCGACGAACAGTGCCGGTGCCGTGCTGCGTGCCGGATTCACTGAAGTGTTCGTGACGGGGATCGAGATGAGATGAATCAATGTGAGTGCGAGCCCGATCGCGAGACCGGCGAAACCGACGGGAGCACGTTTGTGTGTCGCACCTAGAATCACGATCAGGAACATGAACGTCATGACAAATTCGCTGGTGAGCGCCGCGCCCATGCTGTAGCCGCCCGGAGAATGTTCGCCATACCCGTTGGCCGCGAAACCTGCGGCCAGATCGAATCCGGCGCGGCCACTCGCAATGACGTACAGGACAGCAGCCGCGACGATCGCTCCGATCAGTTGCGCGACGATATACGGTCCGATATGCGCGGCTGGGAAGCGCCCGCCGGCCCAGAGTCCGACTGTTACCGCCGGATTGAAGTGACCTCCCGATATCGGCCCGAGTGCGTACGCTGCTGTGAGCACGGTTAAGCCAAAGGCCAACGCCACACCGACGAACCCGATCCCCAGCTGTGGAAATGCCGCGGCCAGTACTGCGCTGCCGCACCCGCCGAGCACGAGCCAGAACGTTCCCAATAATTCAGCTGTGAGCTTCGCAGGCATGACCTTCTCCGCGTTTTTGTGGGCCGCCGAACGGTAGGCAGCCGCGATTCTGGCGCCGAGAATCTATTTGAATATCGTGTGTTGCCGCATCAACAGCGGGTAAATCCGATGTCCGTTGTCGGTCGCGGCTATTCGGCCTTCGGAGTGCCGAAAAAATTGGTGCTGCGCAGCCAACTCTCAACGCTTCACTCCGGACCGCCTCGCATCTCACTGGACGCGCATCCCACTGGACACCCATCAAACGCGCATGCCACTGGCACGCATCCCGCTGGACACCCATCAAATGTGTGGGTGTCCACAAAACGACCGCGGTGTGGGTGTCCACGAAACGACCGCGGTGCTGCGCCGCCAACCGTCAACACTCGACTCCCGACCGACACCCCACTGGACACCCATGCAATCTGCGCATTGCGAGATTAGGCACCCACCGAATCTGATTCGACGCATGAACTTCCACGCCGGAGGTGAGTTGCGGACCTCTCGAGGCAGGCGAGCGTGTGGCGGTCGTGCGCCTGATCTGCTTGGTTGTGTACGGAGGGATGCCTCAATGGATATGTAAGACAAATGTTCCGATATCACTTGTGCCGCCCTCGAGCGGATCGCGGTGTCTAGCTGGCGAGTTCACGATCGCGAGGTGGTTAGCATTTACATGGACAATGAGGGTGCGTTTCCGGCAGAAGTACCGAGTGTTGGGTAAATCCTTGCTGTTGATTGGGAAATGCTTGTGTTTAAGCGATCGTGAGAGCGCATGGCCATATGAATTGTGTATGCAACCATGCTCTTGATTGATCGCCGAAAGAAATGTAGCGCGAACGCGTCGAATGTCGCCGGCGCGGGTCGGTGTTGCGCAGTCAAAAAATCAATGCTACAAAATGTAGGACAATTGGTGCGACGCAGATGGATGGGGAACATGGGCGCTTTCGCCGAGACCGCAGCTACTAACAGCAGCGGCGCTTACGGAACGCCCATCCGTGGCACCGATACGACTGAAATCAACACAAGGGGGGAAGTTAATGACTTCGCACGCTTTGATCCGGGCGTCTATCGCAGCGCTCACCGCTACCGCGTCTTTATCTGCAACCACGATTTGGGCGCAGGAGGCCAATGCACCATCTCAGGATGTAGCGCGACAGGACTTAGAAACGATCACTGTGACGGGTTCGCGCACCATCATGGATGCCGCGCATTCACCGACGCCGCTCACGACGGTCGACATCAGCCAAATCGCCGTCACTACACCGAGCGACACCGCGGACGCATTGAATAAGCTGCCGAACATCATGGGCGGACGTACGCCGCGCAACCAAGGTAACGGCAGCACCAACAACGGCGGCAATACACTGTCGCTCCGCAACTTCGGCGCATCGCGCACTCTCGTGCTGCTCGATGGCCATCGTGTGGCACCGAGCAATCAAGACGGCTCGGTCAACATCGACGTGATGCCGCAGATGCTCGTGAAAAACGTCGACATCGTGACCGGTGGTGCGTCTGCAATCTACGGCTCCGATGCCGTCGCCGGCGTGGTCAACTACGTTCTCGACAAAGAGTTCACGGGCCTGGAGGTCAAGGCTGACTACGGTCAGTCCAAGTACAGCGACGGCGATCAATATCAATTCGGCGCGGCGTGGGGCACTGGCCTGTTCAATGACCGCGGTCATATCGAAATGGGCGCACGTTTCCGCCATCAGGACATGATCCCGATCAGCGCGCGTCCATACGGTAAGGACGGCCAGGCTTGGCTGTTGACCGGTAACGGCACGCCGGAAAAGCCGTTCACGAACACTCCCTATGCGCGCGTGTTCAACAGCGGCCCGGACGCAGGCAATGTCGTGTGCGGTTCGGCGTGTGCATACAACGACTACACGTTCGACGCGGCCGGCAATCTGATTCCAAGGACGCACGGCACCCCGACGAATTCGCCGCCGGTAGAGTCCGGGGGCGATGGCGCCTATACCAAGTACGGCACGTTCCGTTCCGGAATCGAGATGAAGGATGTCTTCGCGCGCTTCAGCCTCGATCTGGGTGAAAGCGCCAACTGGTATGTGCAAGGTTCCTGGGCAGAAGCCGAAAACGAGTCCGATTGGATTCAGTGGGTCGTGAGCCCCAATCCCGGCCGGCCGAATTCGATTTTCTCAAACAACCCATACCTCACCCCTGCAACGCAGGCGGCACTGGGAGCGGGCATTGACTGCTCAACGGCGCCCGCAGGACGATTCTGTTTGCCGGCCACTCCGGCGACTTCTCCGCAGACCAACAGCACACCACCAGCGCCCCCGGCTGGGGCAGCGAATGTCCCGTACATCCGTGTTCCGATGTACATCGACAAGGTCGACGGCCAGCCCGTGAATTCCAATCCAGATCGCATGTATCGCACGCTGGGCGATCAAAAGCAGTGGAACGCGGAGACCGGCGTCACCGGAGACATCGGTGAGAACTGGCATTGGGATGTGTACTACAACCACGCCAACAGCGAGCTGACGGTCACGAATCCCAACAACACGGACAACGCGAAGTACCTGGCGGCACTCGATGCGGTGGACGACAACGGCACGATCAAGTGCTGGGTCAGCACGCAGCCGCAGTACGCAAGTCTCTATCCGGGATGCGTACCCATCAATGTCACCAATCCCAATGGGATCTCGGCGGACGCTTACAACTACCTGCGCACGTCCACGTCTTGGACATTGACGCAGAAACTCGACGATATCGGTCTATCCATCGGTGGCGACATCGGGTTCGGACTGCCTGCCGGCAACATCGTCGCGAACGTGTCGGGCGAAGCACGCTGGATGACCTACAACATGCAGAGCGACTTCCTGCCATCGGATTTCGTGAACTGCACGGGCCTGCGCTTCTGTCTCGCAAACGGCGGGGCTCCGCTGCGCTGGGTGCAGAACACGAACGCCGAAGTCGATGCTAAGAGCCACGTGTACGAGTACGCCCTGGAATTGAACGTACCGCTGCTCAAGGACATCCCCGGATTCGAGGATGCGTCTGTGAACTTGGCTGGCCGTCGCGCCAAGTACTCGGACTTCGATGCGGGCGATTCCTGGAAGATCGGTTTGAACTGGCAGATCATCGAGTCGGTGCGCTTCCGCGGCACGTTGTCGCAGGACTTCCGCGCGCCCAACATGAACGATCTGTATCAGCCGGCGGGTGTGTCCTCGACCGGATTCCAAGATCGACTTACGGGCGGAAGCAATCAGGGTGAGCGTCTCGTCACGCGCGGCAATCCGGATCTGACACCGGAAACCGCGAAGACGTTTACCGCGGGCGTCGTGCTGACGCCGAGCTTCCTGCCGCGCTTCAGCTTGGCCGTGGACTACTACGAAACCAAGCTGACGAATGCGATCACCGGGATCACCTATCAGAGCGATGCGATTCAAGGATTGTGCTTGGCTAGCGCGCCCAACTACGACTCGCAGTTCTGCTCGTTGGCCATTCGGCCGATCACGAATCCGTCTGATCCCAACTACACGAATCCGGCCTTCAACATGCCGACGGAAATTCGGTCCGCGCCGCTCAACGCGGCGGTACAGAAGACGCACGGCATCGACGCTCAGCTCGACTACAACTGGGACATGTTGGGCGGCACCTTCTCGATTCGCCACTTGCTGAGCTATCAGCCAGTGAACGAAACGTTGAACACGCCGGCCTCGACCTTCTGGACGTACGCGATTCAGCCAAAGCTGATGCAGACCACGTTCCTCTCGTACTCAAACGAGAGCTGGCTCGTCGCTTTGCAGAATCGTTGGTTGAGCAGCGTGGACCTCAAGAGCAGCGACAACGATCTGAACGGCAATCGACAGAACTACGTCGATTCGAGCTTGGATGCCTACGACGTTGTCGATCTGACGGTGACCAAGAAGTTCGCTGCGTGGGGCGGTGGCCTGGAAGGCTTCATCAACATCAGCAACTTGCTTAACGAACGCGCGCCACTGTTCCCATCCAACTCGGGTCTGCCGGGTCTCTTCTATCCGACGCTGGGGTTGTACGACGACATGGGCCGCTTCTACACGGCGGGCTTTAGGATGAAGTTCTAGCGATAGCGCGAGCTGGGATCGGCGATGAGTCGCCGGTCTCAGCTACTGCTCGGTTGAGAGTTGACCGTTGACAGTTGGGAGTTGACGGTCAGAGCCCTGAGCGAAGTTGAGAGTGTGGCAGTCTGAGATCAAAGCTGAGGGGACATCCATGTCATCCATGAATGTCCCCACTTCTCGATGGCCTTCTTGTCAGTGCGGTCGCACGCGCCTTGAGTAAATTCTTGCGCCGTCAACGGTCAACTTCATTCACTTCACCTGGTAGAACCGAATGCGCACCGCTTCCACTTTCGGCGGTGTGCCTTCGAGATCAAGCGTGGCGACAAACGTAGCCGACGTCATCCACGCGTAAGGGCCCTTGGGCGCTTCGAGTTTCGGTCTGAAGATCATGCGCGGACCACCGGGGCAGGTGAGTCCTTCGTTGAACACGTGGATGACGGTGCCATCGTCCGCTTTGAGAAAGTAGTCTGCCGAGAGTTGCGTGCAATCGCTGGCGGAGTACGTCAGCTGGAAATCCCATCCTCCAGGCACCACGCTGCCTTTAAGTTTAGGTCCCGCGACCGTGCCGCCGGTGATCGGAATGTATTGCCGATGACCGAATGCCGTATCGCCGAGCACGGTCGGCTGATCGATCGTCACGCGCTCTTCGAAGGCGAACTCGATGGTGGGTACTGCGTTCGCAGGAGGTGCTGCGCCAAGCGGAGCGTCGGCACCGATCGCGAGCATCGGCGCCAATGTACTCATCGCGACAAATAGTGGCTTTCGCACGAACGAGCTCCAATTCGATTGATCGTTCGATCCGATTGCGGCGGTAATCATGGCGCCGCTTTAGCAACTGCCTTGTTGCGATCGTTCACTGATTCTTCGATCAGTGTGGCTACGCCGCGCGGATCTTCTTGCTGTGCGACGTGATGGCCGGGGAACGTGCGAATCGTCCAGCCGCGTGCCACGGCGCGCTGCCAGCTCTTGTCGGTCTTGGCGCGCTCATCGGCGGATTGATCCTTCGGTACGAACGCCACATACGTCACCGGCAGTGCGAGTGCAGCCGGATTCTTATACGACACGGGTTGGCTAAAGCACTTCACGGATTGTTTGACATTGTGCGGCGGGGGCGTGCCGGGCTTCACCCAGGGCACTTGCATGAAGCCGTCTTTGAAGCGTTCGGGATCTTGGATGCCGGTGCCCCCGAACAGATCCCACAGCGACATGCCATCGTCCGGCACGGCCGCATCGAGGAACACGACGTGCTTGATGCGATCCGGCACGCGATCCATCACGCCGGTGATCACCATGCCGCCATAGCTATGACCGGTGAGCACGATGTCGTGCAGATCTTCGTACAGGATCAGATTCACGACATCATTGATATGTGTCTGCAAATCGATGTCGGGACTGTTGAGATGCTCGCGCTCGCCAAGTCCAGTGAGCGTTGCGCGATACACAGTGTGACCATCCTCGGTTAGGTACTTGGCGGTGCTCTTCCATTCCCAGCCGCCGGCGGTAGCGCCATGGACCATCACGATCGTGTACTTCTCTTTCGCGGGCGCGGCTTGTGCGCTGAGCGATGCGAGGAATAGAAAGCCGATGAGAACGGCGAGATAGCGAAGGGGTGATTTCATAGGCTGATGTGTGAAGCGTGAAGCGTGAAGCGTGAAGCGTGAAGTGTGAAGTGTGAAGTGTGATGTGTGATGTGGAGTGTGATGCGTGATGGACCTGCGAGCACCTATCTGAAGCTGACCCAATCGATTTCGACGGGGCCGCCGCCGGTTTGAGTGACGAAGAGATCGTGAACGCCAGCGGGAATCTTCTTTGCAGAGGCGCTTGCCACTTTCCAGTCGGAACCCTTGCCGACCGTCACGCGAGCGAGCACGGGGCCATCTTGGCTATCCAGGCGAATGTCGAGCGTGCCGCCGTTGTCAGACTTCGCGCGCACTCGGATCGATTTCCCTTTGCCGCTACCAAAATCGACTTCGTTGAATCGCACCCATGAATCGGCGCCGCTGAAAGTCGTCTTCCAGCCTGCGTGCGGATTCGAGTCGTCTAGGAAGGAGATCGCAACGTTTTCAGGGCTCTTGGCGCTGTAACGGTCGATCTGAATCTCGCTCTTTGCATCGACGAGTCCGACGCCGCGCAATGTTGGCGTGACTTTCTGAATCGTGCCGTCGGGGTTGAAGAACAACTTGTCGGCACGAATCGAGCGATTCTTATCGAAAGAGGGCGAGAGATCTTTGTCGTGATAGAAGAGATACCACTGGCCTTTCCAATCCAGTAGAGAATGATGCACGGTCCAGCAGCCGCTCTCCGATTCATCGAGAATCACGCCGGCTTGTTTGAATGGGCCCATCGGCGAAGAGCTCGTTGCGTATTCAAGCCGTTCGGTTTTGTTTTCCACGTGCGGATAGGTGAGGTAGTAGATGCCGTTGCGCTCGAGCGGGAAGGGACCTTCGAGCAAGCCTTTCTCGGGCAGATTCTCGATGACCTTGGGTTCCCCATCGATTT
>DASTSB010000199.1:0-3734 GCA_035760885.1 Steroidobacteraceae bacterium | reverse complement strand
AACGACTGCGTGGCCTTCACCCCCGTCCGATCCTGTCAGCGGTGTTGTGTCAGTCGGAGGCTCGTCTCGTTTGATGACCTGCTCGATCGGAGGAACGACCGGAGTGGACTTGTCGATCTTAAAGGGGTCCACCTCTGGAGTTGGAACGTGCGGAACCGAGCGCGGAGGCGGTTGGACCTCGGGCGGTTTGACGAGTTCGAACGGCGGAGTCGGAAGCTTGGTGAGTTTGATGCCCAGTCCCGAACTCAGCGCAAAAAAGAACGCCACATGGACCAGCACAATGAACGCCAGCGCGACGCCTCGTGGCGAATTGAAGGAGTGCATCGCTGGAAAGGAATTGACCGTCGTCGCATTCATCCGTTGTTCTCCTTTTTGAAATTGCCCATCGCGTGACTGTTGAACAGTCCACGCGCTTACGTAGGAGAAAGACCGGGCTGGCGCAAAGAAGTTCTGTGACAGGCTGCCCAGTAAGTCGCATCCGTTGCGGGAGCAACGGCGGCGCCGGCTCTGCGACCGATTGGGTTGAAAGAAGTTCCTTAGACGAAGGTCGAGGCTGCAGCTCGGCGAGAGGTTGGTTAGGGCTCTGGATCCAATTCTTCGGTCAAGCGGAACGAAGAGGCAGCGCTGGCGCGCAAGGGAGCCGTCGGCAGGGAAGCCCTTGGCAAGGGAGCGTTGCGCGCAGGCAAGAAGTCGGAATTGAAAGAAGAAGCTCGAATCGTCTATTCAACCTCTACAGGCTCTTCGCGTTGTTGTCGCGCGAGGCAACGCTCGGCATCGCAGATCACTACCGTGACGCATGCTTTGCGTCTGACTCTCCGCGTCCTCCGTGCTCTCCGTGTGAAATTCTGTTCCCGTATGAAGCACACACAAGAAGATGGCCACCCGCGTACGCGGGTGCGACGGATCCAGAGGCTCTGTGTGCTCTGTGTGAGCTGCCCTTTTTAGCCCAGCGAATAGCCTTCCTTACTAAACGGCATCGAGCGCACGCGATGGCCGGTCGCTGCGAAGATGGCGTTCGCAATCGCCGGAGCCGTGGGCGGCAATGCGGGCTCGCCCACACCGGTCGGCGAAAATTCGCTTTGAATGAAATGGACGTCGACCTCAGGCGCGTGCGCAATGCGCAGGATCGGATAGCGGTCGAAGTTGGTCGGTTGAATGCGGCCGTTTTCGATTCCCATCTCCAAACCCATCGCGGTACTAAAGCCATCGATGACTGCGCCTTGGACCTGATTTTCGGCGCCGCTCATGTTGATGATCGGGCCGATGTCGGCGGCGACCGTCACGCGGTGCACTTTCAGTTGTTTCTTATTGCTTACGCTGACTTCTGCAACGTGAGCTACGTGTCCGGCGTGGCTGAAGTGAAACGCGAGGCCGAGCCCGCGTCCTTGCGGCATTTTCTTGCGGCCCCATCCCGCCTTTTCAGTAGCAAGCCGAATGACATTCGCGGCGCGGCCGGTGTTGAGCGCGAATTCGTTGTTGGGTTGGAGCCAACGCGGCTCGCCCATGATGTCGAGCAGGAATTGCAGATGATCCTTGCCGGCGGCAACTGCGCACTCGTGGATGAAGCTCTGAATCGCGAACGCGATCGAACATGATCGTGGTGCACGCCATGGTCCGGTCGGCGTCATCAGCTTCAATTTCGTTTGCGTGAGTTGTGCGTTGGGAACGAGTTGGAGCGGGAATTCATCGGCAGAAAGATCGCCACCGCTCGTCGGCTTCTCGCCATCCGCCGTGAAGGTGATGAAATGATCTGTCCACGCCGTCAACTTGCCGCTCTCATCGACAGCAGCCTTGAACGAGTGAAATCCGCCGACGCGGAAGAAGTCATGCTGCATATCGTCTTCGCGGCTCCATTGCAGCTTCACCGGAATGCCGGCTTGCTTCGAGATCTGCGCGGCCTCACACATGTAATCGTTCATGAGGCGACGTCCGAAACCGCCGCCCGCCCGCGTTTGATGCACGGTGACCTTCTCGACGGGAATGCCGAGCACCGTTGCTACCGACTTCAATCCTGCTTCCGGCGTTTGCGTCGGTGCCCAGACTTCTACGGCGCCGTTTTGATAGGAGGCCGTGCAGTTCTGAGGTTCGAGCGGCGCATGTGCGACGAAGGGATAGCTGTAAAACGCGCTGACGGTCTTGCCGGCTTGGAATGCTTCGTCGACATTGCCGGAATTTCGCAGCGACTCGGCGCCGGCCTGCTTTGCAAGCTGCTGCGCCTGTTTTACCGAGGCGTTCCAATCGTCTTTAGATGCACTCGACTCGTCCCACTCGACCTTGAGTTGTTTGCGCGCACTGAATGCGGCCCACGTACTGTTCGCAACGATGGCGACACCCGGCATCACCTCCGTCGGCTTGCCGGTGCCCTCGAGGACGAATGCGTGCGTCACACCCGGCAGTTTGCGAACCTCATCGAGATTCGCCGAACGAACCTTGCCGCCGACCGCTGGGCATTTCGCGAACACTGCGTAACCCATGTTCGGCACGACTTGATCGATACCGAAGAGCGGCTTGCCGGTGACGATGCTCGGATTGTCGACGCCGGTTACCCGAGTGCCAAGGAGCCGATACTCTTTGCGGTCTTTCAGCTTGAGAGATTTTTCATCGGGAACGGGAAGGCTCGCTGCCTTTGCAGCCAACGTCCCGTAACTCAAGCGACGGCTGCTTTGTGCGTGTACCACTGCGCTGGGCTCAGTGAAGCACTCCGTTTCGCCCACGCCCCATTCCTTTGCTGCGGCGCTGACCAACATCGCTCGCGCTGTCGCGCCGGCCTTGCGCAATTGATCCCAACTCGCCGGAATCGAGCGCGACCCGCCGGCGCTTTGGCGTCCATAGACCGCTGGATTGATCGGGGCTTGTGCGACTTGGACGTGCGACCAGTCCGCATCCAGTTCTTCCGCGATGATCAATGGAAATGCTGTCTTGATGCCCTGGCCGATCTCCGGTCCTTTCGAATAGATGAGAATCGAGCCGTCCTGTGAGATGCGCAGGAACGCGTTCGGCGCAAATTCGCTTGCGTCCGATGCGTCCGCGTTGCTGTCGTGGAAATAGAAGCCAAGCGCAAATCCGCCGCCTGCAATCCCAACCAATTTCAAAAAGGAACGCCGATCCCACCGTTCAAGCTTCGCTCGCGATTCGGCGATCTGCATCAATGCGCGCACTTCATCATCGCCGCTCACGATTTCGTTTTCGATCGCGCTCATGGTGAACTCCTCAACCCTGATCGGCGGCAGCGTGGATGGCTTTGCGAATGCGCAGATAAGTTCCGCAGCGACACAAGTTGCCCGCCATGGCCGCATCGATATCTGCATCGGTCGGCTTCGGGGTTCGCTTCAACAGTGCGGCCGCGGACATGAGCTGGCCTGCTTGGCAGTAACCGCACTGAGCGACGTCGTGATCGATCCATGCCTTCTGTAGCGCATGCAGTTGACCAGAAGGACCGGCGAGTCCTTCGATCGTCGTGATGTTTTGATCGGCGACGGCAGAGATCGGCATCGAGCATGAGCGCACGGGATTGCCATTCAAATGCACGGTGCAGGCGCCGCATTGAGCGATACCGCATCCGTACTTGGTGCCGACGAGTTTCAAGTGATCGCGCAACACCCACAGCAATGGCGTTGACGGGTCCACATTCTCGAGCACGTGTTCTTCACCGTTTACTTTGACGCGCATGACTGGCTCGCTAAAGGGATTGGAGGATCTACATACTGGGCCGCCCGATTATGCGGAACAGCGCT
>DASTSB010000198.1:0-4584 GCA_035760885.1 Steroidobacteraceae bacterium | reverse complement strand
CGCGCTGTTCGAAGTCGCGGAAGATTTCGTCCGCCTTTAGCCAACCGGAGTCGCTCGCTAACGCGGTTTCGATGCGCTCGCGAACTTCCGAGTAGTCGCCGTAGTGCTTTTGGAAAAATACCGCGCGCGTGTCGGCCGCTTGGGTTGTCACGCGGCGACGTTTGATCAGCGTCCAGGCCACGGCCACGATTAAGCTCAACACCATCAGAGTAAGCAAAGTCGTTCTCGCGACGGCATACGGATCGGAAACATTCACAGTGATCGGGACCGTGCGTTTCAAACCGCCTTCACTGGTCACCGTCAGATCGAAGTTGTGCGCGCCGACGTCAGCGTTTGCCGGAATCCGAACCTGCAACGCGATGTCGATGGGCGACCCGCCACTGATTTTCGTAAGGTCTAAAGAAGGCGCGAACGGTCCAGCGACGGAAGATGCAACTTGCAGCAACGTCGGTTCTGAGCTCGTCACGCGTGCGCGGTTCACAACCGAACCTGTGGACCCAAGTGAGATTTGCAGCGTGCCAGAACCCATCTGTTCGCCGGACGCGAAACGGAAGAAGCCACGCTTGACGACCAATGGGTCCGATCGCGTGATCGCAAAACGCGGCATCAGCAGCTGTTCTTCGTCGACACGCAAGCTCTTGACCGGCGTCGGCTCGCGTTGTCGCTCATCGGCTGTGAACGCGAGGATGTGCGGCCCGCCGATTGCGTAGTACAGGCTCAATGAAGTGGGTTGCGTGCTGATCGGTGCTTCGAACGTAATTTGTTCGCCTTGTCCATTCTCGGGCCTCGCGAACAGTTGTGATTCGGATTCCAGGAAGAACTCATCGTCGGCGGTGAAGCCGCCGGTGCGCTGGATCATTCCGGCAGTCGTCGCGAAATGCAGTGCATTCGCGCTGTAGTCAACGGGCAATGGCGATTGAAACTCCGCTGTAGCGACGTTAGAGATTCTGATTGGTCGCGAGCGCGAGTTCTTCTCGTACACGCTGATTTCGATCGGTGGGTCGAACCGCATCTGCACCGGTGTTAGGCGCGCGGAGTACTTCACCTTCGTCGCACCGACGAGTTCTTCTGCCTGCGGTGTCCACGTCGTTCGTGTTGGCGCGCTAAATAGGATCTCAGTGCTATACCGCTCGGCGCCGCAGGTTCGCGTCTCGATCGTGCGCTCGTTGCCGATCGTGCCTAAGCTTCTGCCGTTGCCATCTCGGAGCGCCATGCCGGCTGCACGGTCCGCGGGGTGCAGGATCAGATCGAAGTTGTTGCAGCCGCGGGAACTGAGCCGCAGAGATTGTCCTATCGAGTCGATGGTGACGGAGAACTTTTCGTCGCTAAACCGAATCGACCCGCCGATGTTGGCGCCGAGAGCCTGATATGAAACGAGGCTCGCGAAAACGCATATCGCAGATGCAAGCTGCCGTGCCGGCGGGAAGAAACGCATTCGCTGATCGCTCCCATACTTCTTTGCAGGTTCGTTGTGATGCCGTCGCAATCCATATGACCGCAACGCTGGAGTAGCGCCAAGCATCGCTCAGCGCGAACGAACTGACAATCAAGTTCAGGGAAACCCGGCACCCACGCCGGATCGAAGCGCCGCGGCGACCTGCCGAAGCGCTCGATGCGATCATCCCTGCGCGTTCATTGTCCCGGGATTGGGAGGCACTCCATGATCTCCACGGCCTCGCCCGGAAAGATCGTGAAATGCGGGTGGTTCTCGAACAATCGTGCCGCAGCCTCGTGGGATTCGGCTTGGACGACGACGTATGCCGCCATTGCATTGCGTACGTCTTTGATGCCGGCCTTTGAGATGTGCTTCGTCTTCCCCAATGGGCCTCCGGTATCAACGACCGCCTTGGCGTGCTTCGCCATCCAATCGCCCCAGGCTTTCATGCCCTGTTGCTCGCGCTCCTGACGCTGCGGATCGCTCAGCTTGTTCCACTCCCCGAGGGCCTCCGGCGTGCCCAGGTAAATGGCTAGGAATTTCTTCATCGCCTGACTCCTATATATGTGACGCGACTTTGGTGCCGCAGGAGGATGACGAATGGGGGTGGCGGGAATCGACATGGGGTGGATCGAAGGAACGTGACACGACTGATCGCTGCGCGCACGCCAGAACAAAGATCCAAGAGGGTAGCCGGTCGTCGCGCACAACTCACCGGCAGGCGAGCCTTCGGCAAGGTAGCCACTGGCAGGCAAGCGCTGCGCGCAGGCCAGAATCGGATGAACGACGGACGATCTTGTCGTCGGGAAGGACTGACGTCGGGAAGGATGCTGTCGCATCGGGAAGGACTTCGTCGGGTCAGAGCGAGATTTCTCCTCTCGTCGTCCCCCGCGTAGGCGGGGACCCATCCGAATCAAGATAGCCTCCCGTCGACACGGGAGCGACGGACTAAAACCTATTTCAAAATACAGTGAGCCGCATTATCGAAAAGTCACCCTGACAAGATGAAAGGATGAGGCACAGCAGGAACCGATCTCTTGGTCCGACCATCCTGTCAATCCTGTTCATCCTGTCGAAAAGTCTTTTCCGAGTGACCTCGTACCACCCTATAAATCAAGCGAAGCTGATAAGCAGGATGGCACCGCGCCTGTGACCGAAGGCGATCCCATGCAGACGCGGGTGCGACGGACCTTTTTGGACTCTGTGCGCGCTGTGGAATTCTTGAGTGACTCGTGACTCGTGACTAGTGACTTGTGACTTGCAAGAGCGCCTACGCAGTGCTCTGCTTGAATCATCTTCTTCCATTTCTTTTCCCGCGCTTCCCGTGGATTTCTTTTTGTCAGTTGTCGGTTGAGGGTTCATGGTTGGTGATCAGATAGCCACCCGCCTTCGCGGGTGCGAAAGCATCAAAGCTCCGTGTTCTCCGTGTCCTCCGTGTGAAATCATCTGCTGAGTTGTCGGTTGACCGTTGGCTGTTGGCGGTAAGAGGAGTCGCCGCCGACGCGCCAATTCTTCTTCTGCCTGTCAACGGCAAACCCTCAACTCACAACCGCGACACACACCTCACACGCGCAGAGCACACTCGCTTTGAGTATCCTCTCCACCCTTCCTGACCACGACCAAGGCTGATCGACATGAGCATCCCATCGCGCACATTTGGCCGTACCGGCTGGCAAGTCTCTGAAATCGGCTTCGGTGCCTGGGCAATCGGCGGATCCTGGGGCGATGTGGACGAAGGCCAAGCGCGCGATGCATTGCTTGCCGCGCTCGAAGCCGGCACGACGTTCATCGATACCGCGGATGTCTACGGAGATGGTCGCTCTGAACGCATCATTCGCGATGTGCTGAAACAATGGCGCGGCCCACGACCGATTGTCGCGACCAAAGCCGGGCGGCGTTTGTCTCCGCACGTTGCTTCCGGCTACACGCGTAAGAACCTGGAATCATTCGTGGATCGAAGCCTCGAGAACTTGGGCGTTGAAACACTGGACCTCGTCCAGTTGCACTGCCCGCCGACGGACGTCTTTTACAAACCCGAGGTATTCGAAGCACTGGATGCGCTCGTCGCATCGGGCAAGATTCGTTTCTACGGCGTGAGCGTCGAAAAGGTCGAAGAAGCGCTCAAAGCAATCGAATATCCAAACGTTACGTCAGTTCAGATCATCTACAACATTTTTCGGCAGCGCCCTGCCGAACTGTTCTTCCGCGAAGCCAAGGCTCGCAACGTCGGCGTCATCGTTCGTGTGCCGCTCGCGAGCGGACTGCTGACGGGAAAGCTGAATCGCGAATCGAAGTTCCCTGCCGACGACCATCGCAACTTCAATCGTCACGGCGAGGCATTCGATGTCGGCGAGACTTTCGCTGGCGTTCCATACGATGTTGCGCTCGATGCGGTGGAGGCGATTCGACCGCTCGTTCCGGCAGGCACCACGATGGCTGCATTTGCGCTGCGTTGGATCTTGATGGCCGATGCCGTCTCAGTCGTGATTCCGGGCGCCAAATCGCGCGTCCAAGCCGAGCAGAATGCGGCTGCCGCGAAAGTACCTGCACTCTCCGATGCAACAATGCAGACGCTGCGCAAGCTCTACGAAGAGCGTATCTCGAAGTACGTGCATCATCGTTGGTAACGGCATGCACGCCAGAGGTCCGCTCTCACTGAAACGCCTGGGACGTTCAGACCTTCAATTGTTGCGGGAGCGGACAAGCGTGATGCCGGAGCGATCGCGTTCTATCGATCGCTTACGGACCACCAAGAAGACGTCGTCCACTTCGACCTGATGATTTAACCAAGTCGACCGAGGACGCCTCCCTGCGAGCGTCACTACTATAAGTTTAGTTGACAGCCATTCGTCAGCCCGGTACTGTCTACTAAACTTCTAGTAGAGGTGGCCGATGGACATCCATTTGACGGATCGCGAGGCCGATGTGATGCGAGTGCTCTGGGATCGCGGGCCTTCCGTCGTGGCAGAGGTACGCGAGCAATTACAAGACGAATTGGCTTACACCACCGTGCTGACCATTCTCAGGACGTTGGAGGCGAAAGGTTACGTCAAGCACGAAGAGGAAGGCCGCGTGCATCGCTACGTCACCACGGTCAAAGAGCAGGATGCGCGCAAGAGCGCACTGCGGCACCTCACGAGCAAACTCTT
>DASTSB010000197.1:0-6941 GCA_035760885.1 Steroidobacteraceae bacterium | reverse complement strand
GTTGAAGCAATCGGCTCGATGGGCAACGACACGCCGCTGGCGGTGTTGTCGAATAAGCCGCGTCTGCTCTATGACTACTTCAAGCAATTGTTCGCGCAGGTGACGAATCCGCCGATCGATTGCATTCGCGAAGAGATCATCACATCCGCTGAAACGCGGCTCGGCTCGGAAGGCAATCTGCTCAACCCGCAGCCTGCCGATTGCCGCCGCTTGGAATTGAAGTGGCCGGTGCTCACGAACGAAGAGCTCGCCAAGATCCGGCGCATGGATCTGCCGGGCCTGAAGGTCGGCGTGCTGCCGACGCTCTTCCGCGTCACACGCGGCGAGAAAGGCCTCGTGAAATCGATGGAAGAAATTCGTCTCATGGCGCGCCGACTGATCGAAGAAGAGGAAGTGAATGTCCTGCTGCTCTCCGATCGCGGTGTGAATCGCGAATCTGCACCGATCCCGACGCTGCTCGCCGTTGCTGGCCTGCATCACTATCTGATTCGCGAAGGCCTGCGCACGCGCGTCAGTTTGGTGGTCGAAACCGGCGAAGCGCGCGAAGTCCATCACTTCGCGTTGCTGATCGGCTACGGCGCAAGCGCCATCAACCCATACGTCGCCTTCGAAACCATCGACGGCATGATTCGCGATGAGCGCCTGCTCAACATCGATCACAAGAAGGCCTGCCAGAACATGGTGAAGGCCGCGACCAAGGGCGTCATCAAGGTCATGGCCAAGATGGGCATTTCCGCGATCCAAAGCTATCGCGGCGCTCAGGTGTTCGAAGCCGTCGGCTTGCGCCAAGACGTCATCGACGAATACTTCACGTGGACTGCATCACGTGTCGGCGGCATCGGCATGGATGTGATCGCACAAGAAGTGCTCGTGCGTCATCGCGCGGCATTTCCAGAACGCCGCGTGGACAATCACACGCTGCCGGTCGGCGGCCAGTATCAATGGCGCTCGAACGGCGAATATCACCTGTTCAATCCTGAGTCGATACATCGCTTGCAGAAGGCGGTGCGCAACGACAACTACAACACGTTCAAAGATTATTCTCGCTTGATCAACGATCAGGCGACCAACCTTTGCACGCTGCGCGGTCTGCTCGAATTCAAGCCAGGCAATGCGATTCCGCTCGAAGAAGTCGAACCGATCGAGAGCATCATGAAGCGCTTCAAGACGGGCGCGATGTCATACGGCTCGATCAGCAAAGAAGCGCACGAGACCCTTGCGATTGCCATGAATCGCATCGGCGGCAAGAGCAACACCGGCGAAGGTGGTGAAGATCCGGAACGTTTCAAGCCGCTGGCAAATGGCGATTCGAAGAACTCCGCGATCAAGCAAGTTGCGTCGGGACGCTTCGGCGTGACGAGCGAATACTTGGTCAGCGCCAACGAGATTCAAATCAAGATGGCGCAAGGCGCGAAGCCGGGCGAAGGCGGTCAGTTGCCGGGTGCCAAAGTGTATCCGTGGGTCGCGAAGACTCGTCACACCACTGCCGGTGTCGGTCTGATTTCTCCGCCGCCTCACCACGACATTTACTCGATCGAAGATCTCGCCGAGTTGATTCACGATCTGAAAAACGCGAATCGTCGTGCTCGTATCAGTGTCAAATTGGTGGCAGAAGTCGGTGTAGGCACGGTGGCTGCGGGCGTCGCGAAAGCGCACGCGGACGTCGTGCTGATCAGCGGCTACGACGGCGGTACGGGTGCCTCACCGCAAACCTCCATCATTCACGCCGGTCTGCCGTGGGAATTGGGGCTCGCAGAAACTCACCAGACGTTGGTGATGAACAATCTGCGTAGCCGCATCGCGGTGGAAACCGACGGCCAGTTGAAGACCGGGCGCGACGTCGTGATTGCGGCGTTGCTCGGCGCCGAAGAGTTCGGCTTCGCAACGGCACCGCTGGTCGCAACAGGCTGCATCATGATGCGTGTCTGTCACTTGAATACCTGCCCCACCGGTGTCGCGACACAAGATCCGCGTTTGCGCGAGAAGTACACCGGCAAGCCCGAGCACGTCGTGAACTTCATGCGCTTCATCGCGATGGAGATGCGCGAACTCATGGCGCAATTGGGTTTCCGTTCCATCGAAGAAATGGTCGGCCGCGTCGATCGATTGGAGCCCCGCAAGGCAATCAACCATTGGAAAGCGCGCGGTCTGGATTTCAGCAATCTGCTCTATCAGCCGGATGCGGGCCCCGAAATCGGCCGCGTCTGCAAGATGGCGCAGGACCATGGACTCGAGAAGTCGCTCGATGTCACGAAGCTGCTCGATATCTGCAAACCCGCGATCGAGCGCGGCGAGAAAGTGCGTGCCGAGATTCCGATTCGCAACGTTAACCGCGTGGTCGGCACGATCACCGGCAGCGAAGTCACTCGCAAACATGGTGCGGCAGGACTGCCCGAAGACACCATCGAGCTGCATTTCAAGGGCTCGGCGGGCCAAAGCTTCGGCGCGTTCGTACCTCGCGGCATGTCGCTGTGGCTCGAAGGCGATGCGAACGACTACGTGGGCAAGGGATTGTCGGGCGGCAAACTGATCATCCGTCCTCACGCGAATGCCAAGTTCAATCCTTGGGAGAACATCATCGTCGGCAACGTTGCGTTCTACGGCGCAACCAGCGGCGAGGCGTACATCAGCGGCATGGCGGGCGAACGCTTCTGCGTGCGCAACAGCGGCGTGCATGCTGTCGTTGAAGCGGTTGGCGATCACGGTTGCGAATACATGACTGGCGGTCGAGTGATCGTACTCGGCGCGATCGGGCGCAACTTCGGCGCCGGCATGTCGGGCGGCGTGGCGTACGTGTTGGATCAAGTCGGCAATCTCGATCTGAACATCAACCGCGAAATGGTCGATGTCACGAAGCTCGAGGAGCCGGAAGAGATCGCAGCCGTGCGCGCGATGATCGAGCGACATGCGAAGTACACGAACAGTGCTCGCGCTCGCTCAGTCCTCGACAACTGGGACAAGTCGGTGTCGCAATTCATCCGTGTGATGCCGCGCGACTACAACCGCATGCTCCAGTGCATCAAACGTGCACACGAGCAAGGCTTGACCGGTGAAGAGGCCATTATGGCGGCGTTCGAAGAAAACGCCCGCGACCTCTCACGCGTCGGCGGCAATTGATGGAAAGCGGTTGGCGGATAGCGGTTAGCGGTTCGAAAGAATCGCTACGCGCCCGCCGATCGCGCCCTGCCGCACAAGTCACTAACCGCTAACCGCTAACCGCTTCTTACTATGGGCAAACCAACTGGCTTTATCGAATATCTGCGCGAGCTTCCGGTCGATCGCACACCGCAAGAACGCGTTCGCGACTGGAACGAATTCCACCATCACATGGAAGAGAAACGGCTGCGTCATCAAGCAGCTCGCTGCATGGATTGCGGCGTTCCGTTCTGTCACACCGGCAAACTAATCAGCGGCATGGCCTCGGGCTGCCCGGTGAACAACGTGATCCCGGAGTGGAACGACTTGGTCTATCGCGGTCTGTGGCGCGAAGCGCTCGAACGCTTGCATATGACCAACAACTTCCCGGAGTTCACCGGCCGCGTGTGCCCCGCTCCGTGCGAAGGCTCGTGCGTGTTGGGCATTTCGAATCCTCCGGTGACGATCAAAACCATCGAGGCGGCCATCATCGACAAAGGCTGGGAAGAAGGCTGGGTCATACCTGAGCCGCCGAAGAATCGCACCGGCAAGAAAATCGCTGTAATCGGCTCGGGTCCTGCCGGTCTTGCGGCCGCAGCACAACTGAATCGCGCGGGTCACACCGTGACGGTGCTCGAGCGTGCCGATCGTCCCGGCGGCCTGCTCATGTACGGCATTCCGAACATGAAGCTTGAGAAGCGCGAAGTCGTCGAACGACGCCTGAAGCTCATGGAACAAGAAGGCGTGAAATTCGTGTGCAATGCGAATGTCGGCGAGAACGTCGAGCCCCAATTACTGCGCAAGGATTTCGACGCGATCGTGATCTGCACCGGCGCGACTCAGCCTCGTGATCTACCCGTTGAAGGCCGCAATCTAAAAGGCGTGCACTTCGCGATGGAATATCTCACCGCCAGCACCAAGGCGCTGTTGGATGGCGGGCCGGATCAAACCCCGATCCACGCTCGCGGTAAGAACGTCGTCGTCATCGGCGGCGGCGACACCGGCACGGACTGCGTCGGCACCGCGATGCGTCAGGGCTGCAAGAACGTCGTGCAGATCGAAATCATGGCGCAGCCGCCGATGGACCGCGCGGCGGACAATCCATGGCCAGAATGGCCGAAGGTCTACAAGATGGACTACGGCCAGGAAGAAGCGGCTGCGAAATTCGGCGCCGATCCTCGTACGTATCTGACGACTGTGAAGCGCTTCAATGCCGATGCCAATGGTGGAGTGAAGGAACTCGTCACTGTGCAAGTCGGCTGGCAGAAGAATGAGAAGGGCCAGTTCATTCCGGTCGAAGTGCCTGGCACCGAAAAGGTCTATCCGGCAGAACTCGTGCTGCTCGCGATGGGATTCTTGGGCCCAGAACAGGCGCTACTGAAAGACCTGACCGTAGAAACGGATCCGCGGAGCAACGTGAAAGCGGAGCATGGTCAGTTCTCGACGAGCATCAAGGGCGTGTTCGCCGCTGGCGATTGCCGTCGCGGTCAGAGCTTGATCGTGTGGGCGATCAATGAAGGCCGTGGCGCGGCTCGCGAGTGCGATCGGTATTTGATGGGAACAACTGAGCTGCCTTGAAGGCAGCGTGATGAGGTGATGGAGTGAAAGCGCTTCGCGCGTGAACGGTGCAGGTCATCGGGAATGCGCGAAGCCTCTCACGCGAGCCCAGCTCGTCCTCACTCCCTCACTTCTTTTTTGCGTTCTCTGCGGCCAATTCGTCTTCAATCCCGAGTGCCCACGCCCCGAGTCAGCAGCCACACGCACGAGACATACAGAATGATCGCGGACGCGATCATGATCGTGTACGCCACGCCGACATGCACGTCCGACACGCCCAAGAATCCATAGCGGAACGCATTCACCATGTAGAGAATCGGATTCGCATGGGACATGCCTTGCGCCCAGCCCGGCAATAACTTGATCGTGTAGAACACACCACCGAGATACGTAAGCGGGGTCAGCACAAACGTCGGGATGAACGAAATCTGATCGAAGTTCTTCGCGAATACCGCATTGATCATGCCTGCAAGTGAGAACACCGCAGAGCTCAAGAACACCGCGGAGATAACGACCCAAATGTTGTAAATGTGTAGGCGAGTGAACAGCAGCGTGATGATCGTCACCACCGCACCGACGAGCAAGCCGCGAGCCAATCCGCCACACACGTAACCAGCGACGATCAACCAATTCGGCAATGGCGCGACGAGTAATTCTTCAATGTGCTTGCCGAACTTCGCGCCGAAGAACGACGAGACTACATTTCCGTACGAGTTCGTGATCACCGACATCATGATCAAACCGGGCGCGATGTACTGAATGTACGTGTAGCCGCCCATCGCGCCGATACGCTGGCCGATCAAGCTGCCGAAGATCAAAAAGTACAGGGTCGCCGTGATCGCAGGCGGAACGATGGTCTGTCCCCAAATGCGCAGGATGCGATTGAACTCGCGAATGACGATGGTTTGGAAGCCAACGAGCTGAGTGCGTCGCATGGCACGCTCAGCAGACTGTAGGCTGTAGGCTGTAGGCTGTAGGTCGGAAGAAGAATTCATACTGAAGATAGTGACTGGCGGATAGCGGATGGTGAATAGAAGACCAAGAACGGCAGCGGGCTCAACTAACCGCTAATCGCCGTCCCGCTTCCGGCCCGACCAGCCGCATGAACAACTCTTCGAGCCGGTTCGTCTTGTTGCGCATCGAGAGCACTTCGATTCCTGCGCCGCTCAGGCGCGAGAAGATGTCGTTCAAGTTCTGCTCTTTGGATACTTCAATCTCGAGTGTGTGATCGTCGGGCATGGTCATTTTGTAACCCGGCAACTCGGGTGCGACATTGATCGGATTGCGCAAGTTGAACACGAACACCTCGGTTTGAAGTTTGCGCAGCACGCGGCTCATCCGATCGTTCTCGATGATGCGCCCCTTATCGATGATCGCGACGTTGCGACACAGGTTCTCCGCTTCTTCCAAATAGTGCGTCGTCAGAATGATCGTGGTGCCCGCGGCGTTGATGTCGCGCATGAAGGTCCACATCGAGCGCCTGACTTCGATATCTACACCGGCCGTCGGCTCATCCAGGATCACGAGCTTGGGCTGATGCATCAGCGCCCGGGCGATCATGAGCCGTCGCTTCATGCCGCCCGATAACGTGCGGGAGACGGAATTGCGCTTATCCCAAAGCTGCAGAGCGGTGAGGTACTTCTCGAGCCGCTCGTGGGCGATCCGTCGCGGTAAACCATAGAAGCCCGCTTGATTCACCAGGATGGTGGTAACCGTCTCGAATTGATTGAAGTTGATTTCCTGAGGCACGAGGCCGATGCAGGACTTCGCGTTGGCCAGATCGGTATCGATGTCGTGCCCGAACACTTCGACCGTTCCCGACGTCTTGTTCACCAGCGAGGTCACGATCCCGATTGCGGTCGTTTTTCCTGCTCCGTTGGGCCCGAGCAGCGCGAAAAAATCGCCCTCCTCGACGTCCAAATCGATGCCTTTCAGCGCCTGCACGCCGTTCTTGTAAGTCTTGGTGAGCTGCCGGAAAGAAAGGGCTTTCATCTGCGTAGATCGCGACCTCGTTGAAGCGGCGGCAAGCCTATAGGTCGTCATGCGGGCTCACAAGCCGGTTTGCGGAATGAGATTAATGAACTTCGTGCAACTGAATGGGGTCCGAGGTTGCACCCCAACTTTGCACCGTGGAGCCCGAGCGGGCATCATTGACCGCCGTTCAGCGAGCTCGGCGTTTTCAGCACTCGACATGTACACGAGCTTTTTCGGCTTGGGCGAGAAGCCCTTCGCCATCACTCCAGATCCGC
>DASTSB010000196.1:0-16223 GCA_035760885.1 Steroidobacteraceae bacterium | reverse complement strand
GCTGCCCAACGAGGCGATCATCGCCGCGGATTCCGGTTCGTCAGCGGACTGGTATGCGAGAGATGTGAAACTCAGACGCGGCATGATGGCTTCGCTCAGCGGAGGTCTCGCGACGATGGGGCCGGGTGTGCCATATGCAATTGCTGCGAAGCTGGCACATCCCCATCGGCCTGTGATCGCCACGGTCGGCGACGGGGCGATGCTGATGAATGGCATCAATGGCCTCATCACCATTGCGAACCTTTGGCGACGGTGGCGCGATCCACGGCTCGTCGTGATGGTGCTCAGCAATGGAGATTTGAACCAAGTCACTTGGGAACAGCGGGTCATGGAAGGCGATCCCAAGTACGCGCCTTCGCAAGATGTGCCGAGATTCGCGTATGCCGACTACGCGCGCATGCTCGGTCTCATCGGTTTACGAGTCGATCGTCCTGAAGCAGTGGGCGATGCGTGGCGCCAGGCATTCGCTGCGGATCGTCCCGTGGTACTCGAGATGATCACCGATCCGAACGTACCGCCGTTACCACCTCACGTTTCGTTGCAGAATGCGCGCAAGTATTTCGCTGCGCTTTGGCGTCGCGATCCTGATGCGCTGGCCGTAATCAAAGCGACGGCGAAGGAGTGGTGGGCAACTCAATTCCCAAGTGCGTGACCATGCGTTCTGCCGATTGCAGCGCGGACGAAGCGACGCCGATTCGAGCTGTACGCGTGGCGGCATTCCGCATTCCCACTGAAACGCCTGAGTCGGATGGCA
Source organism: Steroidobacteraceae bacterium (assembly GCA_035760885.1). GTDB lineage: Bacteria > Pseudomonadota > Gammaproteobacteria > Steroidobacterales > Steroidobacteraceae > Steroidobacter. The sequence continues at coordinate 15,469 of DASTSB010000196.1, read as the reverse complement.
CATTCGCATGGAATGCCACCACGCTGGTGCTGGTCGAGGTTGAAGCGGCGGACGTCACAGGAATCGGATACACGTACGCGGATCAGGCGACAGCAGTCCTCATTCACGATGAACTCACGCGTGTGCTGGTGAATCAAGACGCCTGGGCCACTCAGGCGCGTTGGATGGACTTGCGAAATGCAGTCCGCAACGTGGGATCTCGGGGAATTGCCGCAATGGCGATCTCTGCACTGGATGTTGCCCTGTGGGATTGGAAGGCGAAACAACTCGGCGTGGCACTTTGCGATCTCTTCGGTCGAGCTCGCGATACTGTCGAACTTTATGGTAGCGGGGGATTTACTTCGTACTCTGACGAGCAACTGCGAGCTCAATTGAGCGATTGGGCTCGGCAGGGATTTCACGCCGTCAAAATGAAAGTGGGACGAGATGCCGATCGCGACGTGCACCGCGTGCGTGTTGCGCGAGAGGCAATTGGCAGTCACGTGCAGCTATTCGTCGATGCGAACGGCGGCTACTCCATCAAGCAGGCGCTTGACCTCGCCGGCGACTTCGCTGAGCAGCGCGTGTCGTGGTTCGAAGAGCCAGTGAGTTCCGATGACCTCGCTGGGCTCGCGCTCATTCGCAACACTGGTCCCGCTGGCATGGCGATCAGCGCGGGAGAGTACGGCTATTCGCCTGACTATTTTCAGCGAATGCTCAGCGCGCAGGCCATCGATGTATTGCAGGCGGATGCGACGCGATGCTGTGGATTCACCGGCTTCTTATCTGCCGCTGCGCTCTGCGAGGCGGCCAATGTGCCGCTCTCGAGTCACTGCGCACCTGCGTTGCATTTACACGTCGCATGCGCCGCTCGCCCTCTCATCCACATGGAGTATTTCTTCGATCATGTGCGCATTGAACACATGGTGTTCGACGGGGCGATCCCGCCGCATCGCGGCCAACTCGCACCGGACCGCTCGAGGCCGGGCTTGGGTTTGGAGTTCAAGTGGGAGGATGCGCAATGCTATCGCCGGTAACTTCACGCAGCGCGATGCCGGCTTATGACTTTCAAGGTCGCGACGCACTCGAACTGAGGCTCAAGCAGGAGACGACTGCTGAGGTGCGATTCGATGATGGCAGCCGGGCTGCGTACGCCGCTGATGCGTCCAACTACCGACAAGTCCCGATCGGCGTGGTCGTGCCGCGCACGATCGATGACGTCATCCAAACGGTGAAAGTGTGTCGCGAATTCGATGTTCCGATCTTGAGTCGAGGAGGCGGCACGAGCCTGTGTGGCCAGTGTTGCAACGTCGCGGTGGTGATCGACTTCTCGAAATATCTCAATCGCATCCTCGAGCTTGATCCAGTGGCAAAGACCGCGTGGGTCGAGCCGGGCGTGGTGCTGGATGATCTGCGCAACGCGGCGGAACGCCACCATCTCACGTTCGCGCCGGACCCATCGACACACAACCACAACACGCTGGGCGGAATGATCGGCAACAACTCGTGCGGGGTGCACTCAGTGATGGGAGGCGAGACCGTCGATAACGTGATCGAACTCGATGTTCTCACTTACGACGGCACGCGCATGCGCGTCGGTCCCGACCGGCCTCGCGCTACTGGAAAGCAGGCGGAGATTTATCGAGCGCTGAACGATCTAGTCCATCGCTATGCGCCGGAGATCCGCAAGCATTTTCCGAACATTCCGCGGCGCGTATCGGGCTACAACCTGCCGGCGTTGTTGCCGGAGAAGGAATTCAACATCGCACAGGCGCTGGTGGGATCGGAAGGTACCTGCGTCGCGATCTTGGGCGCGAAGCTGCGGCTCGTCGATAGTCCACCTGCACGATCGCTCTTGGTGCTTGGTTACCCGGATGTTTATAGCGCGGCCGATCACGTGACTGACGTACTGAGGTTCGGACCTGTCGGCCTCGAAGGCATTGACGAGCGTCTGATCGAGGACATGAAAGCCGTGCATCTGCACTTGCGAGATCTCGATCTGTTGCCGCAAGGCAAGGGATGGCTGCTCGTGGAATTCGGCGGCCACAATAAGAAGGAATCGGACGACCGCGCTCGTTCGGCCATGGCTGCGTTGGCGAAGGTCCATCGTCCGCCGACGATGAAGCTCTACGACGATCCTCATCAAGAACAGCTCGTGTGGGAAGTGCGCAAGTCCGGTCTCGGTGCGACGGCCCATGTGCCGAACAAGCCGATCACGTGGGAAGGCTGGGAAGATTCTTCCGTACCGCCACCGAAGCTCAGTGAATATCTACGCAAGCTTCGCGAGCTATTCGCGAAGTACGGCTACGAAGGCGATCTGTACGGCCACTTCGGTCAGGGGTGCGTTCACACGCGCATCAACTTCGATCTCGAAACGGAAGAGGGCATCGAGAGGTATCGCTCGTTTGCACATGAAGCTGCGCGGCTGGTGGTCAGTCTAGGCGGATCGATCTCCGGTGAGCACGGCGACGGCCAATCGAAGGCCGAACTGCTGCCGATCATGTTCGGCGAGAAGCTCGTGACGGCGTTCCGTGAGTTCAAAGCGATTTGGGATCCGCGCAATCGCATGAACCCTGGCAAGGTGATCGATGCTTATCGGCTTGATGAGAACCTGCGCCTCGGTGCGGACTACCGGCCCGCCGAGGTGTCCACCTACTTTCGTTATCCGAACGATCAGGGCACGTTTTCGCGTGCGCTGCTTCGATGTGTCGGCGTGGGCGAATGTCGCAAGCACGATCACGGCACGATGTGTCCCAGCTACATGGCGACTCGCGAAGAGATTCATTCCACGCGTGGGCGCGCGCATTTGTTGTTCGAGGCGATGCAAGGCGACGTGCTGCGCGATCGATGGTCGGATGAGAGCGTCAAAGAAGCTTTGGATCTGTGTCTGTCCTGTAAAGGATGCCGCGGCGAGTGCCCGGTGCATGTGGACATGCCGACGATGAAAGCGGAGTTCTTAGCTCACTACTACGAACATCACCGGCGGCCGCGACAGGCGTATGTTTTTGGCAGGGTGAATCGCTGGGCGCCGATCGCGGCGAAGATGCCGCGGCTCGCGAATTTCTTCATGAATCGACAACCGTTCTCGGGTTTAGGTAAATCCGTTGCCGGAATCGCACCCGCACGCAGCCTTCCGAACTTCGCGCAGCGCACGTTTCGCGACTTGTTTGCGAATCGGCAGCGGCGCAGCGGCGCACGCCGCGTAATGCTGTGGGTTGATACGTTCAATAACTATTGGCACCCGGAGATCCTGCTCGCCGCAACCGACGTCCTCGAGCGTGCAGGATGCGAAGTCAACCTACCGAAACATCGCTTGTGCTGCGGCCGGCCGCTTTACGAGTTCGGATTTTTGCAGGACGCGATTGCCTATCTCGAAAGAGTGCTGGATGCGCTGGCCTCTGAATTGGCTGCGGGCACTCCGATCGTGGTTCTCGAACCTGCGTGCGCCGGTGTGTTTCGCGATGAATTGATGAATCTGTTTCCGCAGGATCCGCGTGCGCGGCAGTTATCCAAGCAGACGGTGCTCTTGTCCGAGTTTCTGAAGTCGCAGGAAGGCTATCGACCGCCGCACCTTACGCGCAAGGCCATCGTTCACACGCATTGCATTCAAAAGGCACTGTTCGGATCGCAAGCGATCGAATCGTTGTTCGACTCCGCGGGACTCGATGCCGAGTTTTTGGATGCGGGATGCTGCGGCATGGCCGGCTCGTTCGGATTCGACGCATCGAAGTACACACTCTCTATGGCGATAGGTGAGCGCGTGCTGTTGCCAACGGTCCGCAACACATCGAATGAAACCTTGATTGTGGCGACGGGCTACAGCTGCCGTGAGCAAATCCGGCAATCGACCGGCCGGCGCGCTTTGCATCCGGCAGAAGTATTGAACATGCCCGAGATGGAGTCGCAGCAATGAGCACAAAGGCAATTGGGAAAAGACGGTGGGCCATTGCGGAGGGTTACATCCCGCGCGAAAGCACCGGGAGTTCGCGCGACCTGGTCAGTCATGAAGCGGTCTGCATTTTGAATTCAGGTCCTGACGCGGCGAGCGTTGAGCTGCATGTCTTTTTCGCTCACCGCGAGCCTGCCGGTCCGTATCGATTTGACGTGCCCGCGCGTCGCACGCTTCACATACGGATGAATGATCTTCGCGAGCCCGAACCCATTCCGACGGCGACCGAGTACTCGATGCTCATCGAGTCGAACGTGCCGATCGTGGTTCAGCACACGCGACTGGACACCCGACAGGCCGAGCTGGCGCTGCTCAGCACGATTGCGTATGCAGCCGAAGACTAAAACTGGTGTTACCGGCTGAATGTCTAGGCCGGCACGACATCGAACGCGGCAGTTAGCCGCAGCGCCTGATCGGTGAAGGGCACGGTGCCGTGCCACATATAAGATGGAAACAGCACCAATAGGCCGGGCGCTGGCTTGACGAAATGATCGGGCCGCATGCCATCGAGCTGAAATCCCGGTTCCCCAAACTTGAGCCAGCCAGCGCCGACATCATCGGGCAGCTTCGGCACCTGAACGTAGTACGCTGAGCTGATCCAGCCTTGCGGATGAATGTGGTTCAGGTGAAATCCGCCGGATTGCAACGCCACTGACCACGAGCCGTTGACTCGATAACCTGCGAGCTGGCGTCGATCGAAAATATGATCGCGATGATCCAACGCGCCGATGTAATCGCGGATTGCCGGATCGATCAACCGAAAGAACTCCGCGACCGTGGCGTTTTCGAGCGGCAGATGTCGGTCCGTTTGAGTACCGCCTCGTAGACTTTGATCTAGCGGGTGCTGACTCGCGTGGTGCAGGTTCAGTAGTTCTCGTGCGAACTCACCATTGAAGCGAGTGCACTCCTCTGAATCCGTAAACAACGAATACGTGCGCACTAGCCGTTCGTAATCATAGAGGGCGCGATAGGCCTCGAGGTTGCCGAGTTGACGGTGGATCAACGCCTGATATGCGATCAGTTGTTGGTCGGCGGGGGCCTCTGTCAGGAGTTCGGAAACGATTCGCTGTGCTTCATCCGCTTTACGGACGCGTAGAAGCGTCGGGATCAGGTTCGTTCTAAAGCGCGGTGTCGGCGCATACGCCACCGCCTGACTCAGATGTCGCAATGCTTCAGCGGATCTGCCCATGTCCTCGAGCAGTAGTCCAATCGATGTGAGCAGGGCGGGCTCGGCAGGCGTGAAGCGCGTTCCTTCCATCGCCAGACTTAGCGCACGCTCTTGATCGCCGGCATTGCGCCACAGGCTCGCCGCGACCAGGCGCAATTGAAGTTGATCGGGGTTGCTAGCAATCGCTCGCTCGAGGTCTGCTGCGAACTCAGGATCGCCTCGCTGCCACCGCACCTTCGCCAGTAGCAATTGCAAGTTCGCATCGAGCGGCCAGACCCGCACCGCACGCGCGGCCCATTGCTCTGCCTCGATCGGCTGACTTTCCGCCAACAGCGCGCGAACCAACTGCGCAAGCAGAGGCGGGGAGTCCATGGCTTCGTTGGCCAGGCCACGCAGCTCCTCGATCGCAGCTCGTGTTTGCCCCGCTTTCTGCAAAGCCAAACTGCGTCTAAAGCGGTGTTCTCGTTGCATGTTCAATCGTGTTGACTTCGCCACCCGCGGCAAGCACCGCGCTCACCAGTAAAGGGCCAATTTATAAGCGCAATCAAGTGATTTCGCTCAACTCTGGGTGGAAATCGTAATCATCGGCGAACTTTAGGCATTTGGTCAGGCCTCTTCTTATTTATTCTTGGAGTTTGTCTTAACGCGGCACTTAAAAAACGAAAGTTGCAATAAGATTTGATTGCGGATTGCCACCGATGGCAATATTTGTCCGAGTAGTGTCCATAGCACTGCCTGAAAAGAAGCATTCCAAAGCAGGGGGGTTATAGAAATGTTGCGAGATACGCTTCGGCGGTTATTGGGAAGCGAGGTCAAGGAGGGCTGGATCGGGCGCTACGGCGTTCCGGCACTAGCGGTGAGCACGAGCTTATTCACTCCGATCGCGCTAGCCGCAGAAAACGCCTCTTCGGTGAGCGGTGGTGACGTCGAGGAAGTCGTCGTGACGGGCCTGCGCCAAGCCCTCAAGACTTCTCAGGAGATCAAGCGCGAAGCAGATACCGTTGTCGATTCGATTACTGCATCGGACATTGGCGTATTCCCGGACCACAGCGTCGCAGAGGCACTGCAGCGCGTGACTGGCGTCACCGTTACGCGATTCGCCGCAGCCAGCGATACCACACACTTTTCCGCCGAGCCTTCGGGCGTCGTGATCCGCGGTCTGCCGCAAGTTCGCAGCGAGTTCAATGGTCGCGACAGCTTCAACGCGAACAGCTCGCGCGGCTTGAGCTTCGCCGATGTGCCGCCGGAACTCATGGCCGGCGTGGACACGTACAAGAACCTGACGGCCGACATGATCGAAGGCGGCATCGCCGGCACCGTCAATCTGCGCACGCATGTGCCGTTCGATTCGGAGGGATTTGTCGCTGCGTTCTCGGGAAATCTCGGGTACGGCGATCTCACCGAAGATGTGAAGCCAGGCGCCTCCGCTTTGGTTAGCGACCGTTGGCAGACCGATATCGGCGAATTCGGATTGATGGGTAACGTGGCCTATTCGGAAGTTTCGACCGAATCGCAGGGCGTGCAGGTGGGCCGCTACTATCGAGTCGAGAACGTTGCCGATTACGGCGGTGGAACCAAGTGGATTCCGGGCGGCATCGACATTCGCGACACTGTTTACGATCGCACCCGTACGGGTGCCGCCTTCGCCGCGCAATGGCGCAGCCCCGATGAATCGCTATTGGCGACTCTGCAGTACAACCGGTCGAAGTACGTCAACAAGTTCGACGAATTCTCGCTGACTGCCGGCATCGGCAATTCGCAAACAGCGCAGGACTTGGAGCTGACATCACCGCTGGCGTTTGCGCCGGAGGGCAGCGATCCGTACGAGTTCGATAGCCGAGGCGTGTTCACGCGCGGCGTGATCGCGGACTCATCGAACAGTTGGGCGGGACCAAACAACAATCCCGCGCTGTCTCATCCGGGCGGTTACACGACTGACAATGGGCAGGGCGGCACTTTCCCGAACTGGTACTGCTATTCGTGGTCGCTCACGGGCGGTGCCACGTGTCCGTCCACACGCGGCATTGGCCTAAGTGCCGACACGCGTTACGCAACCACAACCGATCGCACGCAAGACACGTCGCTGAACCTCAAGTGGAATCCAACCGATCGACTGGGTATCAACCTCGATTTGCAGTACATCAAGTCGAACGTCGATAACTTCGACAACAGCGCAGACAACAAGACTGCAACCGACTTGGATTTGGATCTCACCGGCAGACGGCCGAAGTTCTCCTTTGGCGTGCCGAGCGGATTCGGGTTCACTTCCGGCGGCTTCTCCGATCCGGCGAACTACTATCACGAATGGGAGATGGAGCACATCGAAGAGAGTGAGGGCACCGAGAAGGCAGGGCGCCTCGACTTCGATATCGATCTGGGAGATGGCTGGATGGACGCTCTGCGCGTCGGCGTTCGTCGTGCAGAGCGCGAGCAGGACATCAATTGGTCCACCTATAACTGGGGATCGGTGCAGCCACTGTGGGGCGTGCAAAACGACGTCGGCTTCTTCTTGGATCAGTCGCCGTGGCAGAACACGTACGAAACCCATGACCTCGGTTCGGATCTCGTGGGTGGCGGCATCTTCGGCGGCGGCACGTATGTGCATCCCGCGAGAGATATCGTCAAAAACTATCAGCGCACTATCGATACGTTTGGGAACGGCAACAGCAATAGCTGGGTGCCGCTTGCGCAACGTACGACGTGTCCTGTAGTCCCTGGAACGGTGTTCTGTCCCGTCGAGCAACAGGTCATCAGCGAGGACGTCGATGCCGCGTACGTGATGCTGAAATTCGGGGGCGACGACACGAAGCTCGGACCGATTAGCGTCAAAGGCAATATCGGCGTTCGCTACGTGATTACGAAGGTGGAGGCTGCGGGTGGCGCAGCGTTCCCGCTGTTTACTCAGCCTAGTGCGCCATCCGACGGGTCGCCGCCGGATCCGTTGTTGTTCACGCCGCAAGACGACATTACGTTTATGAACGGCGGCACTTACGAGGCATCCGACGGCGACAAGAATCACAACATCTTGCCGAGCTTGAACGTGCGTTTCGGGCTGACTGACGACATGTACCTGCGCTTTGCCGCTTCGCGTGCATTGGCGCGGCCTGACATGGGTTTGTACAAAAACTACTACTCGATCTCGCGCGACAAAGCGGATTGCACGACCGGAACGGTGACCTACGCCGAGCCCGGCAATTGCCAAAGCTTCCCCGTCGCGTATACGCCGAGATACTCAGCAGAGGTCGGCAATCCGCGGCTGAAGCCAACGACCGCCGATCAATTGGATCTGTCCTACGAGTGGTATTTCTCCGACACCGGTTCGTTCACCGCTGCATTGTTCTATAAGAAGTTCGACAACTATCTGACCTCGGCGAGCTACCTCAAGGAGTTCAGCAACAACGGCATCACGCGCACCGTTGGCGTGACCTCTCCGGTGAACGGCGACGGGGGCAAGATTCAAGGCTTCGAAGTCGCGTACCAAACGTTCTTCGATATGTTGCCGAGCCCGTGGGATGGATTCGGGATCCAAGCGAACTTCACGTACGTGGACAATCAAGGCGTCAAGAACTCGAATCTGGCCAGCAATTCCGGGGCCGGCAGTACGGTGCAGGATCCGCTGATCACGTTCACCGACTTGCCGCTCGAGGGATACTCGAAACGGGCCTACAACCTCGTGGCGATGTACGACAAGGGCAAATTCTCCGCTCGCTTAGCGTACAACTGGCGCGACAAGTACCTCGTCTCGCAGGCTGACTGCTGTATCAAACTGCCGATTTGGCAGGACGCATACGGTCAGTTGGATGGATCGGTGCACTTCAAGCCGAGCGACACCGTGGACATTTTCCTCGAGTCGCAAAACTTGACGAAGTCGGAAACGGTGCTCAAACAGCAGGTCACACAGGATGGCATGTTGTTGCCGCGCTCTTGGTTCACCAACGATCGAAGGTTCCAAGTCGGAGTGCGATTCAGCATTCGCTGATCGCAGTCGGCAATTCGATGGCGCGCGGGTCATTGTGGCTCGCGCGCCTTGGATTGCATGGTTCTCGCGTCCAACCGGAACAAGGGGACAGATCAGGTTCGCTGTATCTGAAAGCGTGGTGCCTCCCGACCAGAGCAGTCCCCCGACTGCTTGATCTGTCCACCTTGTTCCGGTCGGACGCGTGTCGTTTCGATCCTAGCTTGATACAAAGCACTATTCGCAGGCATCGCTCGAACGCACAATCAGCTCATCGCAGCCTTGGGCTCTCTCGCGCGTACCCATGACTTCCGCATCATCAATCAAACGCATCGTCGTCGTCGGCGGGGGAACGGCAGGTTGGATGGCTGCGACGGCGCTGGTCTCGGTTCTGAAACCCGAGCATCGCGAAGTGCATCTGATCGAGTCCGCGGAGATCGGTACAGTCGGCGTGGGCGAGGCGACGTTGCCGCATCTGCGGCTGTTCAATCAGCGCATCGGTATCGACGAACGCGATCTGATGGCGAAGACTCAGGCGACGTTCAAACTCGGTATCGAATTCGTCGATTGGGCTCGTATCGGCGATCGCTACATCCATCCGTTCGGCGCGTATGGTCAGCGATTAGGTGGCACCCCATTTCATCAACACTGGTTGCGGCTTCAGCAACAGAGTGATGTGGGACCGATTGACGACTATTCGCTTGCTATCGTTGCGGCACGTCAAAACAAGTTCGCGCTACCGACGAGCGACGACACAGTGCGCTCCACCTACGGCTACGCATTTCAATTCGATGCTGCGCTTTACGCGAAGTACTTGCGACAAGTCGCGGAACGCCGAGGGGTGAAGCGTACCGAGGGCAAAGTAGTCCACGTGCGCTTGAGAGCAGAGGACGGCGGTATCGAATCGCTAGTGCTCGACGACGGCAGAACGATCACCGGAGACTTGTTCCTCGACTGCTCGGGCTTTCGCGGGCTTCTCATCGAACAGGCACTGAAGACCGGTTATGAAGAGTGGACGCAGTGGCTGCCGTGCGACCGAGCGGTTGCGGTGCCTTGTGAAAACAACAGTCCGCTCACGCCCTACACGCGTGCGACAGCGCGTGAGGCCGGATGGCAATGGCGGATCCCGCTGCAACATCGCATGGGGAATGGTTATGTGTACGGCAGCCAGTTCATCAAAGATGATGAGGCCGCCGATCGGTTGCTATCGCGACTTGAAGGTAAGGCGCTTGCGGATCCCAAGTTCCTGCGCTTCGTGACCGGCCGCCGTAAGAAGACTTGGAACAAGAACTGTATTGCGTTGGGTTTGGCCGGCGGTTTTCTCGAACCGCTCGAGTCCACCAGCATCTATCTGATTCAAATTGCGATCACGACATTGATCGACTATCTGACGGACCGCACACTCGATCCCAGAACGATCGATGCGTACAACCGTTGGATGGAGATGGAATACGATCGCGTGCGCGATTTCTTGATCCTTCACTATTACGCAACGGAACGGACCGATGCGGAGATTTGGAACTACTGCCGGACAATGAAGGTGCCGGACAGTTTGATTCACAAGATGGAGTTGTTCCGCCGGCGCGCGCACGTTGTCACATACAAGGATGGCTTGTTTCTGGAGCCGAGTTGGCTCGCTGTCTACTTCGGTCAGCGTGTGGTGCCGGAAGCGTATCCGCCTTTAGCAGATGCGGCTCCCTTGTCGAATGTTAAACAGCAGGTTCAGATGATTCGGGAGCGGATCGCCGAAACCGCCATTCGCATGCCAACGCACGATCAATTCTTGAGCCAGTATTGTCCGGCAGCGCCAGGCGGGGTGAGTGCATGAGTACGACCGTCAAGCAGGTGGTGATCGTCGGTGGCGATTCGCAGGCGTGGCTCGCGGCTTGCGCATTGAAACGAGCGCTAGCACATCGAGACACCGGGATTAGGGTCGTCAACCCGGGCGCGTCATCAGATGCATTGCGTGCGCATTGGACACTCCCGTCGCTGCGGCGGTTGCATTCGCTCGTCGGCATCAAGGAGTCGAACCTCGTTGCAACGACGGGCGGTACCTTCAAGTTGGGCGTGGAACATACGTCGTGGCACGGGGACGGTAGCTCTTTCATTCACGCCCATGGTGAGATCGGTACGAGCATCAATGGCGTGCCGTTCTACAAATGGCTCGTGATGCAAAGGCTGGCCGGACATTCGGTGAGGCCGGAGACGTACTCGCTGGCAGCCGTCGCCGCCAAAGCACAGCGATTCGCGCAACCGATGGATACGAATGCACTGACGTCTAGCTTTACGTATGCATTGCATTTGGATGAAAGAGCGTATTCGACGTACTTGAGAAATCACGCACTCAGCTTAGGCGTCACGGAAAGATCAGGAGACATTTCGGAAATCGAGCGCGATGCGCAGGGCCGATTGCTCGCAGTCGTGTTGAGTCAGGGTGAGCAAATTGCCGCAGACTATTTTCTCGATTGTTCCGGTCCCCGAGGTATTTTGATTAATCGCCTCGATCCCGAATTTGATGATTGGAGCACTGCGCTGCCGAACGATCGCATTCTGAGCGGCATTGCAGCTGCCGATGAGAAGATGTGTGCTCTTACGACGACGCGAGCGATCGACGGCGGTTGGTGCTGGCGAGTTCCGATGCAACAGCATTCGAAGGTTGGCGTCGTGTTCGACAGTACGCGCGTAAATGAGACTGTCGCGCAATCGGCCTTGCAGAACTGGCTGGGCGAGTCGGTGAACGAGTTCGAGCTGGCAACACTGCGTGCTGGGCGGCGCCGTAGGGTTTGGATGAACAACTGCGTCGCGATCGGCTCGGCTGCTGCCGTGTTGGAGCCCTTGGTGGGGTCGCCTTTGCACATTGCTCAGCTTGGAATTTCGACGTTCATTGAGCTGTTTCCGCTCGACAGCAAAAGCGATATTGAATCTCGAGAATACAATCTCGTGTTGTCGGAGCATCTCGACTCCTTGCGTGATTTCACCCTGGCGCACTATCTGATTTCGCTCCGATTCGGGACAGGGCGGTCCGGTGCGGTTTCAGAGCGATTGACCGATAGGCTCGACCTGTTCAAATCCAATGCGCGCATCGAAACCTTCGATCATGAGACGTTCGAAGAAGTCGATTGGGCGTGGTTGCTGCTCGGAGGTCAGTGTTGGCCGGAGATGATGGAGTTGCATGCCCGCGCTAACTTGAGCGAAGCAGATCGGCTCGAGCAGTTCGACGCGATGAAGGCGGCGATTGAGCGGCTCGCAAGCTCGATGCCAATGCATCGCGACTATGTGCGGCAATTGCGATGAGCACCAACGTGGCGAAGAAAATCCGGCGAATCGTGGTGGTCGGCGGTGGAACCGCGGGATGGATGGCGGCGGCCTCATTCGCGAAATTTCTCCAGCACAGCGACTACACGATTGAGCTGATCGAGTCGGATGAAATCGGCACGGTCGGAGTCGGCGAGGCGACGATCCCGCCCATCGTTTCATTCAACCGGACGCTGCAAATCGATGAGACCGAGTTCATCCGTGCAACCCAAGCGACGTTCAAACTGGGCATCGAGTTCGTCGATTGGCGGCGGCCAGGACATCGCTACTTCCACCCTTTCGGACAGTACGGCGTGGAGATGCAGGGCATCGGTTTTCATCATTTCTGGCTGCGGCACATCGCGAGCGGTGGCACGCGATCTCACGACAGCTTCAATTCGTGTGCGATGGCGGCGTTGCACGGCCGCTTTGCGCGACCGCAGCCGGCAGAACGTTCGCCGCTACCGCCGATCAACTATGCGTATCACTTCGATGCCGGGCTCTATGCAAAATTCCTTCGCGGTTTTGCGGAGCGTCGCGGGACTCGCAGGCTGGAGGGACGCATCGTTCAAGTCAAACAGTCGGCAGAGAATGGCAACATCGAGAGCGTGGTGCTGGCGGATGGACGCGAAATCGGCGGCGACTTCTTCATCGACTGCTCTGGATTTCGTGGCCTGCTGATAGAACAAACGCTGCATTCTGGATATGAAGATTGGAGCCGCTGGCTTCCGTGTGATCGCGCCGTTGCGGTACCGTGCGATCGATCGGAAGCGACGACGCCATTTACGCGCTCGACAGCAAGAGAGGCAGGATGGCAGTGGCGAATTCCACTGCAACATCGGACCGGAAATGGATACGTCTATTGCAGTGAGTACTTGAATGACGATGAGGCGTCGCGATTGCTTCTGAGTCGGTTGGATGGCCCCGTGTGTGCAGATCCGAGGCCGCTTCGCTTCACGACGGGACGGCGTAGGGAAGTGTGGAAGAAGAACTGCGTCGCATTGGGACTCGCGAGCGGCTTCATCGAACCACTGGAATCGACCAGCATCCATCTCGTTCAATCCGGAATAGCCCGGCTGCTGTTTATGTTTCCCGCGGATACCGATATCGATCCTGCGACCATCGGCAAGTACAACGAATTGTGTCGGCTCGAGATGGAAGAAATCCGCGATTTCTTATTGCTTCACTACAAGGCGATCGAGCGTGACGACACGCCGTTCTGGCGTCATTGTCGCTCAATGGAGCTTACCGATACGCTGCGGGAGCGCTGGGAGATGTATCAGCGCACGGCCAACATTGTCGTCGCTCTCGAGGACCTGTTCAAAGAGAGCAGTTGGTTTGCAGTGTTCACGGGGCAGGGCGTCGAGCCGAGCGGCTATCATCCATTCGCAAACATTGTCAGCGATGAAGAGTTGCAGCGACGTTTGGATTTAATCAGCGCGGATGTGATGAAACGCGTGAGTACACTGCCGCCGCACGATGAGTACAGTCGTCAGCACTGTGCGGCGTTGGGAGTGAGCTAGTTGGCCCAGATATCGCGTCGCGTGCAGGTGGAAGGACGCGACGTAGTCGTGTTCGATGGCCTAATTACCACGCAGGAGAGCGTCCGCTACACGGTTGCACTGGCGCATGCGGCGTTCACAAAAACAGAGTCGGCCCGTCCCGATTCCGTGCACTTGCGCCATTGGGTGTGCGAAATGCCGCTCGAGAATCTACCGAATCTTTCGCTCTGGTCGGCAACGTCGGCTGCGCTTCACGAAATGCGCCCAGCGGAGTCGTATCGTCCGTATCGCTGCTATACCAACTTCGCCTCTTTTGGCGACGTGTTGCTCGCGCACGTTGATGCGTTGCCGGACCGACGCGAGCTCACCGCCCTTTGGTATTTGTGCGAACAGTGGGATCCGGAATGGGGCGGCGAAACAGTGTTCTTCGATGATGGCAATGATGCGCAAATCGCGGTTGCACCCAAGCCGGGCCGACTGGTGATCTTCGATGGCGCCATCCGCCATGCAGGCCGCGCACCAAATCGAAACTGCTTCGTTGGGCGTTACACATTCGCAATCAAGTTGCGTCAGGGATAGTAGCGGGCGGCAGTTTCCCTCTAGAGCTCAAAGTCACAAGCCGCGCTGCGTGGGTGCCAAGAAGGGCACCAGCAAGCCTACTCTGAGCGCCTTGCCTGCAGACCCTCAAACGTCCACCGTTCCCGGGGGATGGAGGGCATACCCACATATATATGTAAGCGGAAGGCAACCTGAGGATCAGCGCGGTGGACGCTCTAACCGAATGCGCCCCGGGTCGAACACACATTGCGCCTCTTCCCGTTTTGGATGCGCCTCTTCCCGTTTTGGACACCCAAGCACTTCCCGTTTTGGACACCCAAGAACCAGAGTTGGTTTTGCCGCTCATTCTTCTATCTGTTGTATGGATATCCGTTGTATGGACACCCAATCGCTTCCCTGCCTTTGCATCGCTGCCTTTGGACACCCGACGATTGGGTCTGCGTCCCCAGGTTGACAGCGTCGCCCGTGGACCGTCGTCCGTGGACAGCCACTGATTTTGTTGGCGGACGGTCATCCGTGGACAGCCAGTGAGTTTGTTGGCCAAACGTCGAGATATTCGCCGTCATCCGTGGACAGCCAGTGAGTTTGTTGGCCAAACGTCGAGATATTCGCGATCACCTATCTCTGAAGGTGCGTACGCTCCACTCATGGGCTACGCACGCAAGCACCTGATCTCTCTTCAAGACACCCCGTACTACCACGTCGTCTCTCGATGCGTGCGCCGGGCATGGCTGTGGGGGCAGGATGACTTCGCCGGGCGCGACTACTCCCACCGCAAGCAATGGGTGATCGATCGAATAGCGGAGTTATCAGGCATCTTCGCAATCGAGATCTGCGCCTACGCAGTGATGTCCAATCACTATCATCTGGTTCTCTATGTGGATCGCGAGAAAGCCAAAGGCTGGACACAGGAGGAAGTCATCCATCGCTGGAGCCAATTGCATCAACAGCCGCCCCTGATTCAGCGTTACCTCTCACCCGACGTTTCGCCCGCTGAGCGTGAGGAAGCCGAGAGAATCATCGCGACCTGGCGCGAGCGGCTGTTCGACATCAGCTGGTTCATG
>DASTSB010000195.1:0-3372 GCA_035760885.1 Steroidobacteraceae bacterium | reverse complement strand
CGCAGAGTCGATGACGGAGGCCGCGCAGGCGGTACTCACGGTCCGCAACGATCTGGACGTGCACTTCCCTGCGAACTTCGACGCTCAGATTGCGAATTTCCGCAAGCAAGGCGAGACGCTCCTCAACACGAGCGCCGCGCGTCAGCGCTTATCTCAGACTTACTGGGCCCGATTCGACGATCTCGATCAGCTCATCAGTGCGCCACAGGACAATGCGGTGCGATTTGCGGGCGCGGTATTTGCGAGCGAGTCGTTGATGGATTTGAGCCGCTCGCTGAGCGTAATCCGTGAAAAAGTGAGCGCCGCCGTGACCGTCGTTTCGCCGCGATCGGCACAGATCATCATCGCGGGCGAAAATGGATTTCGAGCTCAGCTAGAGAGTCGCTCTGCGGAGCTGACGAAGATTTATGGCGCCGCATGGCTGTCCGATGTGCGCTCTCGATTCGCCAAGCTCGTTACCGCACGCCGCAATCTCTTCGGTGCGATTGAGGATCTCAATGATCAGGCCACCAGCTTCCGCGCCAGCGCAGCCTCCGTTTCGAGCTTAGTGCTGACCGAACTCGTGGAGCCCGCGCGTCGTGCGCTGGCACGAGCCGATCAGCTCGCAGTGCAAGCAGCCGACAAAGCAGATCGGCAGTTGGTGTGGGCGAGCGCGTCGGTATTTCTGCTCTTGTTGGCGATTGCCATGGTCACGGTGACAAGCGTCACTGCACCGGTGCGCCGCCTGATCGAAGCCACGATGCGAGTGGCAAGCGGCACGATCCGCACCCGCGTTCCTCGTGGGGGCGTTCGCGAACTCGACACGCTGGCGGGCGCATTCAATGCCATGACGGAGCAATTGGAACGCGCGGAAAAGGAAGTGCGTGCCCATCAGCAAGAACTGGAGATGAAGGTAGACGAGCGCACTCGCGAGCTCAGTCATCTGGCTCATCACGATCCGCTCACGCAGCTGCCGAATCGCCGGCAATTGTTCGCGCACTTGGAAGGTGCGCTGGCGCGAGCGAAGGAAGATCGCTCACGCGTGGCCGTGATGTTCATCGATCTGGATAACTTCAAGACGATCAACGACGGGCTCGGTCACGCATTCGGCGACAGCGTGTTGCAAGCAGTTGGAGAGCGCCTGCGGTTGAGTCCACGTCTTGCCCAGGCGTTCGGCGCCCGCTTGGGCGGCGATGAATTCACGTTGGTGTGCGAAGGGCTCAACGCGCTCGAAGAAGCCGAAGACTTGGCCGGCGCTGTGTTGGAAGAATTCCAGAAATCGCTGCTCGTGCACGGTCGTGAGTTGCGCATCAGCGTGAGTATCGGCGCGAGCGTGTTCCCCGATCACGCGACGAACTCGCATGCCCTGTTGCGTGCGGCGGATGCCGCCTTGTTCCGCGCGAAAGAGCGCGGCAGAAGTTGCGCAAGCTTATTCGAGCCCGAGTTGGTGGCGGCGGCGGCATCGCGGTTCCGCACCGAGCAGGCACTGCGTCGCGCGATGGAGAATCGCGAGTTCGAGTTGTTGTATCAGCCGCAGGTGTGTTTCGAGTCTTACGAAACGCACAGCGTCGAAGCGCTACTGCGGTGGCGCCAGCCGGATGGGACCGTATTGGCACCCGTGGACTTCTTGGAAGTCGCCGAACAGTCGGGCCTGATCACGGAGATCAACGATTGGGTGTTGCGCACCGTCATCGAAACTGCGGCTGCGTGGCATGCAGGGCCCTGGCCGGCGACCAAAGTAGCGATCAACGTTTCATCGCAACAATTCCTCGGCGGCAAGTTCGTCGATAGCGTCGCACGCTTGCTGCAGCTCAATCAGTTGCCTGCGAGTTGCTTGGAGATCGAGCTCACCGAAAACGTTCTGCAAACGGGAGGCGCCACAGTGGCGGCCCTTCGCAAACTGCATGAGCTGGGTGTGAGCATTGCACTGGATGACTTCGGTATCGGCTACTCATCGCTCACGTCGTTGGAGCGACTGCCGCTCACGCGTGTGAAGATCGATCGCAGCCTGATCGCTTCCGTGGATACGAGTCGTCGTTCCGCTGCGATCGTGCGTTCCATCGTCGGGCTGTGTCATAGCTTAGGCCTGCAGGTCACGGCGGAAGGCGTGGAGCGGCCCGCTCAGCTCGGCGCGGTGCTCAACGATCGCGGCGTGCAAGTGCAAGGTTATTTGATATCGCGTCCGCTCAGCGCGTCGTCGGTCGCCCCGTTCTTGTTGGAGACGCAGTCCCATTTGCAACAGCTGGTGTTGAGTGCGCCCACGCCGCAACAAGAAATCGAATCGAGCGGCCGATTGCGGGTGCTGAGGCTGGCGGGCCGAAGCGCACGCAATCGCAGCGCTGGCGAAGAGATCTGAGGAACCCCCGGCCTAGGAGCGGAGTTCTCCTACAGCAATGAAGCGCGATGCGCATTCGTTGCCAGCGCGTCCAAGCTCAAAATCATTCGAGTCGCGCGAGCTGCAATGCCGGTGAAACGTTTGTAGCGCAGGTCCTCGTGCAGAAGAACCCGATCCTTGGTAAGACCACCGGTGCTTGGGCGCCGCTCTTGGTGCTCGTCCTCACTGTCGGCATCCTGTGGGCCGGACAAACGGTACTGATGCCACTGGCGCTCGGCGTCATCTTGGCGTTCCTACTCTCGCCGCTCGTGCGGCTCTTCGATCGCATGCATCTGCCTCGCGTTGCCAGCGTCGTTCTGACGTTGTTGCTGACGTTGGGTACGGTGGGTGGCGCAGGCTACGTCGCCTTCGAACAATTTGCGGATCTGTCATCGCAGGTCACGCGCTACACCTCATCGATGCGTCACAAGGTCGCGCAGTTGCGTGCAGGCAGCAACGGCGGGCTCAAGCAGTTCACGCGCACCGTCGATCGAGTCACTGAGCAGCTCGATGAAAATCTCGCGGAATATCGTCGAGCGCAGCCGGTCCGTGTCATGCCGCCGCGACTCACGCCGGCCGATCGACTGAAGCAAGGTGCCGCGACGGTATTCGAGCCGCTCGCGAGTGCGGTGATCGTCCTGGCGCTCGTGGCGTTCATGCTGAGTCAGCGCGAGGATTTGCGCGACCGATTGATACGTTTGATGGGTCCCGAGAGCGTGACCATGACGACGCGGTTGTTGAACGAAGCGGCACATCGCGTGAGTCAATACTTGGTCGCGCAGCTGTTAGTGAATCTCGTGTTCGGCACGTTCATCGCGGCGGGGTTGTACTGGATTGGCGTGCCCTACGCAGCCTTGTGGGCTGGTCTTACCGTCGTGCTGCGCTTCGTTCCATTTGTGGGCACGACGTTGGCGGCACTGTTACCCGCGGCGCTCGCATTCGCGACGTTTCCAGGCTGGGCCGAAGCTCTGCAAACTTTGGCGCTGTTCGCTGGTCTCGATCTCGTCACGGCTTATTTC
>DASTSB010000194.1:0-4910 GCA_035760885.1 Steroidobacteraceae bacterium | reverse complement strand
GCTCATAGAATCCGTTCTCCAACCGTCCCGTCATTCCTGTTCATCCTGTCCAGTTTTTTTGCTTTTGCATCGAGGGCACAAGAGAAGAATTTTTAGACAGGATTAACAAGATGAACAGGATGTGTAAGAGCAGGAACAGGCCTGTTGATTATGATCTGATCATCCCGTCAATCCTGTTCGTCCTGTCAAAGTCTTTGCTTCTTGCTTGGGAGACGCAGAGAGAAGAATTCTTAGACAGGATTAGCAAGATGAACAGGATGTGTGAGAGCAGGAACAGACCTCTTGGCTCTGACCATCCCGTCAATCCTGTTCATCCTGTCAAAGTCTTTGCTTTTGCTTGAGGGACACAAAGAGAAGAATTTTTATAGACCGGATTAACTGGATGAAAAGGACGTATGAGGGCAGGAACAGGCCTCTTGGCTCGATCATCCTGTAAATCCTGTTCATCCTGTCAACTCTTGCTCTTCCCAGACTAATCCGTATTTTTTGTGTGCTTTGTGTTGCGTCCGAATGTCTTAGCATCAAAAAGGGAAGCAATCATGTACGAAGCCCTGCTGCGCTTTTGGTTCGAAGAAATACCACCCCAAAAGTGGTGGGTTGCGGATCCCAGCTTCGATACGGAAGTGCGTTCTCGATTCGGTGGCTTGCTGGTCCAAGCATCGCTGGGCGAACTCGCCGAATGGCGTGACGAACCACAAGGGCGGCTCGCAGAGATCCTCGTGTTGGATCAGTTCTCACGTAACGTATACCGCGGTACTCCACAGGCGTTTTCGCAAGATCCAATGGCGTTGGCCTTATCTCAAGAGGCGCTTCGCGCACGAGTCCAGCAGTCGCTCTCGCAGATTCAGATGACATTCGTACTGATGCCGTTCATGCACAGCGAGTCGCGCAAAATCCATGAACAAGCCGAAGCCTTGTTTCGAGAATTCTCGCCGCGCGAAAACTTCGAATTCGAACTCAAGCACAAGGCCATCGTAGATCGATTCGGCCGCTATCCACACCGGAACGAGGTGCTGGGGCGCACATCAACTGCCGACGAGTTGGAATTTCTCAAGCAGCCGGGGTCCGCGTTTTAGCCGCTGATTGATGTGTACGGCTCGCACTTACGCGCGGGCAGTGCGCCTATCGTTGTGTATACGGCGGTTGACGACTGTAAACGATCGTATACACTACGACACGTGAGCACATGGATACGTACCGCCGCGTTCGATGCATGGCTGAGGAAGTTGCGTGATGCGACCGCGGTGGCGCGCATCGTCGAGCGTATCCGCTCTGCGCAATTGGGAAACCTCGGTGACTGCAAGGCAGTGGGCGGAGGGGTCAGCGAGATGCGAATCCATATAGGGCCTGGTTATCGAGTGTATTTCACTCGACGCGAGAACCAGGTCTATCTGCTGCTCATCGGTGGAGATAAGTCCACGCAGAAGCGCGACATTAAACGTGCTGTCCAAATGGCAGCCCGACTTGGAAGTGACCTATGAAATCCCAAAAAGCTCGTCGCAAGTCTCGCGCAAAAGCCAAAGGGACAGTCAAACGTATTGAGCTCGCACCGTTCGATGCGGCCGACTATCTCCGCGATGGAGACGTCGTGGCCGAATATCTGGCCGCGGCGCTCGAAAATCCGAACCCAGATGTGTTTCTTGCGGCGGTGGCGGACGTCGCGAAAGCTCGCGGTATTTCGACTGTTGCAAAACAGAGCGGCATGACGCGAGCAGGCATTTATCGTGGTCTATCCGCAGGCGCTACGCCAAGCTTCAATACCGTCATGAAGATCACACGAGCGCTCGGAGTGAAGCTCGTGCCGCAAAAGGCGGCGTGAACGAGCTGGCTCAAGCATTGCGTCGCGGGTCAACTTCGTCGCTCGGCACTGCTAATGAGCGATTTCGCTTCGGACACCGCCTGAATTCCAGTCTGTCTTCCTGAGCCCGATCTTCCCCGCGCTCCCCTGGAATTCCTATTTTGCTACGAGACGCCATGAAACGGGCACCCTCTTGGGATGCCCGTCTCATGCTGTGCACTGTCTGTGTGAGATCGTCTTTGGCGGTGCCTGCCAAGGCAATCACAGCGACTTCAAATAGTTCTCCAATTGCCGACGCTCGGTCGCAGTCAGTCCTAAGTGCATGAAACGATCATAGTGATCGATCACATCAGTGAGCGTCGCGAATCGACCATCGTGATAAAACCCGCCTTTCTGGTGAGTCCACAGTCCGCGCAACGGCGCAGTCCGATACTTCTCATCCGGCGAACGCATCGCTTGAAAATCATCGATGCCGATTTCACTGGCTGCGTGCATGTTGTAGCCCGGCTCGGTAAACAGCGGCGGCACATGGCAGCTCGAGCAGCGCGCCTTGCCGTTGAAGATGCGCTGTCCCGCTTTGGCAGCATACGGGTCGTACGAACCGCGCGGAGCGGGCGGAGATTCGAGCGTGAGTTGATAAACGTGCAACGCAGGCAGGAGAGGTGTGATCTGATCTTCGTCGGCGTGTTGATGGCCGAAACCTTCGCGTGCGGCAATCGGAAACTTGACCGGATCATCGAGCCGCGGATCGAAGAACGTTCCCTTGCCATGCATTTCCAAATTGGCCACCAGCGCATTCCAATGAGTGACGGAGCCCCAGCCGGTCCAAGTGTGCAAGTTCACCCCGGCTAAACCGAATGCAGGTGGAAGGAGGGTGGCCGCAGAGCGGCCATCAGGTTGAAATGCTTTGCCGTCGAGCATCAATTCAGCATCGAATTTTCCCGGTCCCCAAGACTGCAAGACGGCTTTCACCGTTGCGACGTCCACGCCTAGCAACTCAGCAACCGGTGTGAGATTTGGCGCGATCGAAACGATAGCACCCACGTTCAGGTCGCGATTCGCCCAACCGTCGCGTCGGTGTCCGATTCCCGGTGCGAACGAATCATCCGTCGTCGAATGGCAGAGAGCACACTGAATGCCTACGGACGTGAGCTGATTGCCTTGGAACTCACCGGTCAAGCCGACCACTGCATTGAGCTTCAGGAATTCCAGCGTGCTACTTGGATCCGTGAGATCCACTGCTCCGGAGCGCAACGCTCGCTTGACTGTATTCGGCAGGGCATCGACGTCCACCTTTAGGCCCAGGGTGAGGGCCTGCTGTGGACTCACGCCGGGACCCACGCCACCGTGGTTCGCGCCTGCAATTGCGCGATGGAGTTGCAGCGTGTCGCCCCAGAAGGCTTCGCTGCCGAATGTGGCAAACCGGAATGTCTGGCGGCCTTCTTCTATGGTTCTGAGCGCGTGCAGGTCGGATCGAAGGTCATCCGGCAGACGGTGCGCATCGGATGCGTAGCACGGAATGGCTACAAGCGATGCGAGTGCAAACCAGGCGATTGCAGTAAGAACTCTGAATGGGGCCGTTGTTGTGGCAACGCAGTAACGAATGATCCGCAGCATGAGCGCACCTCCTTGGTGGATACTCAAGCTGACGAGACGACTTGAAAGGAGGTTCCTGGTTTGCCGTCGAGGCCACTTAGCCTAGGTGACTGGCCCCTGATCTACATCAATGCGATGGCGTTTGGGTGCGTGTGATACTTACACCGAAATGGGTGGAGGTTCACATGAAAACGCTCGTTGGGGCACTGCTGGTACTCGTGGTTTCCATGGTGAGCGCGACGGAAGCACCACACCCCACAGATTCGGCTCAAAACGCCAAGGAACACGCGGCTCACGAGGGTCATACAGCCCCGGTGCTACCTGCAGGTAAACGTTGGGCGACGGACGAGCCGTTGCGCACGGGGATGTCCAGGATCGGGGATGCAACTGCACGAGCGGTGATCGCAGGTCAGCCCGTCTCCGCGGCGACAGGCGACGCACTCGCACAAACGGTTGAGCAGAATGTCACCTACATCGTGCAGCACTGCCAACTTCAGCCGGATGCCGACGCAGCGTTGCACGTGATCATCGGTCGAATGATGACAGCGGCGTCGCAACTGAAAGGCGATGCATCGCGCGACACTGGCTTGAAAGAACTCACTGAAGCGCTAGCCGAGTATCGGCGGACTTTCGATCACTCGCCGACGCTTCCTGGCAAGTGATCGAACGCGAGCTGGCGCGTAGACCTCGGCTTTACGAACGAGGCCTACGCGCGAGTGTGTTGCCTCAGCGAGCGGCAGCGAGCGCTTGATCCAAATCGCCGAGGATGTCCTCGATGTCCTCGATGCCAACCGACAAACGGATCGATTCGGGTCTCACGCCAACCTTGCGCTGTTCTTCTTCCGTCAGCTGTCGATGCGTCGTCGAGGCCGGATGGCACGCTAGCGACTTCGCATCGCCGATGTTCACTAGGCGTTTGAATAGCTTCAGCGCATCGTAGAACTTCACGCCTGCATCGAATCCGCCTTTCACACCGAACTGCAAGAGCGCGGACGCCTTCCCATTCATGTACTTCTTTGCGAGTGCGTGGTGCGGATGGTCGCTCAGTCCCGCGAAGCTCACCCAGTCGACGGCCTTGTGCGCTTTGAGGTGTTCGGCGACGCGTTGCGCGTTCTGGCAATGCCGCTCCATGCGCAACGGCAGCGTTTCGAGACCCTGCAGTAATTGGAACGCGCTAAAGGGCGACAAAGCCGAGCCGGTATTTCGCAGCGGGACAGTACGTGCGCGGCCGATGTAAGCGGCCGGTCCCAACGCATCGACGTACACGACGCCGTGATAGGAGGGCTCCGGATCGCTGAACATCGGATAGCGCGCCTTGTGCTGTGCCCATGGAAACTGGCCCGAGTCGACGATGATGCCGCCGAGTGTGGTGCCATGACCGCCCATGTACTTCGTCGCCGCGTGCACGACAATGTCCACACCGTGAGCGATCGGCTTCAGCAGCGCGGGTGTAGCGACTGTGTTGTCGCAGATCGTTGCAACGCCATGGCTGCGCGCCATCTTCGTGACTGCGGCA
>DASTSB010000193.1:0-4678 GCA_035760885.1 Steroidobacteraceae bacterium | reverse complement strand
GATGCTTGAAGTCTCACATCGCGGAGAGTCGATGACAGCCTCGGCAGGTTTTCGATTGCGCAGCGCGCTCGCGCAGGAAAAGCCTTTGCAGGTTGTGGGTGCAATCAATGCCTACAGTGCGCTGCTCGCCGAACGAGCGGGTTTTCGAGCGCTATATCTGTCGGGCGCTGGCGTTGCAAACGCGTCGTTCGGCTTACCCGATTTGGGCATCACCGGTCTGAACGATGTGTGCGAAGACGTGCGCCGCATCTGTGCCGCAACGGAGCTGCCTTTGTTGGTAGATGCGGATACGGGATGGGGCTCGGCATTCAACATCGCTCGCACCTGTGCCGAACTGATTCGTGCAGGCGCTGCCGGTATGCATTTGGAAGATCAAATCTCCGCGAAGCGCTGCGGGCATCGCCCCGGCAAGGCGCTGGTGCCGGCGCAGGAAATGATCGACCGCTTGACGGCCGCACTCGATGCACGATCCGATGAGCAGTTCGTGATCATGGCGCGCACTGACGCGCATGCAGTGGAGGGCTTCGAAGCTGCACTCGAGCGCGCCCACCACTACGTCGCCGCCGGTGCGGACATGATTTTCGCTGAGGCCCTCACCTCGCTGGATGAGTATCGCCGCTTTACCTCTAGTCTTTCGGTTCCCGTGCTGGCGAACATTACCGAGTTCGGTAAGACGCCGTTGTTTACCGTTGCAGAACTCGCCGGCGCAGGCGTCGGCCTGGTGCTGTATCCGTTGTCAGCCTTCCGTGCCATGAGTCGCGCGGCGGAAGAATGCTACGCAGCGATTCGGCGCGACGGTACGCAGCGCCTCGTGGTGGACCGAATGCAATCGCGCGTGGAACTGTATGAGGTTCTCGACTATCACGCGTATGAGCAGCAGTTAGATAGGCTGTTCGGCAAGTCCAACTCTTGAGGAGCGGCAATGGCGGACGCAGTTGAAGGCCGGGGCAAGAAGTCTGTTGCACTTTCCGGCATCGCCGCGGGCAACACCGCGCTTTCCAGCGTTGGACGCACCGGCAACGATCTTCACTATCGGGGTTACGACATCAAAGATCTCGCGACCCATTGCGAGTTCGAAGAAGTTGCGTACTTACTGATTCACGGCAAGTTGCCGAACCAATCGGAACTCGGCACCTACAAACACAAACTGCATCGCATGCGTGAGCTGCCAGCGGCCGTCAAAGGCGCCCTCGAGCAGTTGCCTGCGGCGAGTCATCCAATGGACGTTCTTCGCACCGGCGTCTCAGCACTCGGTTGCGTGCTCCCCGAAAAAGAAGATCACAGTATCAGCGGTGCGCGCGACATCGCCGATCGTTTGGTCGCGAGCCTTGGCTCGATGCTGGTGTATTGGTATCGCTACAGCGCACAAGGCCGTCGCATCGATCTGCAAACCAACGATGATTCAGTCGGCGGACACTTCTTGCACTTGCTGCACGGGCGCCAGCCATCGATGGCTTGGGTCCATGCCATGCACACCTCGCTCGTGCTGTATGCCGAACACGAGTTCAATGCTTCGACGTTTACGGCCCGCGTGATCGCCGGCACCGGGGCGGATTTGTATTCATCTGTGGTCGGCGCGATTGGCGCACTACGTGGGCCGAAGCATGGCGGCGCAAACGAAATGGCCTTCGATATCCAGCAGCGCTATGACTCCGCCGATCAAGCCGAGGACGACATCCGGGAGCGCATCGCCAATCGCGAAGTGATCATGGGATTTGGCCATCCCGTTTACACGATCAGCGATCCGCGCAACGAAGTGATCCGCGAAGTCGCTCGCAGGTTGGCGGATTTATCGGGCGACACCAAGATGTTCCTCGTCGCCGAACGATTGGAAGAGGTGATGAAGGAAACGAAGAATCTGTTTCCTAATCTCGATTGGTATTCCGCCGTTTCGTACTACTTGATGGGCGTTCCCACCGCGATGTTCACCCCGCTGTTTGCAATCGCTCGAGTGAGCGGTTGGGCTGCGCATGTCATCGAACAACGCATCGACGGCAAGATCATTCGGCCCAGCGCGAACTACGTCGGCCCTGAGAACAGACCATTTATTCCCTTGAGCGAGAGAGATTAGGCGACCCTTGCTGTACGCCATCCGTTAAGTCATCCATGTCACATTCGTCTTCTGCTGTACGTCCCGAACCGGATTCATTGCTCATTGAACTCGCCGATTACGCGATCTCGTACGAGGTGCGCAGCGAGGCTGCCTACGAAACGGCTTACTACTGTTTGATGGATACGCTGGCCTGCGGCTTTCAGGCATTGAAGTATCCGGCGTGTACGAAGCTGCTCGGTCCGGTCGTTCCTGGTGCAACTATGCCGGGCGGCGCTCGCGTCCCCGGCACGTCCTATGAACTCGAACCCGTGATGGCGGCCTTCAATATCGGCGCGATGGTGCGTTGGCTTGATTTCAACGACACCTGGCTTGCCGCGGAGTGGGGTCATCCGTCAGATAACCTCGGTGCAATTCTCTCAGTGACGGACTATCTCGCTCGACAACATGCGTTGCATGGCAAGCGCACGCTAGTCGTTCGCGATGTGTTGACGGCGATGATCAAGGCGCACGAAATTCAAGGTGTGCTGGCGCTGCAAAATAGTTTCAATCGGGTCGGACTCGATCACGTGCTGCTCGTGCGTGTTGCCTCGACTGCAGTGGCGACTGCGATTCTGGGTGGCACCCGCGAGCAAGTGATCAACGCGATCTCGAATGCTTGGATAGATGGCGGCGCGTTGCGGACCTATCGTCATGCGCCGAACACTGGCTCGAGAAAAAGTTGGGCAGCGGGCGATGCGACGAGTCGCGCGGTTCGCCACGCGCTCATCGCGCTGACCGGAGAGATGGGCTATCCATCTGCGCTGTCGGCGCCGAAGTGGGGTTTCCAAGATGTGCTGTTCAAAGGCAATCCAGTCGTTCTCCCACAAAAGCTGAGTAGCTACGTGATGGAGAACGTGCTGTTCAAAATTTCTTTCCCGGCCGAGTTCCATGCCCAAACTGCCGTTGAAGCTGCGATGGCGTTGCATGCCGAGGTCAAAGATCGCATCGACGCTGTCGAGCGCATTGTCATCGAGACCCAGGAGCCAGGTGTGCGCATCATCGATAAGACGGGCCCCTTGGCGAACCCGGCCGACCGCGATCACTGTATCCAATATATGGTTGCGGTCCCGCTGCTATTCGGCCGTCTGACGGCCGAGGATTATGAAGAGCACGTCGCGCGCGATGCTCGAATTGACATATTGAGATCCAAGATGGTCGTTCGCGAGAACCCCAATTTCACCGCGGATTATTACGCCGGCGATAAGCGCTACATCGGCAACGCGGTGCAGGTGTTCTTCAAGGACGGCAGCTCGACTGCTCGGGTCGCGGTCGACTATCCAATTGGCCACCGCAAGCGTCGCACGGAAGGTATGCCGATACTGGTTCAGAAGTTCGAGGCCTCCATCGCGGCCCATTTCTCCGCTCGTCAGTGCGAGGCCATCAAACTGATCTTCAGCGATCGAAATCGACTAGAATCCACCTCGGTCAGCGAATTTATGGCTACCTTGGTGAAGAACTAGAAGAACTAGAAGAGGGCATGAGCGCTCCGAATTTCCGCACGCTGCTCGTCCGAGCCGGACCGGCCAGTCGCTTGTTGCTGAGCCGGTTGATCGAAGCGTCCGATATCGTGATCGACGAGGTCGTGGGTCCAGAGGATGTGTTGGCCACGATCACGTTGCGCGTCCCCGATCTGATCGTCGTCGACGTAGACAACGATCTCACCGCGCTCACAAGTGTGTGTTCGATCGTGAAGGCCAATCCAGCGACGGGCTTTGTGCCTCTGCTTGCCATCGCCCGCTCTGCACGTGCACGACGCGTCGCCTTTGAAGCGGGTGTAGATGACTTCTTGCTGCATCATGTGCGTCGCGCCGAATTCCTCGTCAGAGTGAGGGCCTTGTTGCGCGTGAGTGCCGCGAGACGCCAATTGGCGGCCGAGCAACTGGCGACCGAGGTGGCGCATCGCGAACAAATTCGCGCGGCGTTTCGCAGGTATATCTCGCCGAAGCTCGCCGATCAGATCCTCGCAAATCCGGATCTACGCGATGCGATGGTCACGGGAAAACAGATCCGAGCTCATGCCGCCGTACTGTTTGCCGACATGCGGGGGTTCACGGGCTTGTCAGAGCAGCTCCAGCCCAATGAAGTCGTGGATCTACTAAATGAATTCTTCAGTCTGCTGACGTCCATCACCTTCGAGTACGATGGCACCGTCTTCAACATGGCCGGTGACAGCTTGATGGTCGGCTTCGGGGTTCCGATCGAGCAAAGCGATGGGGCAGTGCGCGCCATCTATGCGGCACGACGGATGCTCGAGTCATTTAACGAATTGGCGCAGCGCTGGCGTGAGCGCCACGGCATCGAAACAGGGCTCGGCATCGGCATCAATGTCGGAGAAGTGATCGCAGGAAACGTGGGCTCGCCTTCGTATATGAGCTATACGATCATCGGCGATACGGTCAATGTCGCCTCGCGCTTAGGTCAGCGTGCACGCGCGGGCGAAATGCTGTTTTCAGATGCGGTGAGGAAGTCGCTCGAAGACAGCGGCATCTATCTGGGCGCGATGTCGCTACCGGCACTCGTGCTTCGTGGCCGGACTCAGCCCATCGATATTTTCTGCGTGCCGTCGGAACAGCGGATCGATTTTCG
>DASTSB010000192.1:0-4900 GCA_035760885.1 Steroidobacteraceae bacterium | reverse complement strand
AGCAATGAAGTACCTCGCCGCAGGCTTGGTGCTGTTACTCATCGGGCTGCAATATCGGTTGTGGCTCGGTGAGGGCGGCATGCGGGAGGTTTATCGGCTGCGCGCTGAGATCAGCGCGCAGCGCTCCGAAAACGAGAAGCTGAAGGAGCGCAATCGGACGCTGACTGCGGAAGTGCAGGACTTGAAGAAGGGCACGGTTGCAGTTGAAGAGCGGGCCAGGACGGACCTGGGAATGGTTGGCAAGGGCGAGACGTTTTATCAGGTTGTGACGGATGGGAAGGACGAGGCTCTTCCAGACGTGACAGACGGAAAGAATCGGAAGTGAGTCTGGGTGACGCGTTGAGCGGGCCCCCGCCGCAAGTCGTTTTCAAAAACGACGCGAGTACGTCCTTGTAGTCTCCGGCAAAAACATCCATGTTTTTGACGGTTTTGAAAACGACTTCCGACGGAAGCCCGCAACGTTGTGCCGCCGGCAAGTTGGAACACAAGAACTGCTGTTCCCAGTCGCAATAAACAATTTCTCCAATGCAAGCGCTTAGCGCTGGCGTCTAGTCGAATGCCCCAATCCTCCCCAACTGCTTTTTGGCTCGTCATGCCCGCGGCTGGCAGCTCGCGGCGTATGGGCGTGTCTGAGAGGCCCAAGCAATATCTCGAGCTCGCGGGTCGTCACGTCATCGATTGGGCGTTGGCGCCGTTCGTATCGCATCCTGCGTGTCGTGGTGTGGTGGTTGCGCTGTCGCCTGGGGATGTGTTCTGGGGTGAGACGGAGTACGCGGTGAGTTCGCTCGTTCGAGTTGCACCTGGCGGGGCGGAGAGAGCGGATTCGGTGTTGTCGGGGCTGGAGGAGTTGGAGCCGCGCGCGCAGCCAGGGGATTGGGTGTTGGTGCATGATGCGGCTCGTCCGTGTTTCTCGCGGCACGATTTAGACGGGTTGCTGCACGAGTTGGAGCACGATGAAGTCGGCGGGTTGTTGGCCGCGCCGATCGTGGACACGCTCAAGCGGGCGGATGCGGATCGACGTGTTTACGAAACGGTTCCGCGCACAGCATTGTGGCGCGCACTGACGCCGCAGATGTTTCGATACGAGCTGCTGCGCACGGCTCTGCGACACGCGATCGACTCGAACGTCGCAGTGACCGATGAAGCGCAAGCCGTCGAGTTGCAGGGCTATCGGCCGAAGCTGATAGAGGGCGATGCCGATAACATCAAAATCACCACGCCTGCTGATTTGGAGCGTGCACTGCGCATCCTGAGCGCGAGAACGAAATGACTGAGACACGAATTGGACAGGGCATCGATGTGCACGCCTTTGGGGCTGGCGACTTTGTCACCCTGGGCGGCGTGCGGATCCCTCATTCGCGCGGTGTGGTTGCGCATTCGGATGGCGATGTGCTTTTGCACGCACTGTGCGATGCGATCTTGGGCGCGCTCGGCCTCGGCGATATCGGCATGCACTTTCCGGATTCGGATCCGCGTTGGAAGGACGCCGATAGCAGGCGATTCGTGCGGCACGTTCAGCAGCTAGCGGCGGAGCGCGGGTATCACGTCGTCAATGTCGATTCCACTGTGCTCGCTGAGGCGCCGCGTTTGGGTAAGCATCGGCAAACGATGCGCGAGAATATTGCTGCGGATCTGCAAATCGGCGTCGACTGCGTGAACGTGAAAGCGACGACGACCGAGAAGCTTGGTTTCATCGGGCGCGAAGAAGGCATCGCGTGTCAGGCGGTGGTGCTGTTGAGCCGCGGACCGTCTACGCGTGGCTGATTTCGCTCTCATTCTCAATCCACCTCGTGCGCATGGTGTGCCGCTCGGCAACGCGGTCGTGCGGGCGCAGCCGGAAGACTTCATCGTCCGCGAATGGCTGGGCTATGAACCCGACGGGGAGGGCGACCACTTGCTGCTGCGCGTTCGCAAGCGCGCGGCGAACACGATGTGGGTGGCCAAACAATTGGCGCGCATCGGGAAGCTCCATCCCAAAGACGTCGGTTTTGCGGGTCTGAAAGACCGCGATGCGGTAGCCGAGCAGTGGTTCTCTGTGCCGCGTCGATCAAGCATTGGCGAAGTATGGAAAGGATTGGGCGGGGATGGGTTCGAGGTCATCGATTGCATCGCGCACCGTCGCAAGCTCAAGCGTGGCGCATTGCGGGGCAACGAATTCGTTTTGAGATTGCGCGAATTCCAAGGGGAATCGGCGCAGCTTGAAAGCAGATTGAAACTCATCCAGCGGCACGGCGTGCCGAATTACTTCGGGCCGCAGCGCTTCGGGCGCGAAGGGCACAACCTGAGCGTCGCTGAAGCGTGGTTTGCGAATAGCGTCGAACCCGCGGATCGCTTCGAACGCGGATTTGCGATCTCGGCGGCGCGTTCCGCCCTCTTCAACGCTGTGCTGGCGCACCGTGTCGCTGCGGGGACTTGGAATCGGTTGTTGCCGGGCGAGCTTGCGAATCTAGACGGCTCGAACAGTCACTTCGCCGTTGCGGAGGTCGATGAGGTGTTGGCGCGCCGCTGCGATGAACTCGATATCCACCCGACCGGGCCGTTGTGGCACGGATCGTCCACTGCGACCGGAAGCGTTGCAGACATGGAAGCGCAGGTTGCTCGCGGGTTCGAAGATTTTGCGCGTGGACTCGCGACGGTGGGACTGGAGCCGGAGCGGCGCGCGCTGCGCATGCGCGTGGCGGATCTGACATGGTCGATTGGCGAAAGCGACGTGACGCTCCAGTTTCGTCTGGGGCGCGGGTGTTTTGCGACGGCTGTACTTCATGAACTGATCGGCAACGCCTTTTCGGATTCAACATCCGAAGGCGGTGAATGAGTTGAGTTCGGTGTCTGGGGATGCGGCCGCTTGGCTGCGCGAACTGTTCGGGGAGTCGTTGTTTGAGCGTGCACAGGAACTCGAACGTACAGGCAGCGTTCGCGATCTGCGCGTGCTGCAAGGTGGCCAGGTCGCGACGGGCGCGGTGCTCGTGGAGAACGTCACGGCTAAGCATCGCGTCTACATCCGACGCGCAACAGGTGCGAACTCATTGCAGGCCGAATGCAGTTGCGGCGCGCCCAAGATCTGTGATCACAGCGCTGCCGTCGCGGTGGCGGCGTTTGCCAGTACGCGACCGACAGTCGCACCAAGGCCCGGTTCGCCTTCTACGCCTCAAAGATGGCTGGCTAGGGGCGCATCGCAATCCCTTTGTTATGTGCTCGATACGGATGCAGATGGCGCCGCCGCAATCACGATGTGGGTCTCTCAAGGACCAACTGCGTTTGCCGAGCCCGTGCCGTTCAATGCGGCAAGTGCGCGTCGGGAAGGTAGCTATCCGCGATATGTGACTGCCGAGGATCGCAAATTGCTGGACACGCTGGATGTTCAGCACCAACACGCGTTATTGCCCCACGTTGCAGGGTTCGAATGCCTGCAGCTTCTGCTCGCAACCGCGCGGGCGCGGTGGAGATCGATGAGCGGTCCAGTGCTTAAGTGGGCTGGCGAGCGTCGGCTCGCGTTCGAATGGTGCATCCAACAGGATGGCGCTCAGCGCCTGATCATCTCGGGCGCAGAGCAGATAGAACTGCTAGTTAATGACGATTTGCTTCTGTACGTCGATTCGGCCTCAGGTGACTGCGGCACGGTCAACCTTCATTCCTCCCCGGCACAATTCAGGGGAATCTGGTCGCGTGGTCCAACGCCTGCGGAAGAGGTAGCCGCGCTGAATGCGACTCTGATCGCCTCGCAATTGAATCGGGACGTGCCGCTCGCCCGAGCGTTAGAGGTGCGCGAGGAGGGATTCGCAACCTTGCATGGCGCGCTGTATCTCTCCAAAGGACCTGTTGGCGAGTTCGGATACGTCTACAACGGCGTTACGGTGCACCCGGCGCGCATCGCGCAACACGACCCGTACGTTCGCTTCATGCGCGACGATATTCTCTATCGAGTGGCGCGCAGCACTGCCGAGGAGCAACGCATTCGCGGCGAGCTAGATGCAGTGCTCCCAACTCCGAGCGCGAACCGCGGCATGTGGCTCGATTTCATGCTGAAGCGCGTGCCGGCGTTACGGGCGTCGGGTTGGTCTATTGAAGTTAAAGATGACTTTCCGTATCGCATCGCGATGAGCACCGACGACTGGCAAATCGTTGCGCACGACAGCGATCGAGCGGACTGGTTCGACTTGCGGCTCGAAATCAGAGTCGACGGCGTCACGATCAATCTGCTGCCGGTGCTAGTCAGCTATCTGCAGGCGAGGCTCGATCGGCGCGACCATGATTACGTACGCGCAGGAGATCATCTGTTCGTGCGCATGCCGGATGACCGCTATTTGCCGCTGTCTCTGAGTCGCATCGAACGCATCGCCGATGCTTTGATCGAGTTGTATCGAAGCGATGCTCTGAATGCGCAGCAAGCTGTGACCCTGCGGCGAAGTCAGTTGCATCGAGTGGCGCAACTGCTGACGAACAACGATGCAATCGCCCTGCGTGCGGTCGACCCGGATCTCGCCGCGAAGATCGAGTCGCTGCGCATCGCGCATTCCCCACCGGTGGCGGCACCTGAAGGCTTTCAGGTCCAGTTGCGCGGTTATCAGCTAGAAGCACTCGGCTGGCTGCAAAAGCTCAGAACCCATGGGCTTGGCGGGGTGTTGGCTGATGACATGGGTTTGGGAAAGACGGTACAAACGCTTGCGCACTTGGCGGTGGAAAAGCTGGCCGGCCGTCTTCGCCACCCCGCGCTGATCGTTGCGCCGGTCAGTGTGTTGGGCAATTGGCGGCAGGAGATGCAGCGGTTCGCGCCGATGTTGCGCTCGTTGTTATTGCACGGGGATCGGCGTGCCACGTTGTTTGCGCAGATCTCTAACGTGGACATCGTGATCACAGGTTATCCGCAGCTGCTGCTGGACCAAGCCACATTGATGCGGCA
>DASTSB010000191.1:0-2668 GCA_035760885.1 Steroidobacteraceae bacterium | reverse complement strand
TGCGGTGCGACTCTCCGAAAACGAACTCGACGCGCTGGTACGGCAAGCTCGGCAAGCATTGCAGAAGCGTCAGTACGAGCTCGCGATCACGCTGTTCACCAAAGCCGTCGAACAACCGGAATTTCCGGCACGTGCGGATGCGTTGGAATCCCTGGGCCTCGCGCGCGAGCGCAATCGGCAGTTGGCACACGCGAAGGCGGAATACGAAGAGTATTTGCGCCTGTATCCGCGATCCCCTAACGCGACGCGCGTACGCCAGCGCTTGGGCACATTGCTTGCGGCGCACTTACCCGGGGCCGATCGAGACACTGCAGATGAAACAGCGGCAAGGAAGTGGCGCGCTTACGGCGGCGCGGGTGTGCGCTATCAATACGACACGAGCCGACTGCAGACCGATACCGAAAAGCAAAGCTTCATCGCACAACACGCAGCAATCACAGATCTGGACCTGGTCGCTCGCAAGCATGGCGAGCGCTTCGATTTTCTGAGCCGCGTCAGCGCCGGTTATCAGAAGGACTTGCTGAGCGACGGGCCAGGCGACCGCACTCGCATCGGCATCACGTATGCAGAAATGTCGGATCAGGAGTGGCACTGGTCGGCTCGTCTCGGTCGGCAATCGCGCACCTCGGCGGGCGTGCTGGGTTCGTTCGATGGAATCTCGCTCGGCTATCAACTGCTCCCCCGAATTCGTGCGAACGTCATCTACGGCCACCCCGTCGAAAGTTCGTATGACTCGCTGCAAACCGATCGCACACTCACCGGTGTCTCGTTCGATTTCGGAACCTTCGCTCGGGCATGGGACGTATCGATTTACGCCACGCGGCAAAGCGATCTTTCGGTCACGGATCGGCAGGCGATCGGGACGGAGGTGCGCTTGTTTCAGCCGGGGCGCAGCATCATCGGATTGATCGACTACGACACGCTGTATTCGACCATCAATACCGTTGTGCTACTGGGTGTCCTTGAGCTGCCGGCTCGCTGGACCGTCAGCTTCGATATCGATCGGCGCAATGCTCCATTACTCACCACCCGCAATGCGCTCATCGGGCAGCCGGTCGAAGATCTCGCAACGTTGCAGACACTCTTCAGCAACTCCGAAATTCGCCAACTCGCCGAGGATCGAACGGCTCGCGCCGACACTTACAGCGTTTCCGTTACTCGCCCGCTGACGGAAAGATTCCGCGTGTCGATCGACGCGAGCAGCACATCGATTTCGTCGACACCTGAGAGCGGAGGTGTCGCTTCCGTTCCCACTTCAGGCAACGTGCAGTCGTATTCGGTGCAGTTGTTGGGCGGGGGATGGATCGCTCGCGATGACTTCAATGTCCTCGGCCTGCGCTATCAAACGGGTGGCGACTCGAAGGTCACCTCATTGGCTTACTACACTCGCTTCGCGTTCGGCACCGCGTGGCGGATCGGTCCGCGCATTCGCGTGGATCAACAAACAGTCAATGCCGATGGATCGAAAAGACTTCAATACATACCCTCGCTGCGCACGGACTATCTGGGTAAGCATCTGTCCATCCTCACCGAGCTGGGTGCACAGCTCGGTTCGCGGACCGGCGGAGCGCAGCGCGAGGACTCGTCCGACTACTTCGTGAGCTTGCAAGGACGATGGAATTTTTGAAGATTCGATCCGCAGTTCTGGCGCTGTCAGTTATGTCGATGTGCGGATGCCTCGGCCAATCGCGCCCATTGATCCGCGAATACTTCGACGAAACGACTGCTGCGACAATTCGCGAAGTCACGGAACCCTGGCTGTTCGTTCGCGAACGCCCCGAAGCAGCCGTGAATGCGGGCGACTATGTGAGCCTGGCCGGATTCGACGTGAATCGCTCGGGTGAACATCGGACTTATCTAGTTGTGCGTGCCTGGTCCACCATCGACAGAACTGTGTGGCGCGAATTCGCTGCCCCCGAGTTGCAGATCATCGCCGACGGACGCGTCCTCACGCCCAAGTTCATCCATGCCGATCCAAAATCGATTGGCCTCGGCACCTTGCAAAAGGAGCGGCGCGGGCTACGTCGCTGGATCTATGCCGTTGACGCGGAACCATGTGGATTCTTGTCGAACGCGCTGCGCGTGCAGATCTCGCTGCGCCAAGCAGGTCGCGTCGTAATGCTCACGCCGGCGAATAATGGCGGCGATGGGTTGAGTCAGGTGTGTGTTGAGAAGGGTTGAGAGTTGACGGTCGACGACAGTTCGCAGTTGACCGTTGACAGTCGACAGTAAGAAGGTGAGGCACGCGAACGGAGCATCGCTGCTGTCTGCCAACGGTAAACCGTCAACCGCCAACTCTCAGCCTGCGCTCATTGCAAGTAGCGCAAAATCGCGCAGTTGGCCTGCGGGTACTAGTCTTGCCCCGTGGCATGTTGCGAAACGATCGCCGCTTACGGCGACGGCAGTCCGGCGGATCACAATGAGTGGAGCGTGATCGCGGACCAGTTGCGTGCATAAAGTATTCGGATCTTCGCTAGACGCGATCGACTTCACTTCTTTGCCCGTATAGAACGCAAGCCCATAGAGTGGGCGCGCGGAATCGACGAATACGATCTCGTCGAACCGGGAGAGATCGACCGCCGAATTCAACTGCTGAGCGAACGCGTGCGCGTCTCGATCCGCCGCCCACGACGGAGCGTTGGCGCGCAGCCCGAGAAGAACGATGGCA
>DASTSB010000190.1:0-8761 GCA_035760885.1 Steroidobacteraceae bacterium | reverse complement strand
ACGGCGCCCTCCAACTTGTTGAACGGAGATGACTATGAGCGCAGTTGCAATGCCCGCATCCAAGGGCGATTTCCACGTTGCCGATTTGTCCTTGGCCGATTGGGGCCGCAAAGAAATTCTGATTGCCGAAACCGAAATGCCCGGCCTGATGGCGATTCGCGAGGAGTTCGCGAAGTCGCAGCCGCTGAAAGGCGCGCGCATCACCGGCTCGTTGCACATGACGATTCAGACCGCCGTGCTCATCGAGACGCTGCAAGCGCTCGGTGCACAGGTGCGATGGGCGTCTTGCAACGTGTTCTCTACACAGGATCACGCTGCCGCTGCAATCGCAGTCAAAGGCACGCCGGTCTTCGCGTACAAGGGTGAGAGCCTCGAAGAGTATTGGGACTACACCCATCGCATCTTCGATTGGCCGGATGGCGGCTACTCGAACATGATTCTCGACGACGGCGGCGATGCCACGTTGTTGCTGCACTTGGGAACGCGTGCGGAAAGCGATGCAAGCGTCATTTCCAAGCCGACGAGCGAAGAAGAAACCGCGCTGTTCAATTCCATCAAAGCGCAATTGAAGAAGGATCCGAAGTGGTATTCGACGCGCCTAAAGCAAGTCAAAGGCGTTACTGAAGAAACCACTACGGGCGTGAAGCGCCTGTATCAGATGGCGAAGGAAGGGAAACTGGCGTTCCCGGCCATCAACGTGAATGACTCCGTCACCAAGAGCAAATTCGACAACCTGTACGGTTGCCGCGAGTCGCTGCTCGATGGCATCAAGCGTGCGACCGACGTGATGATCGCGGGCAAGGTTGCCGTGGTTTGCGGTTACGGCGATGTGGGCAAGGGCTCGGCGCAAGCGTTGCGTTCGCTGTCCGCGCAGGTGTGGATCACTGAAATCGATCCGATCTGCGCATTGCAGGCAGCGATGGAAGGCTATCGCGTCGTCACGATGGATGAAGCTGCTGCACTCGGCGACATCTTCGTCACCACGACGGGCAACTTCCACGTGATCACGCACGATCACATGAAGCGCATGAAGAACAACGCGATCGTGTGCAACATCGGTCACTTCGATAACGAAATCGACGTGGCGGCATTGCGTCAGTACCAGTGGGAAAACATCAAGCCGCAGGTCGATCACATCATCTTCCCGGACGGCAAGCGCATCATCTTGTTGGCGGAAGGCCGGCTCGTGAACTTGGGCTGCGCGACGGGTCACCCTTCGTACGTCATGAGCTCGTCGTTTGCGAATCAAACGCTGGCGCAGATCGAGTTGTTCGCGAACACGCAGAACTATCCGATTGGCGTTTACGTGTTGCCGAAGCACCTCGATGAGAAGGTCGCGCGCTTGCAGCTGGCCAAGCTTGGTGTGAAGCTGACGCAGTTGACGGACGAGCAAGCCAACTACATTGGCGTGGCTAAGGAAGGGCCGTACAAGCCCGATCACTACCGCTACTAAAAGGCTCCATGTCCGATTCAGCCGTTCTCGATCCCACCCGAGCTCCCGCGAACAGCGGGGGCTCGGTTTCCAATAAGGCGAGCGGCAAAGCGGCCAGTTCGATTCTCACCGTTTCCTGCCCCGACACGACCGGTGTCGTCGCATCCGTCGCGAGCTTTCTTGCCGCGAATCATTGTCTGATCACCGAAGCACAACACTTCGACGATCCCTTCACCAATACCTCGTTCATGCGAACGGTGTTTCATGACAACGGTGAAGGCGCGCCGACGTTGTCGCAGCTCGATGAGTTATTCGGCACCACCGTCGCGCCTAAGTTTCGCATGCAGTGGCGCTTTCATGAGGCTTCGCGAAAGTGCCGCACAGTGCTCGCAGTCTCCAAGCAAGGTCATTGCCTCAATAGCACGCTGCATCGCTGGAGCACGGGCACACTGCCGATCGAAGTCGTTGCCGTGGTTTCCAATCATCAGGACATGCGCAGCCTCACCGAGTGGCATGGAGTGCCGTACTACTACCTGCCTGTCATCGATGGCCGCAAAGAGGAACAAGAACAGCGGATGATCGATGTGTTCGAGAAAGTCGATGGTGAGCTGCTCGTGCTTGCCCGTTACATGCAGATTTTGAGCGCAAAGGCGTGCGGATATTTCGCTGGCCGTGCGATCAACATCCACCATTCGTTCTTGCCCGGATTCAAAGGCGCGAAGGCGTATCACCAAGCCCATGCACGGGGCGTCAAGCTCATCGGTGCGACAGCGCACTACGTCACCACGGATCTGGATGAAGGTCCGATCATCGAACAAGAAGTCGCTCGCGTGGATCACACGATGAATCCCGAAGAGCTCGTGAACATAGGTTCGGACCTCGAAAGCGTCGTATTGAATCGCGCTCTCAAATGGCATGCCGAACGCCGCATCTTCGCGAACGACGGCAAAACCGTGGTGTTGAAGTAGCAAGAGGCGGCAGGCTCCGGGCGTTTTCAACGTCTGACGGCTCTGGCATGCTACGGCCCTGCTGCCAGCGAAGACATCAACATCATCTGCGTCGCTCGCGCCGCGATATCAAGCTGACGGCACGCGCCTTGCGTCTGGCAAGGCTTCCATAACGCATCGTCATTGCAGGGGTAAGCACGATGGAAATTCCGGCCAACACCGCGCCGAGTTCGGCTGCGGACACACAAAACAACTACATGCCAGCGCTCGTCGTGTTGACGTCGCTATTCTTTATGTGGGGGCTGATTACCTCCCTGAACGATATTTTGATTCCGCATTTAAAAGCGATCTTCACGCTGACTTACTTCCAAGCGTCGCTAGTGCAGTTTTGCTTCTTCGGGGCTTACGCGATTTCTTCGCTACCGTCCGGCTATCTGGTCGAACACATCGGTTACAAGAAAGGCATCATCATCGGCTTGTGTGTGGCTGCCATCGGGTGCATTGGTTTCTATCCCGCGGCGTCGATGCAGTCTTATCCGCTCTTCTTATTCGCGTTCTTCGTCCTTGCTTCGGGCATCACGCTGCTTCAGGTCGCAGCCAATCCATATGTGGCGATCCTCGGTCGCCCAGAAACGGCAGCGAGCCGCTTGACGCTGACGCAGGCATTCAATTCGGCCGGTACCGCCATTGGACCGTATGTGGGATCGATTCTGATCTTGTCGGCTGCCGCGGTAGGCGCCGATCAAGTGCTCGATAAGACGAAGGAAATCGAAACCGTACAAGGCCCCTATCTGGCCCTGGCAGCGGTGCTGTTTCTGATTGCCGTCATCATCGGCATGTTCAAGCTCCCTGTCATTCGCGGCACGGATGTGACAACGGTTAGCGAAGCCGAAGCGCACACGCCGAAGCGCAGCCTGTGGGCGTACTCTCATCTCGTGCTGGGCGCGGTGGCGATCTTCACGTATGTAGGCGGCGAAGTGTCGATCGGTACTTGGCTCGTCAACTTGCTTGAGCAAACCGCAGGCATGGATCCCCAAACTGCCGGCAAGCACGTGGCGCTTTATTGGCTCGGCGCGATGGTCGGGCGCTTCATCGGCTCGTATGTGTTGCGTATCGTCAAACCGAATCTGGTGCTTGCGTTCAACGCGACGGTCGTCATCGCATTGCTCATCGTCGCCATCGTGATCGGCGGCAAAGTCGCGATGTGGCCGCTGCTCGCAATCGGTCTGTTCAATTCGATCATGTTCCCGACGATCTTCACGCTCGCTATCGATAAGCTCGGCAAAGACACGGGCGAAGGATCGGGTATGTTGTGTGTCGCGATCGTGGGCGGTGCGCTGGTGCCTCCGTTACAGGCGTTGTTCGCAGATCACATCGGCATTCTGTTGTCGTTCTTTGTGCCGGCGCTGTGCTATGCGTACATCGTCTTCTACGGCCTGAAAGGCTATGTGGTGAAGACCGCCAACGTGTAACGACATCGCGTCGCAAAAATGGGCCGCGCGGTCTCAAAGCTCGCGCGGCCTTTTTTATGCGGCGCTGCGACGAGTCGATTGGCGCTGAACGTAGTTCTCGCCCCAATCGCGCAGCGCGTGGATGATCGGCTTCAAGGAGCGCCCGAGCGTCGTCAAGCTGTACTCCACACGGGGCGGCACTTCTGCATAGACGACCCGCTGAATCAGTCCATCTTGCTCCAATTCGCGTAACTGCTTCGTCAGCATCCGCTGCGTGATGCTTGGCATTTGACGCCGCAGCTGGTTGAAGCGATGTGTTCCGCTTAGCAAATGAAAGAGCAGGATCCCTTTCCACTTACCGCCGATTCGATCCAATGCAGCTTCAACAGGGCAGCCGCCCGCGCAGTCATAGGTTTTGTGTTTGGCCATAGGGGATAAGGCGATGCCGTGATGAGGTGATGAGGTGATGAGATGATGAGGTTAAGGGCGCTGCTGAATTTCGCTGTTCACTTGATCACTTCGTTACTGCATCACTCATCGTAGGTATCAAAACAGATACTACATACACAAACAGTGCGTACTTGCGGAGTATAGCCCGACATTCGCACACTGCTCGCCTTCGCAACGAAGGAGAGAGCAATGAAAGCCGTAGGTCTGTATCGAGGATTGCCGATAGCGGATGAGCAGTCGCTGGTGGAAGTGGAAGTGCCGACGCCGGTGGTGGGCGGTCGCGACGTGCTCGTGGAAGTTCGAGCTGTTTCGGTGAATCCGGTTGACTACAAGGTTCGCTCAAGCGCGCAGACGAGCGAAACGCCGAAAATCATTGGCTATGACGCAGCGGGTGTTGTCGCTGCTGTCGGTCCTGACGTGAAGTTCTTCAAGCCCGGCGATGAGGTCTTTTATGCGGGCGATATCACTCGCGCAGGCACGAACAGTCAGTTGCATTTGGTCGACGAGCGCATCGTCGGTCGCAAACCGCGCAATCTGGATTTCGCTGCAGCCGCTGCGCTGCCACTGACGACGCTCACGGCGTGGGAAGCGCTTTACGATCGCCTAGGACTCACGAATGAAAATGCGCGCGGCAGATCCATTCTGATCATCGGAGGGGCGGGCGGTGTAGGGTCCGTCGCTATCCAACTCGCTCGGCGTCTAGGACTCGATACGACCGCGACCGCATCGAGACCCGATTCGATTGCTTGGGTGAAAACGCTTGGCGCCCATCGCGTAGTCGACCATCGCAAGCCGCTTGCGCCCCAGTTGCTCGAGGCGAACGTTGACGAAGTGGATTTCGTTTTGTGCCTGACTGATTACGCGCCGTACTTCGATCAGTTTGCTGGGTTGCTCAAGCCGCAGGGAAAACTTTGCCTGATCGTCAGCAACTCGAGCCAAGTGAATCTAAATGCGCTGATGCAAAAGAGCATCACCGTTTGCTGGGAACTGATGTTCACGCGTCCGATGTTCCAGGCCGCGGACATGCATCGACAAGGCGAGATTTTGAATGATGCTTCTGCATTGTTCGAATCCGGTGCGCTGAAGGGAACCCTGCGGCAGAACTTCGGTCCGATCAACGCGGCCAACTTGCGACGTGCTCACGCACAACTCGAATCTGGCACGACGATCGGCAAAATTGCACTTGAGGGTTGGGGATGATTTTCGCTCGCTACCGAATGTGGATTCGCTCGGCTTTGACGCTTGGCATTTTCTTTGTCGCTCATGCGCATGCGGAGGCGCCGCTTCCGCAGAAGCACAAATTCCATTTGAACGAAAAGGCCGAGAACGAGATCGGGTACGCGCAAGCCGTGAGAGTTGGAGATGTGGTGTACGTCTCCGGCTCGGTTGGAGCCGGGCCGATGCCCCAGGCGATTCGTCAAGCCTATGACGAGCTGAAGAAAACCTTAGAGGCGTATGGACTCACGTTCCGCAACGTCGTGAAAGAGAACGTGTTCAGCACCAAGCTCGATGACTTCATCCAGCATAAGGATCTGCGCAGGGTGTATTACGGCGAGGACTTCCCCGCCGCGACGTGGGTCCAGGTGGATCGGCTGTACGTGCCGGAACTCGTGTTGGAAGTGGAGGTGACGGCCGCTGTGGGTGTGCCGGCCCCGAAGGCTTCGACCGAAAAACCATAGGCGGCAGGTGCGGCACTTACGGCAGGGCGGTGCCGCATCCCTATCTCTTTAGTCGCGTGCCAGGTTCATCTTTCGCCTCAGGCCGCTGGGCGTGGTTTCGTGATGCAATGCGCTGATCCGGGTTTGTAGCTATCGCATTCTCCGAGGACGCAAACCCTCGGGCTTCCTGACTATGACGTCGCCATTCATCTCAGCCATCGCCTTCCTCGCCGGAATTCTCGTCGCCATGATTGCCAATTGCAGAAGCGTTTCGAAGGGCGCGCAATTGCAACAAGAAATCCTCAAGCGCGGACGCATCGCACAAGGCCGAATACTCAAGGTTTGGCGGCCGCCGCTGGCGGGCAGCTTCACTCGAGTGTATTTCGAGTTCGAGCCGGAGGCGGGTGAGGCGATCCAGTCGTGTCACATCGATCGCCGCACCGTCGATGAGTTGGCTGCTTCCTTGCCGCCGGTGGGTGCGTCCGTGGGAGTCCGCTACCTGCCAGAAAATCCTACAAATGCGGTCATCGCCAAGCTGGTCTCCCGTTTCCGATCATGACCTTGGCGTCCATCGTGGCATCCACGTGAGCACGGTGGGAGGTTGATGTAGGTTTCAAGGAACCAATCTCAGCTGCCCTTCATTTCGTGGGCGACGGGTATCACCGCGAACTTTGGAGGTGGCTGAGTATGGGTATTCTCATCTGGTTGATCGTTGGAGGCGTGGTGGGCTGGCTGGCCAGCATCATCATGCGGACGGATGCTCAGCAAGGCATCTTGCTCAACGTGATCGTCGGTATCGTGGGGGCATTGCTGGCTGGATTCGTGATTTCGCCGATGATCGGCGTGGGCACGATCAACGAGGGTGTCACTCTCGCGTCCTTCCTCGTTTCGCTGGTAGGCGCCGTGATCCTGCTCGCGATCGTCAATCTGTTCCGCCGCGGCAGCGTTCGTTAAAGCGCTCGCCTGAAGGTGCGAATATTGGGCCGGGTGGCTTGCAGCTGCCCGGCCCTTTATTTTTATGCAGCAGCAATCCCTGTTCGAGAACCCATTTCCTCCGGGCCTGCGTTATAAGCCTGAGTTTCTCGATCGCGAGCAGGAAGCCAAGCTCATCGAGCAAATCCTCACCCTTCCGCTTCAACATTCAAAGTACAAGGAATACACCGCGCGCCGTCGCACCGTGAGTTTCGGCTATTCCTACGATTTCTCCGAGAACATGGCCCAACCGGCGCCGCCGCCTCCGGGCTTTCTACTGGAACTGCAGAACCGTATCGCCGCGTGGGCGAGGCTTCGCAGCTCGGAGTTTGTCCAAGTGCTCGTATCTGAGTATCAGCCCGGTGTACCGCTGGGCTGGCATCGCGATGTGCCGGACTTCGACGCGATCGTGGGGCTGTCACTGGCCAGTGCGGCCAGGCTTCGCTTTAGGCCGTATCCCTGGCGTCCTGAGCTTCGCAAACGGGTGTTCGCACTCGAAGTAGAACCACGATCAATCTACCTACTGCGAGATGAAGCACGCTGGGGTTGGCAGCACAGCGTGCCTCCTGTGCCGCACCTGCGTTACTCCATCACTTTTCGAACGGGTCGGGCGCGAGTGCAAAAGGAACCACGCGGTTGATGTGGCGTTGAGTGCAGATCGATAGTTGTCAGGCTGAGGGAGAAATCGTGACTCCGCAATTTCGAGAGCAGTACGCAGATCGAGGCCGCGACTTCAGATTGAGCGATCACACCAGGGCCGAAGATCTGGATTCGGAGGACTTGTTCGCCTTAATCGGCTTTCTCGCTGATCTCGCGCGCGATAAGGACCCCGAAGCCCAGATCCTGCAATTCGCGCCGCTGGGCTC
Source organism: Steroidobacteraceae bacterium (assembly GCA_035760885.1). Classification (GTDB taxonomy): domain Bacteria; phylum Pseudomonadota; class Gammaproteobacteria; order Steroidobacterales; family Steroidobacteraceae; genus Steroidobacter. Next base: position 985 of record DASTSB010000190.1, on the reverse strand, counting down.
CCCGCCGGGGTCGAATCCAGATCACGTCAGTCCGCCGAAGAATAATGGGTTGGTGGAGGGATAGAGCGCGGAATGATGACCGATCGCCGCGTACGACTCATCGGCTCAGGCCTAACGGCAGGCCGGAGGAGACGCGCACCCGGGTTGAACTACGTATTCGATGGCCTGAACCTCTCCTCGCGGGACCTGTCCCACACTTGACGACCTCGTTGTCGCGTCAACAACAAGAAGGAGAGGTTATGGCTATGAGCGTGTCGCAGGGCCAAGGCGAGCCTTTCAGCGAGATGAACACGACGCCTCTGATCGATGTGATGCTCGTATTGCTGATTATGTTCATCATCACGATGCCGGCGATGATGCATTCAGTGAATCTGAATGTAAGCGGAGGAAAGGTCGAGAGTGTCGCGCTGGAGCCGATCCGAGTCGGAATCGGCTTCGATGGAACGATCACTCTGGACGGCAGTGAAGTGCAGAGCTTGGCGATGCTGGAGCGCTATTTTTCAGCCGAAGGCCGAAAAGCGGAACAGCGTGAAGTGCACGTAAGTGCGGACCAGCGTGCGAAGTACGACACGGTGGCCAAGGTTCTGGCGATAGCCCAACGAAATGGGCTCAAGCGCATAGGCATCGAAGGGAACGAGTAGGCTGTTTCGGCCCAATTCCCGGGCGCCGGGTCTTCGTTTCTGTCTTTGCCGGCGTGATGGTCTCGCATTTTGTGATGCGCTCCGCGTTTCACGCGCGGAGCGCATCCACCGCATCACACGATCACTTTCCTTTCCGCAAGCGCAGCGCGGCCATGGCGTCGAGCTGCTCCTCATCAATCGTCATCGACATTGCACCGGCAATTGTCTGCCATGCCCAGATGCGTCGGCGTTCTTCGTTCGCTTCGCGGCTGGTGTGCGGATCGCAGAGGCGTTGCGCTTCTTCGATCGTCATCAAGCGTTCGCTCACATACCCACTCATGATCTTCTCCTCAAGACGGCTCTCG
>DASTSB010000189.1:0-2108 GCA_035760885.1 Steroidobacteraceae bacterium | reverse complement strand
AGGGATGCGCACTAACGATTTGCCGATGCACGGCCCGGCCACGCAGCGTCCGCTCTGCGGCTCGAACAGCGCGCCATGCGAGTTACACATCAGCAGCGCCGCGTCAGGTGTGAAAAATTTATCAGGCCGCAAATTGAGCGGATGGCCCGCATGCGGACATCGATTCAAGTAAGCCGCAATTACGTCGCCTTTGCGCACCACAAATCCGTATAGCGGCCATTGAGCACGTTCGACCTTGAACTCTCGCCCGCCAGTGGCTGCGAGGTCGGCGAGAAGACAAAGAAAGTGAAGCTCAGGCGTTTTCACCGTTAGCCTTCGCAAATACTGCACGCTTTCGTAGGGCAGCTATCACAATCAGAGCTGGAATGCTCATGCTCGCTGCGTAGAGAAAGAAGTTGCGATACCCGATCGCATCGACGACGAATCCCGAGAAGCCCTCGAGAATCTTGCCGAGTAACGCGTAAAGCGAAGTGAACAGCGCGTACTGCGTAGCTGTGTACTTGGGGCTGGTGAGACTCGATATGAATGCGATCAGGGAAGTGCCGTGCATGGCCTGCGCAAGATTGTCCAAACTGTTCACGCTCGCCAAGACCACGATATCTGGTCTGTGAAGATGAGCGAGGTATGCGAAGCCGCAATTCGAAGCCATGATCATGGCGCTGCCTAGGATCAGCGCGCGAAACACCCCGAGTTTCGCAATCACGACACCGGCCAGGAGAACACCGATCATCGAGGTCGCGAGTCCGAAAACCTTCACCACCTTGGCGATCTGACTCAATGTGAATCCGGTATCGATATAAAACGAATTCGCCATCGGGCCCATGATGTATTCGGTCAACCGATATGTGCTGACGAATAGAAGTGCCAAAACGGCCGTGAGCGCACCGTACCGTTGGAAGAAATCGATGAGCGGACAGACGACCGCGTCGAAAACCTTCGCACCTGCGTTGCGCAGACCGGCTGGCCAGTGCGCACGCTCCTCGATCCAAATTCGCACTCTCTCTTCTCTGATCTCCGCTGCCTCGACCACGCGCGGATGCGGCTCTTTGCTCAGCAACGTGGTAATCACGCCGATCCCGACCAGAGCGGCCATCGCTGCATACCCCACATGCCAGCCATGCCCTCCAGCAATGGTCATCACACCTGCGCTACCGACGATGAGCGCGGCTCGATACCCGAGCTGATAGGCGGCCGCCATCGCGCCTTGCATTTCGGTTGGTGCAGACTCGATGCGCCATGCGTCGATTGCGATGTCCTGAGTGGCGGCGCAGAACGCAACGAAGAGCGCCCACAAAGCAATGTAAGTGACGCCTTGAGCAGGATTGGCGAGGGACAAGTTGAACAACCCGAATGCAAGCCCAGCCTGCGCCAGCAAGATCCAGCTACGACGTCGCCCCAGCAATGCGTGCAACAAAGGCAGTCGCCAGCGATCAACGATCGGAGACCACAGGAACTTGACCGTGTAGATCAAGCTAACCCACGACAACATGCCGATCGTGGATCGCTCCACACCTTCCTGACGCAACCATGCCGACAGAGTTGAGAACACCAGAAAAAACGGGAGGCCCGCCGAAAAGCCGAACAGCAGCATCGAGAGCACGCGCCACTGCCGGTAGACGAGAATCGCTTTGAACCATCCGGGACTGGAGTTGGCTTGCTTGGGCTCGTTCGAAGAATCGGTCAAAGATGGTTACTCGATCAGTCCGGGGCTAGAGCGGCAGCGACGAAGTGCTTTGAGCGTCGGGCCGTGCGAGGCCGCGATGATATCTCTTCACAGTCGCGCGTCCACGCTTCACACTCGCGCATCTTTGCAAAGTTTCCCCTGTGCGCATGTCCTCATCTTTCATCGACCTCTGCCTCGAGCTCGGCGTCCTGCGTTTTGGCGAATTCAAACTGAAGTCCGGTCGCCTGAGCCCTTACTTCTTTAATGCAGGGTTGTTCAACACCGGCCGCGCGCTCGCAGGTCTGGGCCGCTTTTATGCGGAGACGGTTCAAGGCGCAAACATCCCATTCGATATGTTGTTCGGTCCCGCCTACAAGGGCATCCCGCTCGTATCGGCAACAGCGGTTGCGCTAGCCGAGCACCACGGACGGGACGTGCCTTGGGC
>DASTSB010000188.1:0-10758 GCA_035760885.1 Steroidobacteraceae bacterium | reverse complement strand
TCAGTGGCTCAAGCAACAAGGCTTGGTCTCGATCAAGGATCATTGGTCCCGTTTTCATTACTCTGCTTCAACCGCCTAGTGCGGACCCGCATGCTAGGTGGTGTGGGGAGAGCCGGAGAGATACCGGCTCTTACCCGATTGGGTGTTACCAGAACTTCCACCACGGCTTGATGTCCAGTTTCGTTAGCACTCCGGTCCTCCATCGTTGCTCCAGCATGGAAGAGAAGGCTGCGAAATCGTGAGCACTCTCAGGCGATATGTACTCATGTTGGCCAAAGTGCCGTGCGTAGTCATCCAGATAAAGTCCCTGCTCCCCATAGTACCGCTCCGCGAACGCGTTACCTTCCGCATTGAAGTCCTCGTTCGTGAGCTTCCCATCGCAGTACTTGAACAGGAATGCCGTGCCAGTGAGCGAGCCATTGCTTACTCTAGCCGTATCGTCAGGCTCTTCACTCAAATGGAGTTCGCTGGCCCACCCCTTGGTAAAGCACCACTTCAGGAACAGCCCGATGTGAGTGCCGCCGTGTTCGTCTGGTTGGCTTTTGGGAAAGCTATCGCTTCCGTAGTGCCAACTTGCATCATCGTACTTCACAACTGTTTGCTCACACCCAACGTCCACGCTGTGCCGTGGACAAACGGCGAAGCAGTTTGGGAGTCGGAACAAGCGTGTTGTTGGGCATTAGAGGCAGTCTCCAAACGCGCCGCAGACGAATGACAACGAATAGTAGAACAGCACGTAGATAGCCACGCACACGTAGACGACAAAGCCCAGCAAGCGACGTGCTGTGGTGCGAACCGCCAGAAGCAAGCCCGCGAGACCAACTGCAATAGCCATAGACAGAGCTATGAAGTCGCTCGTTACTGAAAAGCCGAAGGCGCGTTGGCGCGAAAAATAAAGGTATGCGCTGACGACTACGAATGGACTCACAAGCGCGACCACCCAGCCCATAGCAACCTTCTTTTCCCTCACGACCTAACCGCCCAACAAGATATAGATGGCCTAAGTGTCGTGTTGTAACACGACAGTGTTCCGCGGTGACGCAGACAATTCGCCTTGGCTTCAGTTACCTGCATGCGGAAGCTCCATATCACGTTCTGAGTGTTAGGCGACAACACAGAATCACAGGACGCAATCATATCCGTGATTGTGGACTGATCAACCCCAAAGAGTGTTTGGAGACGCCGCGCGCTCTTCGTGCGGAAGAGAGGTCTCGTCGCTCGCGGCCAAAGGCGCGCGCGAAACAAGTGTGCTCACCCTCTCCCCAACCCTCCCCCGTCGAAGGGGGAGGGAGTCAGATTTTCTCGAACTCTGAAGCACGATCCGCGATCGACGATCCTGCCTCGGGGTGGACCTTTCAAGTGACTGGTGACTACTGACTAGTGACTAGCAAGAACGGATTGCTCTTGGCTGGAATTGTCTCTTTCTGCTTCTTACTCCAACGCTCCCCGTGCTCCGGTGGAGAGTCTTAGCCCTCAGGGCAACGCGGGCTCACATATCACTGCTTCCTATGCGCGCTTTGTGTTGCGTCTGATTCTTGCCTCCGTGTTCTCCGTGTGAACTTCTGGATGTCCCGTCTCGCATTACTCGTCTTGTCTAACCTGCGTCCGACGCTCGGAAAAATGCCAAAGGACTCCAGACGGATCGACAACGTACGCAACGCGAAGACCCCACGGCTGCAGGGTAGGTGGCTTCGGCGCTGGTACGTCGAAGTGCTTAGGCAGGTTCAGCGATTCGATATGCGTCCACCATGCGTCGAGATCATCGACCATGATCTGCATCATGAAATTTTCGGCCCACTCCTTCTGATAATAGCGCTGCAGAATGAATCCACCGGAGCCCGCGTTGAAGATCGCTACTTCACCATCCAGTACCTTCTCGAACCCGAGCGTCTCGTAAAACTGCTTGGAGCACTCGTAGTCTCTGGCCGGGACAAACGGCCGCATTCGTTCTGTGCCGGTCGGAACGCTAGTCACGTTTTATTTCCTCTGTTCGAACGCATCGCGAGAGGAAACAGCAGGACCGCAAGCATGAACACTGCAGCAACCCCGATCACAACGACGGGCGCGAGCCATTCGGGAGAATCTTTGAACATCGACAAAAGTGGACCGGCAGCAAATCGACCCACTACAGCGCCGAGCAGGCCCGCGATGCCGCTGCGCAGCGCTGTCCGCGTATTCAGTTTCTTCCGAGGTTGTGTGTTGATTGCCATTTTTTTCTCCGGGAGTTGATTACCAGGAATGACCGACGAACAGGAAATTTGATGCGGACGCGTCGACTTGAAATGTTTGTCATCCAATGATCTTGTTGTACTCGCCATGCGTGCCGATCCAGCTTTCCGGATTTGGCATCAGCCACATTCTGCGCGTCCCATGCTTTCCAGTCCTGCTCCAGAAACCACTCCCGAAGTTCAGCAAAGTCCTCGCGAGAACGCTTCTGAATCTGCGCTTCGATTTCCTCGATGTTGGGCATAGGTCCCCTCGCCGGAAAAGTATAAGCCTGGGGAAGTTTCAACGTCTTTGTCATCCGACAACACCACATAGCCAGCCGAAAGATGTGCGTGACACACCGGCGTGGGAGTGACGTAGGCGATGCCTCCTATCGTCGGCCATCTGCATGTACGAGGCAGCACGATCGCGAGGCAAACTGATCGTGCGATGGCACGCGGTGTTTCGTCTGAGATGGGTTAGCAGGTAACAGCCGCCACAAGCCCTTGCCCGTTCTCGCCGCTCGCGGCCGAAGGCGCGCCGAACAAAAGATTCGCCCCCTCCCTATCCCTCCCCCGCACGCGACGTGCAGGGGAGGGGATCGTCGCCGTGAGTTCCTTCATGTGTCACACCCGACACTCCACACATTGCACTTTGTCCTGTGGGTTCTTTTTGTCTCGTCCGATTCTTGCCTCCGTGTTCTCCGTGTTCTCCGTGTGAAATCTTGAAGTGACTGCTGATTGGTGACTGGTGACTAGCAAGAATGGTTTCCCCTGCGGGACCCATGTCCTTCCGCGTCCTATCCGAATGGTCCCCGTGCTCATCGTGGGGTTCCTGTATCCGAACGCGCGAAGCGAAACGACACATACTCACCTACCGACGCGGATGCGGCGGACATCGGACTCTGTGTGCTCTGTGTGAGATTTCTGTTCCGGCTTCTTTACCTGTCTCGATCGCGAGCGAGCCACAGCCGCGAGCCGTACCCATGCACGTAAAGAGCGCTGCAGATCGACCACACGATGAACGCACTCCAAAGATCATGCGAGAAGAAATGAGCGCCGCGAGATTGCTGAGCAATGCCAAACAATAGCCCCGCACAGATCCCGATAGCCAACCCAAGTCGAGACAAATGCCTGCTTCGTTCCCGCGCGATGAAGTAGAGCGCGAGCAGGCAATAGCCGGCGCTCGCGTGCGCCGCGGGAAAGTAACGCCCAGCGGGCTGATCAATTGGACGGGCTTCGAGTAGCGGCACGTACTCCTTGCTGCCGCCGAATTCGCGCAGCGACCACGGGCAATCGATATGCGTCAGCTCTTTTAGCAGGCCAATCGTCCCGACGCCCAGGACGAAGGACAGTACAACGAATCCTGCAGCACGGCGTGCGTGCGCGAAAGGTTTCAGGAAATAGCCTGCGATCCACACCGCGATGCTGGCGGCCAGCAGCCCACGCACAAACCATGTACCCGCAGCATGCACGACATCGTTGACGAACCATACGCGTGCGCCGACCCAAGCATGCTCTCGGTAGAAAAACGTGTGTGCAATCCACCGATCGAAATTGGTGAGCGCGGCGACGGATGCGAGCGTCACAAACATCAGTGCGGCGTGGCGGATCAACGACCACCACGTACATTCCGTTGCGCCCGCATTCGATATGTCATTCGTCGACGATTCGACCGAAGTGTCCATCACGCAGCCCGGATTGCCATCCTGCCGCCCAATAGTCGCGTCGGCGTTTGCGAAGTGGCATGCGGGGAGAAACGAAGTCGCTAAGTACTGCACCGGAATTCGCGTTGAGTGGCGCGCATGAGGAACACGGCTTGTGCAGTGCGCATTGCGGTGCACATAGCGCCGGAAAATCTTTCTCATGGCACGTGCACCCGAATCCAAACACGCCGTTTACGCCGCCCTCATCGGCAATTTCCTGGTTGCGTTGACCAAAGCGGTTGCTGGCATGTTGACCGGCAGTGCCTCGATGCAAAGCGAAGCGGTGCATTCGTTTGTCGATACCGGCAATGAACTGTTGCTGCTCTACGGAATGCGGCGCGCAGCGCAGCGTGCTGACCCAGAACATCCGCTGGGTTACGGTCGCGAACTCTACTTCTGGAGTTTCATTGTGGCGCTCTTGGTGTTTGCGCTGGGCGCAGGCGTCTCGATGTATCAAGGCATCGCGCATCTACTGCATCCAGAGCCGATCAAAGATCCACTGATTAGCTACATCGTGCTGGGGCTTTCGTTTCTATTCGAAGGGGGATCCTGGTGGGTTTCGTGGCGCCAGTTCAAAGGCGCGAAAGGCTCGCAAGACGTCTACACCGCCTTCCGTCGCAGCAAGGATCCGCCCTCATTTATGGTGCTGTTCGAAGACACCGCCGCGCTCGTCGGCATCGTGATTGCCGCGCTGGCAACATACTTTTCCACCGCCAATGACATGCCGATCTTGGATGGGATTGGGTCGATCCTGATCGGAATCGTGCTGGCGATCACCGCGATATTGCTCGCCCGGGAGAGCAAGAGTTTGCTGATAGGGGAACGCGCGGACCATCAACTCAGCGATGCGATTCGGTGGATGGCGGAATGCGAACCGAACATCGCACGCGTGAACGGCGTGCTGACCGTACAACTCGGCACGAATCAAATCCTCGTGGCACTGAGTCTCGAATTCGCCGACGAGTTGACTGCAACACAAATAGAAGAGCAGTTCTTGGCGCTGGAAAAGAAGATCCTCGAGGCCCGCCCCGACATCGTGACGCTCTTCATCAAGCCGCAGACGCAGCGCAGCTTCGAGGACACGTTGCGACGCCGGTTCGGCGACGACGAATCGACACGGGCTTGAATCGATTGCGGTGATCGTGCGATTTCTGGCGGAACATTTTCGCTGTGGCGTTGCCGAAGTGAACGGCCGATAGCCCATAGCAACAACAACGATTCACATTCAATGAAGTCACGACTCTGGTTTCGAATTGTTTTCGCGCTCGTTTTGGCGTTCACCTTTAGCCCATCGTGGAGCCTGCAAATCACTCGCCCTCATATCAAGTGGGCAGTGCAGACGGATGGCCCGATCCGAGGCGCGCCGACCGTCACCCGGGAAGCAATCTACGTCGGCAGTGCGGACGGATTCGTGTATGCGGTCAAGAAGTCCGGCGACTTGATCTGGAAGTTCGACACCGGCGCTGCAATTGCCGGCGCTCCTGCGGTTACCGACAAGTGGGTGATCGTTGCAGGCCGCAGCCGCCGGGTTTATGCACTCGATCGACTCGACGGATCGGTACGGTGGTCGTTCGAAATGCAGCCGACGCTAGCCACGACGACCGAATGGAATTTCTATACCGCACCGCCCGTCGTCGATGCGGACCAGGTTCTGGTTCCGTCCGGGGACGGCGCTCTGTATGCGCTTGAACCTGCGAGCGGCAAGTTGCGCTGGAAATTCCAGACAGGAGACAGCCTGCGTGCGGCGCCGCTCGTTGCGGGCGGGACGATCTACCAACCCAGTGGAGACGACTTCGTCTACGCGCTGAGTCGCGATGGCAAGCTGCGCTGGAAGTTCGAGACTGAGGGCACCCAATACGATTTGAGCCAAGGATTCATTCGCAGCGATATCTTCTCGAAGCCTGCACTGCAGGATAGGACGCTGGTATTCGCATCCCGTGACGGCAACGTGTACGCAGTCGATATCGACACGCATAAGTTGCGTTGGAAGTTCGCGTACGATACAACGTGGGCGATGTCTAGCACCGTCGAGGGTGGCGCCGTTTTTGTGGGCTGGTCTATCAACAACAAGGTCAATGCGCTGGACTTGCGCACGGGCAAGATGAAATGGGAATTCAGTTCAGGCGCACACACGTATACGACTGCGCTCATTGATGGCGACACGAGCTATTGGGGCTGCGCCGATGGCAAGGTCTACGCAATAGATAAGTCGAGCGGCAAACAACGTTGGACGTATGAGGTCGGCGCTGAAATCTATTCGTCCCTTACGAGTGACGCAGATACGCTGTACTTTGGTACGGATGATGGCCGTCTACTCGCCGTCAGCGAGGCCGAAGCACCAGTCCACAAGGCGTTTTACCTGCCGCAGAACGTGCCTGATTCCACGAAGGGATTCATCGTCGATGCTCGATTGGGTCCGCACTTGCTGCAACACGGATATGAGCAGCTGGATTCGGCGGCTGCACTGAAGCGCTGGATCGATTCACGTACACGCTCTGGAGAACCAAGCGTGCTGGTCTTTGGCTACTCCATGATTCCGGAGTCTGTGCTCGGCGCGGATCCGGCTACGGGGCCAATGCGTCGCTATCTTGAAAGCGGCGGCAAGGTCGTGTGGATGTCGGGGGCGCCCAATCGATACCGCTTTGATGTCAGCGGCAAGTTTCAAGGGTTCACACCACAAATCCCTGCGCAGCTGCTAGGGATCTCAGTCCTCGATTTCGAGGATTCGGGTAACTACTTTGCACATGCAACGCAAGCGGGACGCAATTGGGGACTGCCGGAATCTCTCAAGACTTCGTATGCAGTGCTGCCACCGGAATCCACTGAAGACGTAGTTCCACTCGCGATCGACGAGTACGGCCGTGTGACTGCATTCTTGAAACGGTTCGTTCCCGTCGAGGGCACGGGCTGGATCTCCTTTGTGCCCACTGGGTACGGCGTTCCCATGAAGCAATCCGAGCTGGAGCTGGTCGAGCACATTGCGTCGTATACGTTGGATTGATTCTTCGCTCTTCGTCGAAGGACATCGACCCCAACGGCTCGGCATTCTTAAAAGACACTTGCCTCGGGGTGAAGGCTGGAGGCTGGAGCAAGAATACGAGATACGCCGAGTGCGCACGCCCGCTTGTTGCATGTAAAAAACTGTCTGGGGGAAAGCCGCAGGCGCAGCGATCATGCACAATCGCGCGGTCTCTAAACACTGGGCAAGCACATGTACGGCAACACACGGCTTCACTTAGTTCGCTCTTGGATTCTCGCCGCAGCGCTCACTGTAGCGTTTGCGCCCGCGTCGTCCTCGGTTGCGCGGCCAGTGGAGGCGAGCTCCGCCGACTGGGTGGGCACCTGGGGTTCTGCACAGCAAATCGTGGAGCCAAAGAATTCGTTACCTGCTGAAGTGCTTCACAACGTCACGATTCGGCAAGTGGTGCGCGTATCGATTGGCGGCTCGTCGATACGACTGCGAGTGTCCAATGCATTCGGCACGGAGCCTTTGCATGTGAACTCGGTGCATGTCGCGCGTCCGATCGACTCGGCATCGGGACGCATCGATGCGAATTCGGATCGCGTGGTGAAGTTCAGCGATCGTGAAGATGTCTTGATTCCTGCCGGAGCCGAGCTCACATCCGATCCTTTGAACCTCGCAGTGGATCCGCTCTCGCTGCTTGCTGTCACCATGCAGATCGAGCAGGTGCCTGCGCAGGAAACCGGCCATCCCGGATCGCGCACCAACTCATATGTGTCGACCAAGTCATCGCCTGCTGCTGCGGAACTGCAGGATGCGAAGATGCTGGAGCATTGGTATTTCCTGTCGGCCATCGATGTGCCCGCGAAGAAGGGCGCTGCCGTCGTCACGCTCGGAGATTCGATCACGGATGGGCGCGGATCCACGACGAACGGCAACGATCGCTGGCCCGACGTGCTTGCAAACCAGTTACAGAAATCCGCGGCGACGCGTCACATTGGCGTATTGAACGTCGGGATCGGCGGGAATCGCCTGTTGAACGATGGCATCGGGCCGAATGCGCTCGCGCGCTTCGATCGCGATGTGCTCGCGCGTAACGGTGTTCGATATCTCATCGTGCTCGAAGGGGTGAACGATCTCGGCACACTCACGCGCGATAGCGAGGTCTCAAAAGCTCAGCATGATGAGTTGGTCCGGCGAATGATTCAGTCGTATCAAGAAATCATCGTGCGAGCGCACACGCACGGAATCAAAGTGTTCGGTGCGACGATCATGCCGTACGGCGGTTCGGAGTATTACCATCCCACTGCGTTGAATGAAGCAGACCGGCAGGCCGTGAACGCGTGGATTCGCGCGCCGGGTCACTTCGATGCAGTCATCGACTTCGATAAGCTGACGGCGAATCCCCAACAGCCTGATCGCCTCAAAGCGGAGTTCGACGTGGGCGATGGCCTGCATCCATCGGCGGCAGGTCATCGTGCGATGGGGGAAGGGATTCCGTTGGTGCTGTTCAAGCGCTAGAGGAGTATTCGTGACGCGATACGCTCGGTGGGCGCGGCAGACGTTTGCGGCGGCGAGCATCGAATAATCCCATTTGCTGCATCGCCTGATCCTTCACGTCTTCGTGCAGAGCGAGTCGCGGCACGATTTCTCGCAGCAACGGACGCAGTCCGCTGCCCGTCATGAGCTGCGCCCCGTTTGCATCCCAATCCGACTGGGCTTCGACTATCAGCGGCCCATCGTCGGTGATTGCAACGTCTAAACCGATCAGCGGCGACTCGGGAAAGGCGAGCGCAACTTGCTTCGCGAGGTCCACTGCTTGGTCCCAAAGCGGCAACGTGAACCCGATCAGCCGCGTGCCAGTCACGGGATGGTGTGTGACGGGATGCATGAGGTACTGATGCTCACGTCTGCGCCCGAATACCTTGGTGATTGTGCCCGTGTGCTTGTCGACACAAGCCAATAAATTGCCAAATCTTCCGCCGCTGAAATTGTCCACCAAACCCTTCGCGCCCATGATCTTTGCAAACACAAAGAGGATTTCGGCACCCTCTCGTACGAACGCGGTGTTGATGCGTACGGTGCTCAGTCCTAAATCGCCCCCCATCGGAGCGAGGCCACGATGACTGCGCAATCGCCTCTGCAATAACAATCCAGAAGAGCCGGCAGCGGCAAGAAGGCGTTGAGCCAACTGCGCATCCGAAAGAACTTCGGATCCCAATTGCCAGTTTTCGCCGCAACGTTCTGGTCCGAACACACCAGTGCCCCGCCATCCATCTGCAGGCTTGGCGAACAGTTGAGGGGGTGCTGAGGCCAAGACGCGAGCGAGTTCCTCGACCGAATCTATGTGCGGGAATTTGCTGTGATGCGGATGTCGTGCGCTGTCTCGTCCAATCACCGCTACCGGTGCGATGAAGGGGAGGCGGCGATCTGCAAGCCGCTCAGCAGTGATCAATTTGTCGACCGTGAGTCTGCGGGCGTCGCCCTGCCAATTGATGGTTCGTAAGCCGGGTTCGAGTTCCAACGAATAACTCATGCAATCGCTCCATCGATGCATGCGCACATCGTGCAGCCCCAGCATTAAGAAGCGACTGGCCTCGATGTCCCAGAAGGTACGTGCAAGAATCGTCTTGAATGCCGCGCGCGGTGCACCGAAAGGTCCAAGGCTGATCAGTTCAGCAGAGATTTGCGCAGCTCTTTTGATGTTGTCTAACGTGCTGGCCATGCGAGCTTCCGTCCCAGATGCATGTTCGCGCAGCGACGAAAATGTGCGCCGGCAAGCCAGGGTTCCATGCGGCACTGCGGTCCATCGAGTTGGGATCTAGCGGACGGCTGCACTGGCTCGCCGTTGTAGGCGAGCCAGCGTGAACTCACATCAAGGTGTCGGAACCATCAACAGGCCGGCGATGATGCCGTCTTGGTCTACCGCGATGCGCCACTGCGAGATGCCGTGTTCGTGTTTGACCTCATACGTATCCCAGCCTTGATTCCCCACGCCCTTGAATTCGACAGACTGAATCGCTCCAAGATGAGATAGGTTCGCCTGAATCGAAGTCGCTTGCGCCTTCACTACATTGGCGAGCGGCGGGCTCAGCTGCGCTAGATTCGGTTTGCCTGTTTGCGCGGCTTCAATGAACTGCCTCAGCGCGGTGTCGCTTCCAGGCGTCGGGCTCTGGCTTTGCTTCTTGGCTTCCACGGCAGCCGCGACTCGGTCCGCAGTCCCATTCTCAACGCGCGGTGCGCGCATATCCGTGTTGAATTGGTGGAGGATCGCCAAATCGGCCCGGCCCCCGTCGACGACGAACTTGATCTGCGCATCGACTACCTTCCAGAAGAACTCCGTTTCGCTAGATGGAAAGATTTCGAACTCCGGCTGCTCTGTGAGTTGGGCAAGCAATCGAGAACCGTCGCGACGGATGGTAATGATCACGCCTTCGTTCAGCGCATATTCGCCCACATATCGATCTAAGACTGCGGGATCGACGGCGACAGTCTTTCGTTCAGGAACATTGTTGGTAGTCTGCTCGGTTTGCGCTTGTGCATTCGGCGGACTCACTTGCGCAGCCAGTGCCACGCATGCGAGAGACAAAGAGGTGAAGCCAATAGCGGCGATGCGCCACCACTTCGCGGTACTACGAGTCATAAGTGCAATTCTCCTTTCCAAAAACGAGACGGATTCGGACATGGCGGCCACGGCACCGATGTAAGTGCTGCGTCGCTGTCCAACTTGAATGAGCGTCTCGCCGTATTCCTCCACCGCGCGTCCGCTCCTCAACACGCGGGTGTCGCAATCCACCTCGATTGCGTAGCGCAGCCGGCGTAGCTGCCACCACAACGGCACATTCCAAGGCATAAACACGAGCAAGCACAGAGCGATCGTCAACAA
>DASTSB010000187.1:0-2007 GCA_035760885.1 Steroidobacteraceae bacterium | reverse complement strand
TTGGAGCGTTCGCCGATTGCGAGTAATCGCGCGATACCGGCTTGCTTCGCATAGCGCCCCACCTCGGCGTGCAACGCGTCGGCGCTGTCGCCGAGTTCTTTCATTTCGCCGAGCACTAACCAACGTGCGCCGCCGAAGTTTCGGAAGGCATCGAGCCCTGCTTTCAACGAGCTGGGATTCGCGTTGTAGGAGTCATCGACGAGGAATGCACCATTGATTGCGGCCTTTAATTCCAGCCGGCCCGCAACGGGTCGCATCGATGCCAATCCTGCGATGATTTGCTCGAGTGTTGCGCCGGCCGCTGCGGCGACTGCCGCAGCACCGAGGGCGTTACGCAAATTGTGGAGCCCGCCCAGGTTAAGGACGGCCGGCTGCGTACCGAGCGGCGTGACGAGATCGAATTCGATGCGGAACCCGCTCGCATCGCCACTCTCGCGCACTTTGTGCGCCATGAACTCCGCAGGTTGTTCGAAACCGAACGTGTAAACGCGTTCGCAGTTGCGCGAGTCGCGCCAGTAGCTTGCGTACTTGTCATCTGCGTTGATGATTGCAACGCCATTGGCTGGCAGAGCGCGGAACAACTCTCCCTTGCCTGCGGCCACGCCTTCCAGTCCGCCGAAGCCTTCCAAGTGGGCTGCACCGGCGTTGGTCACAACGCCGATCGAGGGTTCCGCGATCGACGAGAGATGCGCGATTTCTCCTTGATGATTCGCGCCCATTTCGATGACGGCGTATCGATGAGCCGCATTGAGTTCCAGCAGCGTGAGCGGCACGCCGATGTGATTGTTCAAGTTGCCGCGCGTGATAAGCGTCGAGCCCAAGCGCGAGAAGATCGATCCAATGAGTTCTTTGGTGGTGGTCTTACCGTTGCTGCCGGTGACGCCGATCACGGGAATTTGGAATTGCCGGCGCCACTCGCGTGCGAAGGCGCTCAACGCTGCGAGCGGATCGGCGACGACAATCTGCGGCAGCTCGCTCGCAACTACGCGGCTGACCAGTGCCGCGGCCGCGCCGCGATCTGGTGCGGCAGCGACAAATGTATGTCCGTCGAAATTCGGGCCCGACAGCGCAACGAATAGCGCGCCCGACTTGAGCGTGCGAGTATCGGTCGAAACACTCGTGAACGCCCCATCATTGCCGACCAACTCACCACCGGCGATGCGAGCGAATTCTTTGAGGCGCCAAGCGATCATGGACGCGCCTCCAATGCACTCTGCGCCACTTCGCGATCGCTGAAGCGACGCCGTGCCGTACCGACGATTTGATAGTCCTCGTGCCCTTTGCCCGCGATCAACACCACGTCAGTTGCTTGCGCCTGCGAGATTGCGTGCCGGATCGCGCGAGCACGATCCCGCTCGACCGTCGCAGCGTTGGCGTTCGGCAATCCACGCAGAATGTCCGCAACGATGGCATCGCCGTCTTCAGTTCGTGGGTTGTCATCCGTGACGACGACCACATCGGCAAGCCGTGCCGCAATCTCGCCCATGATCGGACGCTTGGCACGATCGCGATCGCCGCCGCAACCGAAGACGCAGACCAGCTTGCCGCGGCAATGCTGACGAGCCGCGAGTAATGCCTTCTCGAGTGCATCGGGGGAATGAGCGTAGTCGACGATTGCAAGCGGATGTCCTTTGCGCACCACGGTCTCCATCCGACCCGGCGGAGGCGTGCAGGTTTCGATTGCTTTGACCGCATCCGCGACGCTCACGCCTGCGCCCAGTAACGCAGCGAGTACCGCGAGCACGTTGTCGATGTTGAAATCGCCGATCAGTCTTGTGCGTACATCGAAGCGGCCCCAGCTGCCATCCGCTGTGAGCGTCAATCCGCTCGCACCCGCTGACGCATGCGCAGCAAACACATGCCTCCGGTTGCCGCGAATCGTTGCAAAGCTGGAGCGGGCATACGTCGTGATCTCGCGTGCCGTGGTCGATGCAGCGAGCTTTTGCCCGAACGCATCGCTGACATTGATCACCGCATGACGCAGACCCGGCCACGTGAACAGCTTCG
>DASTSB010000186.1:0-2718 GCA_035760885.1 Steroidobacteraceae bacterium | reverse complement strand
AAAGAATCTCGGATTTTCAGTCGCTGCCTTGATGAGCGCTTCTCGATCGTGCTCGCGCTTCAGAATGGGCAAGCAATACAAGTGTGGGCGAATGCCACCTTGAAAAATCGCATTGCGATTGAGCAGCAGGTGCTGAGGCGTGATCGTTGCACCCACCCCGTTGCGCGCAGACTCGACGAATCGAACCGCAGTGCGTGTGGTGACGTGCTCAAACACGACCTTCAATCTCTTGAATCGCTCGATCAAAGGCGCCAGCACGCGGTCGATGAAGACCGTTTCGCGATCGAACACGTCGACATCGCTATTCGTGACTTCGCCGTGCACTTGGAAGACCAATCCGACTTCTTCCATCGCCTCGAGCGCTGGATAAATTTTCTCGATTGCGGTCACGCCGGAATCGGAGTTGGTCGTCGCCCCTGCAGGGTAGAGCTTTGCACCTACAACGAAGCCCGTTTGGGACGCCGCACGAATTTCAGCAGCAGAAGTGGAGTCGGTCAGATACAGCGTCATGAGCGGCTCGAATGGAACGTTCTCAGGAACGGCTTTCAAGATTCGCTCGCGATAGGCCTGCGCTGCCGCCACCGTCGTCACCGGCGGCTTCAAATTCGGCATGATGATGGCGCGCCTAAATTGGCGAGCCGTGAATGGCACGACGGTGTGCATTGCAGCGCCATCGCGCACGTGCAGATGCCAATCGTCAGGTCGTCGAATTTTCAATCGGGTCATCGAGATCTCTTGAGTGATCCGCGTTTGGAGGCGCGGCCTTGAAATACGTCGGGTTGTTGCAGCAGTTCGTACGTGAAGCGCAGGCCGAACCCTGTGAAGTCGCTGGGGATGTGTGCCAAGCCGCCGGAGCGATTACTGGATGAGAGATCCAGATGAATCCACGGAATCGTATCGGGTACGAATCGATTCAAGAATCGCGCGGCCAAGATGTGATCGCCTTTGCTGTCCGGCGTGCACTGCAAGACATCGGCGATCTTCGAAGACAAATCGCTGTCGAAGTCCTCGTCCATAGGAAAAGGCCATACGCGTTCACCGCTGCGGGCGCCCGCAGCCAGCAACTGCGGATGCAACTGCGGTCGGTTCGTGAATGCACCGCTGTAGCGCTCAGTCAGCGCCAAGATGCACGAGCCAGTCAGGGTCGCGTAGTCGACGATGAGATCGGGCTGTTCGCGCGCGGCGAGGGCGAGCGTATCCGCAAGCACCATGCGTCCTTCAGCATCGCTATGTGCGACTTGGATGGTCGTGCCGTTCAGAGCGCGTACGACCTCTTGCGGTCGATACGCACGAGCATTGATTTCGTTTTCGGTGATTGCCAGCCAGCAGTCGATTTCGTAGGGCACTTCCAAGGCGCTCAAGGCGAGCAACATGCCTAAGGCGACTGCGCTGCCCTGCATATCCTCGTGCATGTGATACATGCTTTTGTGCGGCTTGAGATTGATGCCGCCGGTGTCGAAACAAATGCCTTTGCCTACCAACGCCAGCCGGGCCTGACTTTTGGCGCGGGCGCGGGGCCGGTAGCGAATGCAAGCGATGCCTGCGCCCCGATGCTCGTTTGCGCGCGAAACAGCCAGAAATGCGCCTGCCCCCAACCGATCCAGAGCAGCTTCATCGTAGAACGTGAACTTCCAGCCCTCGCGCTTGGCGAGGTCGCGGACCGCTCGCCTGTAAGTCGGCGCATCCAAAATGTTTGGAGGTAGGGTCGTGAGCCAGCGAGCAACGTGATTGCCCCGATCCAGCGCACAGGCGGCCTCGACATCCACCGCGACGCCTGAATGGAGCAGTGTGATTTCACTCACACCCGGCTTGCGGGTTGGCTTCGACTTCATTTCCGGCATCGGAGCGGATCCTGCCAACACGCTGCTCAGCGCCGCTTCGAGAATGTCGGCTGCTTCGTCTTTGCCAAATCGGATCGCGGCAATCAGGATCCGGCTCTTTTCCGGAAGCGTTCCGAAGTCCTTGTATGCGGCGGCGGTCGCGGAAAGTCGTTCGAATGCAGACGCATTTGGCTTGATGAACGCGATGACGGTAGGTGTTCCGCTCTCGGCTACTCGAGCACTGATGTGAGCCACGGGACCTTGTGCCGCTGCTGCCGCGTACAGCTTCTTCCAAAGGGCCGAATGTGGGAGCTCTGTGAGCGATTTCGAACCTGCATCGCTGGGGCAAAGAATCAGCACTGCGTCATGTGTTTCTAGCGAGGCGGAGTTCGGTGCTGCCTCGCGCTGGCGAATGCGAACGTTGCGCTGTGCGGGAAGAAGTTCCACGAATGCTGGGTTCCTTGACGTCAAAAAATCAAACTCCGATCATACGCGCGGTTTTCGGGCCGTAGGGCGCAAAACGTCTACGGAACAACACCTTCGGCGCACCCGCGCGCAGTCCTATAAGACCCGCCGCAGTTTCGCATATGGGCTTCAAAAGCACGTCGATTCGGCGTGTGCAACCGGCCAACGAGTAGCAACGAATGTCCGAACCTTCACGGTTTGATGATCTGGATCCGCAAGAGACCCAGGAGTGGTTGGAATCCATCGACTCGGTGTTGAAGGCGCATGGTCCCGAGCGCGCGCACTTCTTGCTCGAGCGGCTGATCGATTTCACCCGCCGATCCGGCAAGTACTTGCCGTTCCGTCCCAATACCGCTTACTTGAACACGATTTCTCCTGGGCAGGAGAAGCCATACCCCGGCGATCTCGCGCTTGAACGCCGCATCGAGGCGTA